>CAXUDN010000094.1:0-2072 GCA_964249715.1 uncultured Acidobacteriaceae bacterium
CACCTTCGCCCTCTGCGGCTTCGCCAACATCGGCTCCGTCGGCATGCAGATCGGCGGCATCGGCGCGCTCATCCCCAACCGCCGCAACGAACTCGCCAGACTCGGCCTACGCGCCATGCTCGCCGGCACCATGGCCAACCTCATGAGCGCCTCCATCGTCAGCATGCTGCTTCCTCGGTAGACTCGATTCGCGCTCGGGGTGTCTATACTAAAGGGCATGGAATCGCAACAGCTCAATGCAGAAATCAACCGTGAGCGCGTTCAGAAGATCCTTTCGGACTTTGCGCTTCCCCCTGAAATCGAGGCCGTCGAGCCCAAGTATGGTGTAGACCACACTGGAGATCCTGCAGTCTTCTTAACATTCACAGTCAAAAAGGACATAGCCATCAAGACTGCTGATATCAAAAGGCTTACGCAGTTCATATTCGAGGTCACGAGCGCGCTCTTCAACGGAGAAATAGGTGGCTTTGCCTATACCAGGCTCGACCAAGCCGCGTGAATTTACCGCAAGAACTCCTTGGAGTGGCGGAACACCTCGCGCTTCGAGGGAGACACGGCGGCCGCGTCAAGCCACATTGAGACGATCAGTCTCAACCTCTTACTATGCCCTCTTCCATCTATTCACCACTGAGGCCACCGCGATTGTCGGTCCAAGCCTCACGGAAGCAGCGAGTTTTCGCATTCAACGCTGGTTCGACCACGGCGAGATGAAGAAGGTCGCAGGGATGTTCTCTGCTGCACTGCCCCCGCGCGAGATTCGGGCTGTTCTGAATGCGCAAATCTCACCCAATCTCCAAATGCTCTCGCAGGCCTTTATCCGGCTTCAGGAAGCCCGCCATGAGGCAGACTACGACCTCAGTAGCTGGTGGACACGATTGAACGCACAACAGCATGTACAAACTGCCGGAGATGCGTTTCTAGTCTGGAATCGCATCCGCCGCACGCACGAAGCAAATGTCTTCGCCCTCGCCCTGCTCTCGTCCAAACTTTTTGACCGGGAACGCTGACCCCATGCCTGATCTCTACACCCGCGCCGTCACCGCCGCCAACTTCATCCGCGCTCACCACACCACCCAACCCACCCTCGGCCTCATTCTCGGCTCCGGCCTCGGCAACTTCGCCGCCCATGTCGAAAACCCCACCACCATTCCCTACAGCGAGATCCCCCACTGGCCGCAAAGTACCGTCGAAGGCCACGCCGGCAAGCTCATCCTCGGCACAGTAGCCAACACCCCCATAGCCGTCATGGCCGGCCGTGTTCACGCATACGAGGGCTACTCCATGCAGGAGGTCACCTTCCCTACCCGCGTTCTCGGCCTGCTCGGCTGCCAAACCCTCATCCTCACCAACGCCGCCGGCGGCCTTAACCCCGCTTACGCGCAGGGTACCCTCGTTGCGATCAGCGATCACATCAATCTCACCGGCGCAAACGCCGCCCTCGGCCCCAACGAGCCCCGCTTCGCGCAACGCCGAGGCGCCGGTCTCCGCTTCTTCGACATGACCACCGCCTACTCCCAGCGCCTTCGTGCCCTCGCCCACGCGGCCGCCGACACGCTCAAAATCTCGCTCCCGGAAGGCGTCTATCTCGCCGTCCTCGGCCCCAGCTTTGAGACCCCCGCCGAGATCCGCGCCTTCCGCACTCTCGGCGCCGACCTCGTCGGCATGAGCACCGTCCACGAAACCATCATCGCCCGCCACATGGGCCTCGAAGTCCTCGGCCTCTCCCTAGTCACCAACATGGCCGCCGGCCTCGGCGACGCCCCCATCCACCACGAAGAAGTCATGCAAACGGGCGTTCGCGTGGAGAAGCAGTTTACCGCCCTGCTCACCGCTCTGATTCCAACAATCGCAGCGGCACTCTCCTGACGTTCATAACGCAAGTGGTACCAGCTCTCGAACAGAGACGCAGTGCAGGACTTCGACATCGCCGGCGTACTGTTCCTTCTGCTGCCCCTGACGTTTCTTCTGTTCGCACTGAGCTTCGGGCGGCAGGAACGCACGGAGAAGGGGCAGATCTCCTCCCCTCGTCTGGTTGCTGATTCTTTGCTCGTTCCCGTTCGGCTTTCTGGTTT
>CAXUDN010000094.1:2172-15043 GCA_964249715.1 uncultured Acidobacteriaceae bacterium
CTCAACGCCACACTCTTTCCCCTCGACCTTTATTACCGCGACCTCTCCCAATTCCCTCTCGATAGCCGAGACAAGCGCAACTTCGATCACCCTGATTCACTGGAATCCGAGCTCTTCATCGAGCACGTCCGCTGCCTCGCCCGCGGCGAGGCCATTCAACGCCCAGTCTACGACTTCAGAACCCACAGCCGCGTCCCCGATACCTCCACCACCATTACGCCCTGCAGCTACGTCATCGTCGAAGGAATCCTCGCCCTTCACTATCCCGAACTGCTTCCGCTCTACCGCTTTTCCATCTACGTTGACGCTCCCAACGAGATCTGCCTCAACCGCCGCATCTACCGCGACATGCGCGAACGCGGCCGCACCGAAGGGAGCATTCGCGCCCAATGGGAAGCCACTGCCAAACCCATGGCCGATCTCTACGTTGTTCCCTCGCGGACGCACGCTACCCTCACGGTCAGTGGCTGCGAATCACTGGATTGGTCGATCGGACAAGTGATGCATCATGTCCAGGCGCTCGCCAGAATAGACGAAACCCGGCTCTAGAACTGGTTTCCCTCATTCGGATCAAATTGCATGCCGGTCTCAGCCGAACTTACCCTCGAGACCAACTCGTGTTCCTCGGCCCTGGCTGCACCCTGCGTGGCAGACAAGCTACGCGCTGACAGTACCTTCTGCTCGAGAACCGGCAGAAGCACGGCACCTTCCCGGACGGTGCGCGCCGCCAAAAGCCGCCGCTGATCGACAGCCACTTGCCGCTCCAGCGTCCGCCCGCTCTGGAATCCCCCACGAAAGCCGTCCTTGACACCTACACGGTAGCCAATAAAGAGCGCGATGCCTGCTATGACGATCCCGACTACGGTCGTAAAGACGTCCACGTTCGCTTGACCCGGTCCATAGAGTAACTAACCCCTGTACAGTACCGGGCGAAGTAGTCGATCGGCAACATTGTCGCCTATAGACGACAAAATCGCGCTCGCTAGAGGATAGGGAGACGGCGGAACATAGTCCGGTCGCCTCCCTTACCCGGCTGGATCCCCGACCTACGCCAGGACCGGCTGCAACTTTTCCACGAAATTCTTCGCCGTTCGTGCCTCGGCCGCGTTCTTATGCCACGCATACCCGGCAATCAGCGGGAACGCAATCGTCGCCTCTGAAAACACCATCTGCTCCCAGGTTAGATCCACCTTGCCCCACGAACTGGCTTCTTTCAGCGTCGATCCGCTCAGCGCGCCATCCCGCGCATCCGCCACCGTGATCTGGATCGCATACTTGTGCATCGACGCATCCACACCCAGAATGTCCGCCGCGACCACAATGTCCTGCGCGAAGTTCTTCGGCACACCGCCGCCAATCATCAGCAGCCCCGTCGTCGGGTTCTGCAGCTTGATCTGCGTCAACTCATAGAAGTCCTTGCCGGAATCGATGGAGCACATCGCCTTGCCCTGCCGCGCATGCTGATGCGCCACAATGCCAAATCCAAACGAGCAATCCGAGAACGCCGGCACAAAAATGGGCACGCCCTTCTCGTACGCCGCCAACACGATCGAATCGCTGTTGCCGTTCTCCGGCGTCCGCCCATTTTCCTTCAGATAACGCCCCATCTCGTGGATATACTCCCGCGAGCTATACGCTCCGGGCTTCATCCCATCAATGATCTTCTGCGTCGTCTCATCGCAAATCCGCAGTTCTTCCTCATCGATAAAGGTGTCGTAGATGCGGTCGATCATCAGCTCCCTCAGCTCCGCATCGCCCGCGCCGTACTTGTACTCCTCCCCGGCCACATAATGCCGAAAACCCAGCGCCTCAAAAAAGTCCTGGTCCACAATGTTGGCGCCGGTCGACACAATCGCGTCCACCATGTTATTTCGGATCAGATCCACAATCACCTTCTGCAACCCCGCCGAGATTAACGACCCAGCCAGGCACAGAATCACGCCGCACTCCGTATCCCGCAGCATCATCTCGTAGATCGATGCCGCCCGCGCGAGATCCCGCGAGCTATACGCCATCTTGCTCATCGCATCCACCATCGGCACCACGTTGTACGCCGCGATATCGATGTGCTCAATCTGCTTACCCAGCAGTTCCTTTTTCGTTGCCATCATCCACTCTCCAGAGACGCATCTCGTTCCCACTGCAGGAGGTCGCTTGAAACCAAAATATTCCTAAAGTTCAGACATAGAGACGCAACGCAAGCCAGCCACGCCCTTCAACACAACAGCGGAGTCCAAACTCTCGCCGAACACAACTATTCTCACCTATTGCGATGCGAATTTATGTGAAAGCGGAGTCACAGACCCTAGGCGCAGGACCCATCCTGCTCAACCGCATCCGGAGTCGCCCAGTGTCTAAGAATGCTTCAAATTCGGACATGATTCAAGCGTCAGACTCTCCCCTGGGCAATCGAAATGGGATCGCCACTTCCTGGTAGCTCCCCGGAGCAGCCGCCGCTATCGCGGCCCGAATCTCAGCAACATACATCTGCGCCACAGGCCATTGCTGGTTCCAAGCACGACCAACGCAATGCGCCGCCCCATAAAATTCTGCTAGTAACGAATCCTTTTGTCAGTCGTGAGCAGCAGGTCATATCCGTTATCTTCTGCGACACGGAGTAAATCCCCATTTCGCAGCCGCTCCCAACCTGCCTCGGCAGTGAGGCTGACACTGTGCTCCATAAGAAAGCGAAGCAACGGCGCTGGCGTTCCGTTATCGAAAAATATGCGCATGAACAACATTCGGTACAGCTACCCTGCGCTCCGCAGGAGCTTCCAGGGTCTTGGCAGCAAACAACAACACCGCAGAGATCTGCTCGCGCGACACCCCGAACCAATCCATGATCTCGTCAATACTTCCGCCAGCTTCGAGATTTTCAAAAATCGCGGAAACAGGGGTACGTGTCCCCCTGAACACGTACGCGCCACTCCGTTTCTCGGGATCGCTTTCCACCGCCGAACATTGACTCCAGTCCAGATCAACCATAGATCCACACCTCAAGGTCAGCTTACGCTCCCTTTCAACTTCTACCGCAGGAACCCCTTCACCGCCGCATCGAACTTCACCGGCTGGTCATACATGATGAAATGCCGCGACCCATCCACCTCCACCAGCTTTGCATTGGGCATCGCCCCGTAGCTCGTCTTCATGGTCTGCGCATAGGTCTCCGCGTTCGGCTGCTGCAGCGTCGCATCGTGCTCATACAAAACCAGGGTCGGCGCTTTGATCGACGAGAGACTCGCACGCACGTCCGTCTGTAAATCCTCCACCATGGCCTCCACCACAACGCCACGGTCGCTCTGGGCCGATCCGGCCGCCACCATCTTCTGCCCTTCCGGACTGTTACTCAGTTGCGCCGCCATCATCGGCTGCATCGCCGCCCATTGCTCCGCGCTCATCCCTGCCATCTGCTTGCGTGCCGTCTCCGCATACGGCTTCACCGCCTCCACCGTTGCATCCGGGCTGTACAACAATCCATAAAACGGCAGTGCATCCACAATCACCAGCTTGCTCACGTCCGCCGGATACTTTGCCGCCAACATCAGCGTCAGCAGCCCACCCAGCGAGTGCCCCACCACCGCAGGCTTCATCCCGCCCGCCTGGATATAGCCATGCAATTCCTCCACCAGCGCCGGCAGCAGCGCCGTCGACCCCGCATTGACCCTCGCCGGCAGCCCCGCAAATCCGTCCACTTGCAGCAGGTGAAGCCGATAGTTCGGCCCCAGCTTCGCCGCCTCAGCCTCCCACACCGCCCGCGAACTCGACAGCCCCGGAAGCATCACAACATCCGGCTTGCCCACCGTGCCCGCGTCCACCACCGTGAACCGCGTCGGGGCAAACGCCGCTTTCGCCGCCGGCGCTTGGCTCACCAGTCTCAACCCACCCAGCACCAACGCCAACACCATCACCCATCGAGTCACCTTGCAGATCACCGCAGCTAACGTCGTCATCTCGCCTCCTCCTGCACGTTCTCTCAAAACCTGTCTACAGCATCGCGTCTTCAGCGTTGCGGAAACAGTCGCCCTTGTCAGCCATCGCGGATGACATCTGTCACCTCGCAGCAGAGCCCAACCCAAACCACTGCCGGCGAAACAAAACCACCTTCGCCATAGCCGTCGCAGCCACCAGACACGCTGGCACAGCCAACAGCGGCACATGGAAGGGAGCGCCCATCGCCACCTCCCAATACCCCCCAACGCACGCCAACCCCATCGTGATCGCTACCCCGATCCACACCGACCGCTGCAGCAACACTCTCCGTTGCTCATTCCCACATCGCATTGCCAGCGTGCATCCGATGGCCAGTAGTGTGAAAAAACAGGCACCGGCCAGCACCGCCTCCACCTCGCGGGGCCATACCCGCAAGCTGCCCGGATGGATCGCCCCCTGCTGCAGCCCCAGGAAAGCGATCAGCACGACTCCCTGCACTCGCCGCAGCTTCGTTGTTGTCCCCCAACTTCCATCGGCAGAACCATCCTGCCGCACCTCTTCCACGATGGCATTGCACATTACTGTCCTCCTCCCACTACCTGCTCTTCAGCAAAAATCTCCTCGATCCGCAATCCGAACAAACGCGCAATCCGGAACGCCAGCGGCAGCGACGGATCATACTTCCCCGTCTCAATCGCATTCACACTCTGCCGCGAAACCTCCAGCCGCTCCGCCAGAAACGCCTGCGACCACCCATGTTCAGCCCGCAGCTCCCGCAACCGGTTATTCACCGTCCGGCGCCCGGTTCGCCGCGCGATACGACAGTTTCGCCCCCAGCGCAAACAGCGCAAAAACCCAGACCTCCGCAAAGGGAGGAAACTGCCCTCTCCCGCTAAAGATCCGCAGCAAGCCTTCGAAGAAGTGAACCGTCATGGCGCCTGCAGCACCCCACAAAATGCACCGTACCGCCAACTCGCGCTTGTAGCCGTCCTGCTCCTCGCGCAGCCAGATACCAAACTGCACGAACATCCCGACAATCGGGACCAGAGGAACAGCTGCATAGCCCCACAATGCCCATTCTGTCGGGTGCATTCGATACACCACGCAGTACGCGCCCAGAAACACCGCCACGTACCCTATCATCAGCACGATTACCCTGTTCCGCATCCGCCTAATCGCTACGCTCTTCATTGCCGTCCTTCCGAAGTCTTAGTGATAGCAAACTTTACGTAAAGTTCCCTTGTCATGTCAAGCATCCTTGTCACAGAAGTTGTAGTCCCTCTTTCCGCTCCGCTACTCTTACTCACAAGCCATGAACGTGAACTTCGCCGAGCGCGCCCACAATCACAACTGGAAGCTCGATCCCATCGTCCGCTCGCTCCTCGACACGGACTTTTACAAGCTCCTCATGCTCCAGTTCATCTGGAAGAATTTCCCCACCACCCGCGTCACTAGCGAGATCACCAATCGCACGACGCACGTCCGCCTTGCCCAGCGCATTTCCGTCGACGCCCTCCGCGATCAACTCGAACACGTCCGCAAACTGCGCTTCCTGCGTTCAGAACTCGTCTGGCTGACCGGCAACACCTTCTATGGCGTGCGCCATATCTTCGAGCCCGCCTTCCTCGATTGGCTCGACCGCAGCTTCCGTCTCTCCGGCTATGAAATCAGCGAGCATGAAGGCCAACTCGTCCTCCGCTTTGCCGGCCTCTGGTCCGAGGTCACCATGTGGGAGGTCTACGCCCTCGCCATCGTGAGCGAAATGAAGACCCGCGCCGCCCTCGCCGAGCTCGGCGAGCTTGAACTCGACGTCCTCTACGCCCGCGCGAAGACCCGCCTCTGGGACAAGATCGAGCTCCTCCGCCACGTCGACGGCCTTCGCCTTTCCGACTTCGGCACGCGCCGCCGCCACAGCTTCCTCTGGCAGGAGTATGCTGTCGGGGCCCTCGCCGCCACCCTCGGCCCACGCCTCACCGGCACCTCCAACACCGCGCTCGCCTACAAGCACAACCTCGAAGCCATCGGAACCAACGCTCACGAGCTTCCCATGGTCATGGCCGCGCTGGCATCCCGGATCTCCGACGAAGCTCTTCGCGAATCGCAATACAACGTCCTCGAGCTTTGGCAACGAAGCTATGGCGGCGAACTCCTTATTCTCCTTCCCGACACCTTCGGCACCACCCAGTTCCTGCAACACTCCCCCGACTGGGTCGCCCACTGGACCGGAGAGCGCATCGACAGCAAGGACCCCTTCGAAGCCGGGGACGAATACATCGCCTGGCTTCGCGCCCGCGGCGAAAATCCCGCGGCCAAACGCCTCATCGCCTCCGACGGCCTCGATGCCGACGTCATCGTCCATCTGCACGAATATTTCAACCACCGCATCCGTTTTTCCGCCGGCTGGGGCACCCTCCTCACCAACGACTTCCGCGACTGCAACCCCCGCCACCCCAACCCCGCCGAAGACACCTTCAGTCCCATCTCCCTTGTCTGCAAGATCACCAGCGCGGACGGCATTCCCACCATCAAGCTCTCCGACAATCCCAGCAAAGCCACCGGCCCTGCCCACCTCATCGACCGCTACCGCCGCGCCTTCAACTCCCCCGTCCTCGCCGAACAACCCGTGCTCGTCTGACGGCGGAACGTCTACTCGATTGCTGGCCTTCCGGAGGGGAATTTGCGTTTCCGGCCAAGCGTACACTGTCCTCATGGCGACCACCGCCCTCATCCCCGTCGAGCAGTATCTCCGCTCCGACTACGAACCCGACGCGGAATACGTGGACGGTGAGATAGAACAGCGGCCCATGGGCGAATACGATCACTCCACCTGGCAGTACGCGATCCAGCAATGGTTCGCGACACATGCCAGAGAATGGAACATCCGCGTGCGCTGCGAGCTCCGCGTTCAGGTGAGCCCCACCCGTTACAGGGTTCCTGATGTAGTCGTATTTGATCGCACCCGTTCTGTAGAGCAGATCCTCACGCATCCGCCCATCGCCATTTTTGAAGTCCTTAGCCCCGAAGACACCACATCCCGCCTTCTGAAAAAGCTAGCTGACTACGAACGCATGGGCATTGGAGGCATCTTCGTCGTCGACCCCGAAACCGAGCGTACCTTTCAATACGAGGGCGGCAATCTGCTGCAGTGCTCTCGCATCACTGCGCTCTCGGGAACTCAGATAGTCGTCGATTGGATCGGAATCGCTGAGACACGCGACCTGGACTGAACTACTGCGCCGCACCTTTAGGAGTAAACCAGGTTCTCACCAATCGGTAAACGGCGTTTGATCCTCCTTTGTTCTCCGCAAACTATACTTTTACCAATGCTTCCGCTGCGTTCGCTCACCCGCCTCGCCGTCGCCTCCAGCCTGGTCGCCTGTCTCCCCACACTCCCCGCCCACGCCTGGGGCCGCGAGGGCCACATGATGATCAACCGCCTCGCCGTCCAACACCTCCCCGAAGACGTCCCCGCCTTCCTCCGCGACGGCAACGCCCTCGACATCATCGAGTACCTCGGCCCGGAACCCGACCGCTGGCGCAGCCGCGCCGAACCCGAACTCTCCGCCACCCAGGCTGCCGACCACTTTCTCGACCTGGAATGGGCAGACCTCGCCGGCACACCCTGCGCCGCAGGCTCTCCCGGTTGCGGTCCCGACGGGATGATGCTCCCCAAGCTGCGCTACGACTTCATCAAGGCCCTCTACGCCGCCCAGCCGAAACACCCCGAGCTCAATCTCGCTCCCGACAAGGTCGGCATGCAACCCTGGCAGGTCGAAGAGGTCTGGGAACGCCTCAAGTCCGACCTCCGCGACTACCGCGACCTCGTCAAGACCAACGGGGACGCCTCCGGCGTCCGCGACATCATTCTTTTCGAGGCCGGCTGGCTCGGCCACTACGTCGCCGACGGATCCCAGCCCCTCCACATCACCATCAACTACAACGGCTGGGTCGAAAAGACCAACCCGCACGGCTATACGACCGAACACCGCATCCACTCGCAGTTTGAGTCCGTCTTCGTTGCCGCGAATATCAAGGCCGCCGATGTCGAACCTCTTGTCGCTTCCAGCAAACCCGAGGCCTTCTCCGATGAGTGGACCCAATACCTCGATTACATCCACCACACAAACAGCCTCGTCGAGCGCACCTACCAGCTTGAAAAGGCGGGCGGCTTCACCGACGCCGGCACCCCGGAGTCGAAGGCGTTCACAGAGGAGCGTCTGGCGGCAGGCTCCATCGAGCTCCGAAACCTGATCTATTCCGCATGGATCCACTCCGCTGATCCTGTCCCTGAGTACCATCCGGCGCAATAATTGTCTGCATGATCAAAAAAGTCAATCCGCCTACAGGCCCGTATCGTAGGTACAGAGTGCTCTTCCTCCGCAAGCTGATCCAAGGCGCGAAGATTGTCTGGGCCTTCGCCACCTCGCTTACGGCCCTTGTTGTCACTCGACCCAAGACCCGCCGCGCCCGCGCCGAGTGGCTTACCCGCTTCTGCCGCAAGGTTCTCAAAGCGGCAAATGTTTCCTATGCGTCACAAGGTCCTGTCCCGAATTCGGGTGCAGTCATTAGTAACCACCTTAGTTACCTGGACATTCTGCTTCACGCTGCCCTGCGCCCCTGCGTCTTCGTGTCCGCTATCGAAACCCGGCGCATGCCGCTCATCGGCTGGATCAGCATGATGGCCGGCACGGTGTATGTCACACGCGGTGCGGGCGGCAGCGCAGCGCAGGCCGCCGGGGGTATGACGGAGGGCTTTCGTGATGGTCTTCCCGTTGTCTTCTTTCCCGAGGGTGGAACCGGCATCGGAGACGTAGCCTTGCTGCCCCTCCACAGTGGCCTTTTGGCAAATGCTCTGGAAGTGCAAGCTCCTGTTACTGCTGGATTTATTCAGTACACTCTAGACTCCGAGGACATGGCTGCGGGCCGGTCGTCACGCGACGATGTTGCCTGGGGGAAACAGACTCTCCCATCGCACCTCTGGAACCTCATCGGCCTGCATCCTTTGCGGGCTGAAATTACCTTCGCCTCAGCACCCGTCGCATTCTCTTCCAAGGCCCGGTCTGACCGGAAAGTAGCGACAGAACAGGCCAGCGAAGCGATCTTGGCTCTGGTTGAGCATCAAAAAAAATCACCCATGGTCGCTACTTAAGTAACTTTTGTGCCATGCTTTCGAGCGTGTCTATGCATTACTATTAGTCACCGACCGATGAACATTGCTACCGCTCTCGGATTAGCCGCGCTCCTCCTCGCCCTGGCGGGTTTGTGCCTCGCCCTGGTGCGGGAACGGCGTGCTTCCGGGCAATTACGGGCTGAGGTCGACCGGCTTACCCGGGAGGCCGTCCAATCCAAAACGGACCTGCGCCAGCGCGCAGAGCTCGACACGGTCAAGGATGAGTTCATCTCCACCGTGTCCCACGAACTGCGTACGCCGCTCACCAGCATCCGCGGCGCGCTGGGCCTTCTCTCAGCCGGTCTCATGGGTAAAGTCGACGACCGCGCGGCCAACCTCCTCCGCATCGCGAGCAGCAACACAGATCGTCTCGTGCGCCTCATCAACGACATCCTCGACCTAGAACGTATGGACTCCGGCAATGCACCCATACGGCTCCGGCCCTGTTCCTTGCGGGAATTGGTTCTGCAGTCCGTAGAGACTATGAACGCCATGGCCCAGGAAGCCAATATCACCCTGGAAACCTCCTCGGCGCACCACGCCGGCACCGTCATCTTCGAGGGCGATCTCGACCGCCTCCAGCAGGTACTCACCAATCTGCTCTCGAACGCCATCAAGTTTTCGCCTATGGACTCACGGATCCGTGTCGAAACCAGCACCAGTCTCACCGACCTTACGGTGCGCATTGAGGATCACGGCCGCGGAGTTCCAGGGGATAAACTCGAAACCATCTTTGGCCGCTTTCACCAGGTGGAGGCTTCCGATTCGCGCCAAAAAGGCGGAACCGGTCTCGGCCTGGCGATTTGCCGCAGCATCGTGCATCAGCACGGCGGGGAGATCTGGGCAGAGCGCAACGACGCTCGCATGCCCGGTAGCCCCGGAACGACGTTTACCGTGCGCCTTCCGCGTAATCCTGCAACGGACATCCAGCCCTCAACCGAGATCTCCGGACAGGGCGCTATCCTCGTCGTGGACGACGATCCCACCGTGCGTCATGTCGTCGCCGAACACATCCGCCATCAGGGGTACAAGGTCATTGAGGCCGACTCAGGACAGGCCGCACTTCAAACCGCCGAGCGCCAGCACATTGAGGCCATTCTCCTGGACCTGTATATGCCCGGCCTTACCGGTTGGGAGACCATCGAAGCGCTCCGAAGTAATCCCGCCACGGCTTCGATCCCCGTCGTCGTGCTGAGTGTTCTCTCCCCGGCGACCATGAACAGCTCCCGCGCCCCCTTGATCGGCAAAGCCCAGGGCTGGGTACAGAAACCCTTCAACCCTACTATTTTGCTCGCTGAGCTCGGCCGCGTCCTCCACCGAGGCACCGGTCCCGCCCGCATTCTCCTTGTCGAAGACGACGCAGACCTGGCCACTGTCGTCTTGTCCAGCTTTCAGGACGATATCGGAGAGAGCCGGCTTCGTATCGATCACGCCCCTTCTCTGAATGAGGCTGTTCGCTCTTGTGAGACACACCCCCCGGAACTTCTTGTACTGGATCTGAATCTTCCGGACGGAAGCGGCTTTGCCTTGGTAAACTGGCTGCGCCGTCAGCCTAACCTTCGAACTCTTCCTCTCGTCGTCTACTCGGGACGTGAGGTTTCGCCTGACGAGATGGAGCAGCTGCGCCTCGGCCCAACCCAGTTTCTAACCAAAGCTCGTGTCCAGCCAAAAGAGATAGAAAATCTCGTGCTGGCCATGGTCAACCACTTGCATGCTCCATCTGCTGAAATTTCTGCCGCTGTTTAAATCTCTTCCTTGATTTCAATCTACTTTTCCCAGGTTGATGAACGTGCGCAGGATCCTGATTATCGATGACGAAGACGACATCCGCGAGGTTGCCGCTCTTTCCCTGGAAACGGTCGCTGGATGGACGGTCTGTACCGCCAATTCCGGCAACGACGGCATACAAAAAGCCATCCTCGAGCAACCTGACGCCATCCTGATGGATGTCATGATGCCCACAATGGACGGGCCCACCACCTTCCGGCAGATGCAAACCATACCCAACGTTTCGCGCATACCCGTGCTCCTGCTCACTGCGAAGGTGCAGGGCGTAGACCAGCGACGCTTTGCCGATCTGGGCGTTTCCGGCGTGCTTTTTAAACCCTTCGACCCGTTAACCCTGGCCGATCAGATGGCCAGCGTGCTCGGCTGGAGATGACCCATGGCGAATCTGCCCTCGACAGGAAGCGCGGATTCGACATCTTCGCGCCAACGACCCCCGATCCTCTCGCGTTTGGCTCAGCCCGAGCCCTTTGATCCAACAGAGTTATTAACCCGTGTCTGGAAACAGAGCCTCCCGCTCTTTCGAGAGCGCGTGGCCTTTCTGGAGGCCGTTGCCCTCCAGGCCCAGGCAGGTACCCTCACCGGCGTAGACCGCACGGAAGCCTTCAACATCGCACATAAGCTCGCCGGCTCCCTCGGCATGTTCGGGTATCCGCACGGCACCGAAATCTCTCAGCAATTGGAAGTTCTTCTGAACGGGGACAATCCCCTCGATCCACCGACCCTCACGCGCCTTGCTGCGGATTTGAGGGCGTCCGTACCGCTTTAAACTGCAGGTCACCTGCTACGGATCGCATTCCACCGCCGTCCACACCCCGGCCGATGTAGCGGAAGCAAACTGAACATACAGATCCACAAACTGCCCCGCCGTAACCGGGACAGAGCCCGTCACGCTGCAGCTTCCGTTTGAAGCCGGCGAGCACGTCAGGACCGTGCTGTTCAGCGCCGAGGCGCTACCAACCCGGAGAGTCACCCGGATCGCCGAGCTCTGCTGCGAATACACATCCAGCCGGGTAGCCGTGCACGCCCGCGGCATCCAGGCCAGCACCGGCGCCGTCTCCGTCGCGCTGCTGCTGGGGCTGTTCACGGCGTAATAGGAGTAGTTGTAATTCACCGCGTGATACATCGCCATCATCTGGGGCTGCGTGCTGGCCGTTGCTCCTCCGGACCCAGCCGCGCCCTGCGGTATTCCGAAATTCAACACCGCCGCCGAGCTCGACCCCGAGTTGGTCGCCGTCGCCTGCGCACCCGCGGCCAACGTGGTGACCGTCCCAACTGACACCGTAGCCGCCGCTCCCGTCGCTCCCGCGGCTCCGGTAGGCCCAACCCCACCGGCCTCCGCCACCACCGCCCAAACCTGTGGATACTGATCAGGTTCCTGATTACTGGTGCCAGACAGCGCCAGATAGGTCGACCCCGCGAACGTAATCGCATCGTTGGTCGAATAGTGCGTCGACGTACTCCACGCACCACGAAAATTCATCCCGATCGCACCCTGAGCTCCCGTCGTCCCGGTCGCCCCCGCAGCGCCCGCCACGCCCGCCGCTCCATTTGCCCCGGCTGAGCCAGTAGCGCCAATCGAACCCGCAGCACCCATCGACCCAGCCGCTCCCTGCGCAGCCAGGATTCCCCAGTAGCTCGGCGATACGTCTGGCGCCTGTCCATGGTTGTTATTCACCAGGGAAATGTAGCTGCTCCCATTGAAACTTACGGCGCTGCCTACCGAATACCCCGTCGAAGGCGAATACGCCCCTGCGAAAGTCACACCTGTAGCCCCCGTGAGTCCGGCAGCGCCTGCCGCGCCCACCGCGCCCGCGGGCCCAGCCACTCCCGTTGAGCCTGTAGCCCCAGCTACACCTACTCCCGTGGCCCCTGTAGCTCCCGCTCCACCCTGCGCCGCAAACATCGCCCAGGCAGATGGGCTCTGATCCGGCGTATTTTCCTGGTTTCCATTCACCAGCGAGACCCACGCCGCCCCCTGCCACA
>CAXUDN010000095.1:0-14791 GCA_964249715.1 uncultured Acidobacteriaceae bacterium
CCGGAAAGATCCCGCACGTCGCCCCATACTCCGGCGCCATATTCGCAATCGTCGCACGGTCCGCCAGCGGCAACTCACTGATCCCCGGCCCAAAAAACTCCACAAACTTGCCCACCACGCCCAACTTCCGCAGCATTTCGGTCACGGTCAGCACCAAGTCGGTCGCGGTCGCTCCCTCCCGCAGCTTGCCCGTCAACCGGAATCCCACCACCTGCGGTACCAGCATGCTCACCGGTTGCCCCAGCATCGCCGCCTCGGCCTCAATCCCCCCCACACCCCAACCCAAAACCCCCAACCCGTTCACCATGGTCGTGTGGCTGTCCGTCCCCACCAGCGTGTCCGGGGACGCCACAACCTCCCCACCCTCCTCCGCGGAAGTCGTAAACACCACCCGCGCCAGGTACTCCAGGTTCACCTGGTGGCAAATCCCCATCCCCGGAGGCACCACCGAAAAATTCCGAAACGCCGTTTGCCCCCACTTCAGAAACGCATACCGCTCCCTGTTCCTCGAGAACTCCAGCGCCGCATTCAGGTCATACGCATTCTTCGTCCCATACTCATCCACCTGCACCGAGTGATCGATCACCAGTTCCACCGGAATCAGCGGATTGATTTTCCCTACCTCCGCCGGCCCACCCCCCAGCGCCTTCATTGCATCCCGCATCGCCGCCAGATCCACAATCGCCGGTACACCGGTGAAGTCCTGCATCAACACCCGCGCAGGCATATACGCAATCTCGCGCGAGGGCTCTGCCTTGGGCTGCCAGCACGCCAGAAACCGGATATCGTCCGCCGTTACCGTCACCCCATCCTCACGGCGCACCAGGTTTTCCAGCAGGATCCGCAAAGAAAACGGCAGCTTCGCCAACGCCAACCCCTGGATCGTCCGCTCCAGCGCCGCCAGCTGGTAATACCGCACTGTCTTTCCACCGGACTGGAGCGTCGCCGCCGCCTCAAACGTATTCGGGTGCCCACCAACAGAAGTCGTCGTCGCCATCGCAAAATCTCCTGAAAATTTCGGTCTTGTTTTCGTTCTATAAGGGCACGGCTTCAGCCATGCCGTAAACACGTTCACTCAAAAGCGACTTCAGCCGCTGGGTATTGCCTCCAAAGGCCATGCGTCTGCTGTCCCCCAAAACCAGCCACGGGCACAGGTCCGAAGTACGCTGAAAACAGGGAAGGCGCGCAGGGATCAGGCGCAGCGGCCACGATCGTGGCGGCCATGGCGGAAACGCTTGGAAGCACCGAAACGCATACGCGTATCTTATCTCTATCGAGTGGCCGCAGGCCAACGACTTACCTACCCCACCCGTGTCATTACTAACGTGCGGAAAGTAGCGGCCACGCCCCAACCCAGCCCTGCATCCCACCTGTATCGGAAGCCATCGTCCGCTGACTTGAGGGACACGGCAAAGGACGCCCTATGAACGAGTGCCACAAGATGCATCCAGCCCTCCGCGCCGCCGCCCTCACCGGTGCCTTCGCCCTCACCCTCGCCGGCTGCAAAAGCAAGACCGCCGACACCGCTGCCGTGGATGCCGGAGACCCCGCCGCCGCCAATATGGCCCAGCCGTACAGTGGCGGCAATAGCGGCGGGTACACCGACGGCCAGTCGAACGGACAAACCAAAGTGATGGGCCAAAGCGAAAGCTACAATCCCCAGTCCTCCGGCCAGAATTACGAGTCTCAGTCGCCCGCGCCCATCATTCGCCAGGCTCCGGCCGGATCCAGCAATACGCAGTACTACCCCGTCCCCCAGGCCCAGAACGCCCAGTACACCGACGGAGCCCAGTCCGGCGGCTACGGCCCCAACTATAACTACAACGACGCGGAAGAAGCCGGTGAACAGGCGCTCGCCGAAACCAATCAGGCCCCACCCCCGCTCCCCGAATACGATCAGCCCCCCGCCCCTCAAGACAACGATCTCTGGACCCCCGGCTATTGGAACTACGCCAATACCGGCTATTACTGGGTTCCCGGCGTATGGTGCGCCCCGCCCTTCTACGGCGCCCTCTGGACCCCGCCCTACTGGGGCTACTCCAGCAACCATTA
The DNA here is from genome assembly GCA_964249715.1 of uncultured Acidobacteriaceae bacterium. Classification (GTDB taxonomy): domain Bacteria; phylum Acidobacteriota; class Terriglobia; order Terriglobales; family Acidobacteriaceae; genus Granulicella. The sequence goes on from CAXUDN010000095.1 coordinate 2,053, forward strand.
CCTCTTTCATCGCGGCTACTGGGGTTCTCACGTCGGCTACTACGGCGGGGTCAATTACGGCTTCGGCTATATCGGCACCGGCTACTTCGGCGGTTACTGGAACAACCACAACTTCTATTACAACCGCGCCGTCACCAACGTGAACATCAACAACATCCACAACGTCTACGACCACACCGTCGTCTACGACAACCACACCTACGGCCCTCATCCGGATAACCGCGTCAGCTATAACGGCGGCCGCGGCGGCTTGACCTACCAGCCGCGTCCTCAGGAAATCGCAGCCATGCACGAGGCCCACTACGCTCCAGTTGCAGCCCAGCGCGACAATCGCATCGCCGCTGCCGGCAATCGCAGCCAGTTCTTCGCCGCCAACGGTGGTCACCCAGCTCAGGCCTTCGGCGTCCGTCCTCTCGGCAATACCGCGGCCATTCCCACCGCACCTCGCGAACAGGCCTTTAACCACCCCATCGCGAACAATCCAGCTTTCAACAACAACCGTCCTGGCACGCCAAACCCGGCTTTGAATAATCGCCCGGGTGCTCCCAACCAGCCGGGCTTCAACAACAATCGCCCTGGTGAACCCAACGCGGCCGCAAATAACCGTCCCGGCACTCCCACGCAGCCGGCTTTCAACAACAATCGCCCCGGAACCCCCAATCAGCCGGCGCTTGCCAATAGACCAGGCGAGTCCACGCGCCCGAACAGCCCAGGCCAACCCGGAAACGCCGGGAACCGTCCCGGCGAGCCAGGGAACACCGCGCGTCCCGGCTTCCAGCCAAACCAACCCAACAACGCACGCCCAAACCCAGGCGTTGAGCGCAACACACAAGCCAACCCTGCCGTGAACCGACCGCAGCCTGCCGCCAACCAACCCACTCCGGCCTTTAATCATTCCCAACCCACTCCAAATCAGTCCAGCCCGGCCTATAACCGCTCTCAACCCACACCCACTCAGCCAAGCACCGCCCGGCCCACCTTTCAGTCCCGCCCAACACAACCCCAGGCACAACCCGCGCCCCGGCCCAACGTCGAAGTCCAACGCCCCGCTCCGCAGGTGCAGCAGCATTCCGCTCCCGCGGCGCGTCCGGCAGCCCCGGCATCCAGGCCAGCTCCGGCGCCCGCTCCCCACGCCGCGCCCGCGGAAGCTCCTCACGGCGGAGGTGGCGGAGATAAGCCTCACAATCACTAGATCAGCCACATGGAAGTGAAAGGGCGAAGGTCTGCTTCGCCCTTTCTCATCCCGCAATGATCCTCCGACGATGCTCCCGCCTTTCTATCCGTCTATCCACACGAGCACTGGAGCCACCATGCATTCCTAACGGGCAAGCCGTCGCCAACGGGTGCTGTCACAACGGATTCAATACACAGAACTGCATCACAGGGGGTATGCATACGAACGGAACGCTCGCCGGCACGCCGCAAACGAGTGAGAACGGCGACGCCCCGGCCAACGAGAGTGCGCCGGTTCGACCGGCAACGGTACCTTCCCCAACGAGCGGCGTAGATATGGAGCGGCTTATTGGGAAGCCGCATCTCTTCGGCCGGGTGAAGCAGCTGAGACAAGGTATTCTCATCGAGCCGTTTGGCACGCTTACTTTGCAACCGAATGGCCACGTTACGGGGTATGGCCATCCCAATGAAAAAACCTGGATTCCCTACATCCATGGAACAGTGAGCGGGGATAAGGCGTTTGCCTTCATCACTGCCAAGAACACGTGGATTCCTAGCTCTACCTGGACGCAATCCATGGGTGACATCCCCACGGGGCATTTCTGCGACGAACCCGAGACGACCGGGTCTGCCCAGCAGCTATGCCTGATCCCGGCCACGCCTCTGCCCCGGGGTACGACAACCGTCTACCTCATTGCGACCTGTAAGCGGTTCTATGAGCAAACGATGGGGAGCATTTTGTCGCAGCTCTATGCGGAAGGAGTGAAGCCTAACCAAATTAAGGTTGTGGTGAACGGATGTTCTGAAAACAGCGACACCGTCGTGAACGGCGTGGACTATGCCTTCAGCACCCATGACGCCTGGGAGTGGAGCGCACTGTACGAGGCCCCTCTTCGCTGGAAGTTTGACTACGCCTTCCTGATCCATGACACCAGTGTGATCTTCCCTGGATTCCGGCGCAGCGTGGAAGAAGTCAATGGTCATATCGCATGGGATCACCTTCCCGCCTCCCCCATGGCGCGTTGTCTGCTCGGCTTGTACTCGCACAACTTCCTCATGCGCTGTAACGACTGGCTCAAGAGCATCGATCACATCGATAAAAAGAACGGTGTCATCGCCGAGGCAGCGGGTGAGCTGCTGTTGCGCGCACGCTCGGCACTCGTCATCGGAGATCCTGAGTTAAGCGGCGGGTTCAGAGCCGCCGAATGGAAGGAAACTCTCGACTTTTTCAACACGGGTTCGCCCAGGGTTCGTCGCGTCTTTCCTTCAGTCAAGGTCCACAAGTTCATACACGTGGGTCCGACAGATGCCAAGAGCTTGTAGAGAAAGGCAGGCGCGATCCCTCCCTGAATCGGCGCCTTCTCGGTCCCCTGCGAAGGGCTGCTAAAGACGCCTTCGGACCCGATGTGGACTGGCCATAATCTGTATCCAGTCTCCTGACGGCTCTTCTGCTTACCTCAGTTGGCCCCTACTCAAACTGCGGCAAATGCTCCAGATCCGACTCCGGCACAGGCTCCAGGGGTCCCCCGGCCCGGATCCAGGCCTTCAGGCCACCTTGGATCACCTTGGTCTTGCAGTCTTCCTTCTCCAGCGCCTTGGCCACCCGCACACTCGTCGCATCGCGCGCACACGAGCAGTACAGGTAAATGTCGCACTCCGGCGCCATAAACTCCCTCAGCGCGGCAAGCTCTTCCTTTAAGCGATTCGGCTCAACCCGGATTGAATTCTTGATGCGCTGCGTCCCCGAATCGTAATACCCATGGGATCGAACATCGGCGATCACCACGATCCGGTCCCGCTGGCCTTCTTGAAGCGCCGCATGCAACTCCGCAGCCTGAATCCGCTCTACCGTCGTAAAGCGCGTGTCCCGCAAACTGCTCATCACCAGCCAGAGCACGTACAGCACCACCACCGCCCCCGCCATCGCCGCCGTGATATGCCCTAACCGCTCCATCAGCCCGATGATGTCCCGCAAAAACGGCGCGAAGAGGTATCCCACCGTCGACCACGCCGACGTGTACAACAGCACCCCCACCGCATCCAGCCCCAGGAATCGCAGCGGCGGCATATTCAAACTGCCCGACAACGGCGCCGCCACCGAACTCAACCCCGGAATGAACTTCGCAAACAGCAGCGTCTTCGGTCCCCGCCGGTAGAACGAGTTCGCCGATCCGAAAATGCACGTCTCCGGGTTTACGCTTACTCGGCAAAGCACCCCCAGCAGCCACCACCCCGTAAGCCGCCCCCCAAGATACAACACGGTGTCTCCTGCCAGAGCCGCCAGCAGGGCGCACAAAATCACCAATCCCAGGTTCAACCCCGCCCCATGCGCGGAAGCCCCCGCCACCAGAAGCGCCACGGATACCGGCAGCGGCAACCCGCACGCCCCCGCAAACAAGATCCCCGCAGTTGCAAGGTAAGCGTGATGGCCCACAGCGGCCAACAAGTTCATGACGTACCGAGCCCTCGGCCAACGGCCGAAACTTTCCTTGAAACTTTATTGCTTACCGTCATTGGATGCTCAAACCTACTTCTTTGTCTCAGCCTTGACAACACCTTTCGGCACACTCCAAAAGCCTCATTTCACTGCAGCCCTCAAAAGCTCAATCGAACCCCCATCTCCACCGTCCGCTCCCGGCTCAACCCCGTCGTTGAACTCAACGCTGTCCCAAACGCCGGCGTTGACACCCCCTCGCTCGCCACCGCGGCCGCATCCTGAAACACCAACGGCGTCATTCCTCCCACACTCCCCGCCGTTCCCGTCAGAAACGCCCGCGTCTCCACCCGCGACACACTCACCGTGTTCAACGCATTGAACGCATCCGCATGCACCCCCAGCCGCCAACCCCGTCCCATCCCCAACCCCAACTCCTTACTCGCCCGCAGATCCACCTTGCTCCGCATCGGCAACCGCAGCGTATTCCGCCCCACCGTCGGCAGGTACGTCGCCCCACCCGACCCGTTCACCGACTCATGCCCTCCCGCCAACCGCGTCCCCCCGAAGATCACGTAACTGTACGGCGCCCCACTCCCCGCCCTCCCCACCGCCGCCATCCCCCACCCACCCAACACCCGCCGCGCCCACTCGCCCCCACTCTCCCACGAACTCCGATACGTCAGCGCCCCGGCCGCCCCCCATGGCCGGTCCAGACTCGACCTTCCCTTGTCATACCCGTCCGTAAACGGATCGAACTGCCCATCCAGCCGCGGCGTAGCCCCCACCTGCGGCCCATAATCGATCGCCCGCGAGAACGTGAAACTCCCCCGCGCGCCCCACCCATGCCACCCCCGCAGAACTGCCTCCGCCGTCCCCGCATGGTACGTCGCATTCGCATTCGACTCAATCGCCGTCACCGGCCCAAACTTCGTCGTCCGCCGAGCCCCATACAACGGAACCTGAAAGCTCTGCCCCGTCCACAACCCCGGCCAACGATTCCCACCCTGCACCACGTAGCTCACCGTCGACGTACTCGGCGCCACATTCAGATCCGTAGTCTCCGGCAACTGCACCGCCCACGCCGACGCATACTCCCCCCGCACCGTCACCCGCTTCCCAAACTCCCGCTCCACCGCAAACATCCCCCGCTGCACCACCGGCAGCCGAAAGCGCTTTGCAAACACGGTCACCCCCGCCGTAGGCGCCACCGCCGCCACCCCCAGCGGCGCGTAACTAAACGCGCACGGATACCCAAAACCCTGATTCGCCACCTGCGGGCAGTCCACCTCCGTCGTCGGCGTAATCCGAATCCGCGTCGTAGCCTGCACCGCCCCCGTCTCCGTCATCGCCGTCGCCAGCGTCGCCCCCGGCAGCCGCCCAAAATACATCCCATACCCCGCCTGCACCGTAAACCACCCCGCCCTTCCCCGTCGCGTCGTTCCCGGAGCCCAACTCACCGCCACCCGCGGCCCCACGTTGTTCCGGTCCTCCGGAAAAGTAGCCGTCGTCCCAAAGGCCGGCGACCCCGCCGTCCCCACCTCCGCCAAGGTCGAATCCAAAGCTACATTCGGCGCCACCGGAAACGGCAACAACTCATACTCCCACCGCGCCCCCACCGTCGCCTTCAACCCCGCTCCCAGCCGCATCGAGTCCTCCGCAAACCCCGCCACCTCATGCGTCTCAAACTCCACCTCCTCCTTCACGAAACTCTGCGAATAACTCCGAAAGCAGAAGTAATGCACACTCGCCGTCACACTCGGGCAGGCCCCATTCGGATACGCATGCACGTTGTACGTGTAATCCGAAATCCAATCCACCAACCCGCCATCCTTCCCTCCGGTCGTCCCGCTGTCATACAAAAACGACCCCTCCGCATTCGTCGCCCCCAGCACCCGGTCATCCAGCCGGCTCCAGTCCCCGCCCACCGTGATCAGGTTCCGCCCAAAGCGCCAGACACTCGTATCCGCCACCTCAACCCGCCTCTCATCCGGGTACGCCACACGTCCCAACGTCGCCGGCGTCCCATAGCTGAACCCCTCCGGCGCAATACTTACCTGCGGCGCCAGCCCACCCGGCCCTATTCCCGGCACCGCCGCATTTCCTGCCCCCGGCGCCTCGCTCTCCAGGTCCCGGCTTACCTGCCCCCGCACCTCATTCGTCCATCGCGGCCCCCACGCATGCGACCACCGCACCGTCACCGCGTCCACCCCAATCGAACTCGTCCCCACACTTCCCACCGCCCGGCTCACCACCCCGTCCGCCACCTGCGCCCCCGCCGTCACCGGCGCCCGGGACCGTACCCCCTGATACCCCAAACTCACCCGGTCCCCTCGTCCCGGCGCCACATCTACCCGGCCCACACCCGTCCACTGCGCACCCCGCAATGCCTCCGGTCCACTCAACCCGCTCAGGTACGCCAGCGCCCCGGCTATTTCCGACTCATGTACGCCGCGGTTTCCCAAAAGGGTCCGCTGCTCGGTCGAAAGCCCATAAAAACCCATGGTCTCCGGCGTCGCAAAGACGGTTTGCACCTGCTCCCGCCCTTCCGCCGCCGCAAACAGTCCCAACCGCCATCGCTCCCCCAATTTCGGCAGCCGCACCGCTCTCCCAACCGCCCCACCGAATCGCAGCGCCGAATCCGCCGGCCGCACCAGCGCCGCCTCAACCCCACTCACCGCGCTATACCTCGTCTCCACCGCAAACGGATTTACCGCCGCCCACGCACTCTCCCGCGCCTGGAAGAAGCCACTCCCATGAACCCCACCACGCGTCCCAGCCTCCACCCCCCGCGTCGCTCCCCTGTCCGCGCCGCCTGCCGCCCCACCTGTCTGCGCCGAAAACTTCCGCGGCGTCACTCGTATCTGCCCCACACTCCCCTGCGCAAACCCCGTCCCTAACCGAGCCACACCCGCGCGAAAACCCTCCCCCACCGCCACCCCATCCACCATAGGCGCACTCCCCATCACGGGCATCCCATCGGAACTCACCTCCGGCACAGCCGCAGTTCCCGACCCGGCTTCCCGCTCCTCCCGCGCACTCGCCGCCTCCTGCCCCTCCTCCGCATCCTGGTCCGACCCACCCCCCGCCAACATTACCTCCCGCGCAGCCGACGACGCCCCTTCCCGGTCCTCCCACAAGGGAGTGGCAGAGGCTCCAGCGGAGGCTCCCAAGGCGGCTCGGAGAACTGCTTGCGATCCAGATCCTACGTGTGGAACCCGGCTTTTGGACCCGCCGCGATCTTCCACCCCCGTCCCTGCATTTCCGCTCAACCCGCCTGCGCCAGCCCCAGGCCAGTTGCTTTTTGCCGGCAGCAGTTCCCCCTTGCTTACACGCAGCGAAAGCTCCTGCTCGTCGTCCATTCCTACCGCAACCCGCACTTGCCCCATCCAGAACGGCGAAAACATGAGCCGCACCGACCCCACATACACCCCCGGAGCCACTCCCAGGAACCCAAAACCACCCCCCCGGTCCACCCGCGTCACCACCGCGTGTCCGGTCGCCACTGACCGCAACCGCACCTCCGCCCCACCCGATCCGATCCCCCGCTCATCCCGCAACTCCCCCTGCACCACCACCCCGCTCAGCCCCTGCCCCCACCCGGCAGATCCCCCAAACCCGGCCCACACCCCCGCGGCCGCCCAGAGCCAAAGCCCCAGCCAGGCAAGAGACCCCGTCGCGCACCTCCGCGCGACCACCGCATCCTTTGCGTCAGCTTGTTTGCCGACAAGCGCCTTACCCAACCCGAACTCCGCCCCAGGGACAGCCGGGGCTCCTGACTACGCAGCAGGAGATCGTCGATTCACCCAGTCAACTACCCCAGGCAGAGCCCAAAGGCTCTCCCCAACCCTAAAAACCCCCCCCCCCCCCCCCCCCCCCCCCCCCCCCGGGCCCCCCACCCCCCCGACCATCCCCGCTTCGGGTCACACGACCCCAAAACAAGAGGGGGGCAGCCGCAGCCACCCCCCCCACTCCTCATTTCAGCCAACGCGAAGCGCCAACCTCATCCAACGTGAAGCGCTAGAACGCAAATCGCGCCGAAATCTGAATCTCCCTCGGCGTGTACTCAAAGCCGCTCGAGTTGATGCTGTTCGGTATGCCGAAGGTCGTCGACTGGTATGTCGCCGTCCCCGTAAGCGGGTTTGTGGAACCGTTGTTCGAGAACAAATACCCCGTCGTGTTCACGGCAGTAACGTTCTGGTGGTTCGCTACGTTGAAGAAGTCGGCCCGCAACTCCAGGTTGTAACGATCACTGAACGGAATCGCCTTGATCGCCCGAATATCATCGACAAGGTCCCGCTTCAGCTTCAAGGTGTTGCGGCCTAACTCCGGAACATAGGCGATTCCACCTGAACCATTCCATCCCGAAGACGCGGCATAATACGAATTGCTACCGCTGGTCCCGTAAGAGTAAGGCAAACCGCTCTGGCCCTGAAAATCTTCATTCAGGCTCCAGCCGTTGACGGCGTATTTGGCCCAGCTGTCACCGTGCATCCTCGGAAAGTTGTAAAGCACGTACCCTGTCACCCGATTCGGCACGTTGAAGTTCGAATTTCCGTAGTTCACGCGCGAGTTGCCGTACGGGTCATACCATCCTTCGGTGCCCGCCGTCGTGCTCGCATTCTGCTGGAAATCCAAAGCGTGCGACCAGGTGTAACTGAAATCCGTTTCAAACCCAAAATAAGGCTTTGATTTGAACTCGGCTACAAACGCGTTGTAACTCGAATTCACGTTGCTCACGATCTCCGTTAACCCTACAAAGTTTGGATTATTGAACGCCGAGTAGAACGTAGGGCTCGCGGGGGTCGCCTTTACATAGGTCGGCACCGTGACCTGCTGTCCGCAAGTCAGCGGCCCGCAGTTGGTAGAACCCGCCGTATACGGCGCCACTGTGATCGTCACGTTCTGTTCGGTGCCCTGGTTCAGGTTCAGATTGAGGTAGTTCGGCAGTTCCCGGCCAAGTCCGCCAAGATAGCTGATGGCCAGCACTCCCTTGCTACCGACCTGCTGTTGCAGCAGAAGATCGAACTCATGCACCTCAGGGTTCTGGAAGTCCTTGGAAAAGTAATAGGAGCTCGGCGTGGCAAAGCTGCCGGCAGGCTGCGTCACCGTTCCCGATGTGCTGCTCACAATGTTCGGCAGAACATTCGCCAGCGTCGGCCCGCCCTGCGTATTGGTGATCGAACTCGTGTACTGGCCCAGCGCGCTGCCGGTGTTCAGGTACGCATTCAGTATGGTTGCGTTGATCATCCGGCCGTAATACAGGCCATAGCCTCCGCGAAGCACCGTTTGCCCATTTCCTGAAAAGTCGTAAGCAAACCCGATACGCGGCCCGACATTGTTCTTATCACTCGGACGGTTCGTCAATCCGGCGTACGGCGTAAAGGCATACAGCGTCTTACCCGCAGGATTTACCACACTCAAAGCTGAATCCAGGCTCCCGCTCGGCTGCGGTAACTGCTCGTAGTCGTAACGAACCCCCAGTTCCAGCGTCAGCCGCGGCATCACCTTCCAGTTATCCTGCGCAAAGAACCCAAAATCTGTCGTATTGATTGCAAACTCAGGCGTAAGACCAAATCCCTGCACATAAGACGAGTAGCAAGGGTAAGCGCCCGTCGCGTTCGCCGTGGATCCGGTCGCCGTCGCTGCCTGTGATGCCGCCGTATTACAGTTCGGCGCAACGCCGTTGGTTCTATCGTACAAATCAGCCAGGTAATTCCCAATGTACGAGTAGGTGTACACGCCATTGGACTCATACAGGTTATTGATCAGGTCACTGTTGTGCAGAATGTCCAAGCCAAACTTCACGCTATGATTGCCGCGCGATAGGTACGCCGTGTCAAACACCTGCCACTTACGTTCATCCGGATACGCCAGCCGGTACGAGTAATACGGCGAGCCAAGATACACGCCGCTCGTCGACTCAGCCAGATTTACCTCCGGCACATTCCCCGCCGAGGTACCCGTACCCGTCAGATTGCTCGACGTGTACGTGCTGAAGGGCTGCTGGGTCTCGTCATCCAGCTCGCGCCCATACTGGTACCCCACCTCATTCGAGATGCTGCCCGTGATCTGGCTCTCAAGCTTCGCCACACCATAGTCCAGCTTCACAAAATCGTTGCCAAAGGTGTCGTCCGCATACGGTACAGTCGCCTGCGTCTGCACTCCGCCCGGCGAGTCCCAACGCAGCCGGTGATACAGCAGGCTCAACCGCTCCTTCTGGTTAATCTGGAAATCCAGCTTTGGCGTGTTGATCTCCTGATAGCCGGTACGCGGCACCGGGCCAAGGTCGGGCAGAAGCGCCGCCAATCCTGTCGAATACGCACTCGCACCCGCCGCAAAGCTCGTCAACTTCTCGCGCGCAGCCAGCGTACAGGCAGACGCATCCACAGACGAATATCCCGTCGCCCCGTTTGGATTGAAGTACCCCGTAGCCGTATTGCAAGTCGCCGCTCCAGGCAGCGCCGCATCCGGCAAAGAAAAGAAGGTAGCCGGATTCTGGGGCTTAGGAAATCCCGGAAACACATGCGAGTGCTGATCGTACGTGTAATACCAGAACAACTTGTCCTTCACCAGCGCACCGCCCGCAGCGAAGCCATAAATCTTCCGCAAATCCTTCGGCTTCAGCGGAAACGTATTGAACGTGTACCCACCCGACCCACTCGGCGTAGCCGTCGTATTCGTCACCAGCGGCGTGAACGCCGACCAGTTACTCTCGCGGTCATACACATACGCCTCACCATGCAGCGTATTCGTTCCGCTCTTCGTCACCGAGTTAATCACCGCCCCGGCTGCCCGCCCATACTCCGCCGAATACACCCCGGTATTCACCGCAAACTCGCGCACCGCATCCTCTGAGGTCGAATACGCCTCACGCGTCCGCCCGCGCTCCTCGGAAAAATACGCCTGGTTATCATCTGCGCCGTCGATCTCAATGTTATTCAGCAGCGTGCTGATACCCCGCACACTCACCAGGCCAAACCCGCTCGAATCCGACACCACCCCCGGCGTCAACAACGCCAGGCTCGACCACCGCCGGTTATTCTCCGGAATATTCGTAATCGCCCGGTTATCCAGCACCGTGCTGAAGTCCGGCGACTCCGTATTCACCACCGGCGTCGTATCCTCCACCGTGACCGTCTGCTCCGTCTGCCCCAGCGTCAGCCGGGGCTCCAGCGTCGTCGTCTGCCCCACCTCCACCGTCACCCGGTCCGCCAGAAACTGCCCAAACCCCGCCGAGCGGATCGTCACCTTATACGTCCCGGGCTGCAACAGCGGCGCATTGAAAAACCCCCTATCGTCCGCCGTCAGGTTCACCGTCGCATTCGTCCCGGTGTTCACAATCACCACCGTCGCCTTCGGCACCGCCGCGCCCGTCGCATCCTCCACCGTGCCGGTGATCGCGCCCTGCGTCACCGACTGCGCCCGCATCCCAGCCGAACCCAACATCGCCGCCGACGCCACAATCGCCGCCCGCCCCGTCAAACCACCCATCCACTTGGACCGTTGCATCCACTGCTCCTAAAATCTTCAGCCGCGCGCAGCAAAATGACCGGCAACCCGCTGCCAGCGCCTGAACGTTATTCGTCCACTCTTCGCACCCCCAACCAGTTCCATCGCCACAGGCTCACAACCGGAAAAGGGCAGAATTTTGTCTATGCCCCCACTCTACGGGAGAAATGTGAAAGCCTGACGAAAAATCACCCCAAAACCCCATCCATCCGTCGCCCGCCCACCGCCAGGCGCCATCCCCAGCCACCGCCCACCCCACCGCCCGCTAAACTACCTAAATGTTCATCGATGAAGCCCGCATCCGCGTCAAAGCCGGCGACGGCGGCAACGGCGCCATGGCCTTCCGCCGCGAAAAATTCGTCCCCCGCGGCGGTCCCTCCGGCGGCGACGGCGGCCACGGCGGCGACATCCTCATGCGCAGCTCCCTCAGCCACAACACCCTCATCCACTTCCGCTACAACCCCGAGTGGAAATCCCAGCGCGGCGGCCACGGCCTCGGCTCCAACATGAGCGGCTACCAGGGAGAAAACACCACCCTCGAAGTCCCCGTCGGCACCGTCCTCTACGACGACGCCACCAATGAGCTCATCCACGACTTCGCCACCCCAGACGACACCCTCGTCATCGCCCGCGGAGGCCGCGGAGGCCGCGGCAACCAGCACTTCGCCACCTCCATCCATCAGGCCCCCCGCGAGCACGAACTCGGCCGCACCGGCGACGAACGCCACTTCCGCCTCGAACTCCGCCTCCTCGCCGACGCCGGCCTCGTCGGCTTCCCCAACGTCGGCAAATCCACCCTCATCAGCCGCCTCTCCGCCGCCCGCCCCAAAATCGCCAACTACCCCTTCACCACCCTCGAACCCAACCTCGGCGTCGTCCAGGTCGGCGACCCCCCACACAACCTCAGCTTCACCGTCGCCGACATGCCCGGCCTCATCGAAGGAGCCCACCTCGGCGCCGGCCTCGGCACCCAGTTCCTCCGCCACATCGAACGCACCGCCATCCTCGTCCACCTCGTCGACGTCTCCGACACCGCCCTCGGAACCACCCCCGACGAAAATGCCTCTCTTGGCTTGTCATCCCCCGCAGGGGGATCTGCGTCTACCGGCGACGGCGAAGCCGAGCCCGTGTCACCCCCCATCGAAACCGCCGACCCCGTCGAAAACTACCGCGTCATCACCAACGAGCTCCGCAGCTTCGACCCCTCCCTCGCCGCCAAACCCACCCTCCTCGTCGCCACCAAGATCGACGCCGCCAACCCCGACAAGCTCAAAAAGCTCAAAGCCATGGCCACTCGCCGCAAACTCCCCTTCTTCGCCATCTCCGCCGTCTCCGGCGAGGGCGTCGAAGCCCTCAAGTACGCGGTCGCCGAGCGCGTCGCCGAGCACCGCAAAGAGAACCCCCTCCCCCTACCCCACCCACTCCCATCGAAAAACCCGGCAAACAAAAACCCCACTTCCCCCCACCACCTCCAAAGGGGAGTGGCAGCCGAGCGCACTAGCCAGCGAAACACAACACCCTCATCTCGCCCGAAGCGGACAATGTCCGTGCAGTGGAGAAATCCTCGTTGTGCTTTCCCACTGATATTCAGCTCGCCTTCGCGCAGGGTAATCTTCTTTC
>CAXUDN010000096.1:0-14625 GCA_964249715.1 uncultured Acidobacteriaceae bacterium
GAAGGCGGCGATTCTCGTCAAGGGATCTTATGGCGGAGAGTGAGGGATTCGAACCCCCGATAGCCTTGCGACTATGTCTGATTTCGAGTCAGGTGCATTCAACCGGGCTCTGCCAACTCTCCAGCACTGCTATATTTTAGCCGGAGCATCTGAACGATGCCAACCGACATGGTTCTCTCAGACCTGTTTGGCGCCGACCTAATTTGCCCGGCGTCCCTTGACGATCTCGGTCGCCTGCGCGGCTCCATTGGACGGAACCGCAGGAATCTCCGGATCATCAGACTTCTTGAGCCCCAGCTTCTTTCGCAGCTCCGAGTCGATACGCGCAAAGATTTCTCTATTGTCTTTTAGGAAGTTGCGCACATTTTCACGCCCTTGCCCAATGCGCTCGCCGGAGAAGCTGTACCACGCTCCCGACTTATCCACAATATTGTGGAGCACAGCCAAGTCGAGAGTGTCGCCCTCGCGTGAAATGCCCTCGCCATACAAAATGTCGAACTCGGCATCGCGGAAAGGAGCCGCCACCTTGTTCTTTACGATCTTGACCTTGGTCCGTGAACCGACGACGACTTCGCCGTCTTTCACCGCGCCAATGCGCCGTATATCGATACGAACCGAGGAGTAGAACTTGAGCGCCCGGCCACCGGTAGTCGTCTCCGGGTTCCCAAACATAACGCCAATCTTCTCGCGTATCTGGTTGATGAAGATCAGGCAGGTCCGCGACTTCGCGACGGTTCCTGTCAGCTTACGGAGGGCCTGCGACATCAAACGGGCCTGCAATCCCACATGCGAGTCGCCCATCTCTCCATCGAGTTCGGCCTTGGGTACGAGCGCGGCAACAGAGTCCACCACAAGCACGTCTACTGCACCCGATTTCACGAGCGCCTCGGTGATTTCCAAGGCCTGCTCACCATAATCCGGCTGCGAAATAAGCAGATTATCGGTGTCAACACCCAACTTGCGCGCATAGGCAGGATCAAGCGCATGCTCAGCGTCGACAAATGCCGCCAGTCCGCCGAGGCGCTGCGCTTCGGCGATGATCTGCAGGGTGATAGTCGTTTTACCCGAACTTTCCGGCCCGAAGATCTCAACCACGCGACCACGCGGCACGCCCCCTACTCCGAGCGCCGCGTCAAAGGAGATCGATCCAGTTCCGATTACAGAGATCGGACCGATGGACTCCTTGGCCCCAAGCCGCATCACCGACCCCTTGCCAAACTGCTTTTCTAACTGCGAAAGTGCGGCTTCAATTGCCCGGCTACGATCATCGGCCACGGTGTACATCTCCTCAGTGGGGTAAGTCTAGCTCAAAATACTACGCAAAGCAAAGGAAAGGCGAAAGTAGACCCAAATCCTCCTTTGCCGAAACCCACTATAAGGGCCAGCATATCTGCTACCCCATCCCCCACCTGTGGGAGAACGGTACCTATTCGTTTTTTCGATCGGTTTGGTCGACCATCCGCCCCTCAGGCAGAAGCACGCGCTGGTAGACAAGCAAGGTTTGCTGCGCGATCTGTTCCCAGACTTGGTCACCGAAGTGCATGGCCTCTACATTGCGGGTGAGCTGCGCGCGCAAATTTGGGTCTTGGGTGACCCGCAGCAAAGCGTCCGCCAGCTGCGCTGGATCCGCAGGGTTCACCAGTAGCGCTGTCTCTCCGTCGGTCAGCAGTTCCCGAAACACGGGCAAATCGCTCGCCACGATCCCTTTGCCCAAAGCCAGCCCGGTCGCGATCGCTCCGCTGGTGGTGATGGCCCGATAGGGATACACAACCACCGTCGCCGCCCGGTATGCCGCCACCAACTCTTCCGCTGAGCAAAATCGAAAATCGAAGGTGACCCGCCTGAGGTGCAGATCATGCGCCTGCTGCTGCAAAGAAGCGAGCAGCGCAGGGTCTCCCGTGCCTAGCACGACCAAACGTACCGACTCACAGGCGTCTTCCACCCGCCGCCATGCACTCAGCAGCAGGTCAACCCCTTTGTAGGGGAAAACAATCCCCTGCCAGAGCACCGTGGGTGCGCGAGGGACGCCCGGCGATGACGCGGCTATGTTCCCTCCTGTAACAGGCAGGTCGTAAAAGAAGGGACCATGCGGAATCACAGAAATCTTCGCCTCCGGCACCCCAAACTCATCCTGCAGGCGCGTCCGGATGTGCGCGGAGTGACAGATCAAGGCGTCCATTTCGGCATACAGGGCCGCATACGTGGCTCGGTGCGCCTCGCCCGTGTCATGGGGCAGGAGGTCATGGACAGTCAGCACCAAACGCGATCCCCTGGCCTGGCAGAAGCGCAAAAACCAGAGGTCAATCGGAAAACGTGAACGCAGAAGAGGCAGAAACTGCACATGAATCACATCCGGCGCCCGCACCGTGAACCGTAGGCTGAGCCCGGTCAGATTCCCTATACCCTCCGTCAGTTTGAGGACGCGGCGTGCCATGCGGTGAAGATCCAAGCGCCCGACAACATCCGAAAAACCCGGCTGAAGGCGCAGCCCCCGGCCTCGAAAACAATCCCGGTCCAGGTAGTACGTGATCGACCCGATCTGTACCTCAACGCCCGCGCTGCGCAGCGCACGGGAAAGGTAGGCCGTGTAATAAGGCACGGTTGCCCACAAATCCATGATGAAGACGCGGGGTTTCGTTCGTATTGGTTCGGTACGCCGCATCAGAGTTCGCTCTGCGGCAGAGTCGCACCGGAAGCGGAACGCCGCGATGCCGCGTCCTGGTAGACCGAAAGGTAGTCTGCCGCCATGCGCTGAGCCGAAAACTCGGCCAGCACTCGTTCTCTTCCAGCGCGGCCATAACGTTCGCGCGCCGTCGCGTCCCGCAGCAACGTAAGAATCGCTTGGGAGAGAAGCTCTGGAGAACCAGCCTCGACCAGCAGACCGTTCTTGCCGTCTACGATCATAGTCGGGACCGCACCGACAGCCGTGGCGATCAGAGGCAAACCGCTTGCCATGCCCTCCAGCAGTGCGACGGGGAGGCCCTCCTGACGGGAAGCGGACACAAGCAGGTCGAGTGATTCGTAGAAGTCCGTCATGCTCTCCTGCCGACCAATCAAACGCGCGTGTTGCTGCAAGCCCAATTCGCGCAGCAACGCCTCCAAGGCAGCCTTGTCTGGTCCATCACCCGCGATGACGAAATCCACATTGTGCTCCTGCGAGTGGACCTTCGCGGCGGCTTTGAGAAAGAGATCAACACCCTTCTCCGAAGCCAGGCGCCCCACCAGGCCAACCCTCAGCGGCGAGCCGCCAAGCGGCCGGTACACACGCCCGTTAGCGCCGGCGGCGAACTGCTGGACATCAACACCGTTGCGAATGAGCCGCACCTTCTTCCGATCCGCGCCCGATTTCAGCAGCCGGTCCTGGACCTCTACGGAAACGGCAACCACCTCGTCAAAGTGCCGCAGCACCCAGCGATCTGCCGCGCCATAAACTCGAACAGCGACGTCGTTGTCATACCAGGTGTGGCAGGTGGAGACCAGCGCCAGCCTACGAGTGCCGCGGAATGCCAGAAACGAATAAATATCCGCTTTATACCCATGAGCATGGACCACGTCCGCACCGGACTCCTGAACCATCTTTCGAAGGGTGCCAGGAACCTTAAGGTCCAACTGTCCGCGACAAGGGATCAGTTCGGAACGTACACCCGCACGCATCGCCGCATCGTGAAGCGCAGGGATCTGCCGGGGGCCGTGCGCAAAGACACCCACCAAACTCGCCTCACGTTCCTCTCTGTTCAACTCCGCCGAGAGACTCAGGATGACGGCTTCAGCCCCGTACATCCCGCCGCTGCTAATCAAATGGAGAATCCTCATGGAACCGGGAGCTCCGCTTTTTCCTGCAGCAACTCTTCGCGATTGCCCCACGCCCACAGTTTTCCGTAAACGCGGTCACCGAGCAGGCGTTGCGCTAACTCTTTCGTCTGCTGCATCCGGGTCACTTTCGACAGCGCACCGGATCCGGAATCGAGTACGCGCTCCAGCCACGGCACAGTCGTTCCGGCGCGAAGATTGAGCCGGCCGACGACGCGCGGGGTGAGGTCCATCTGCTCGGCTCGCGGCAGAGACGTAAAAATTTGTTGATATCCCGCACCAAAGCACGCTCGAAGGACCTGCCCGTTTGCGCGCCCACCCGGAAGTGACATGAGGCGTACCTCCGAGCCGAGACCATCTTCCAATCGATGTCTGGCACCCGCGAGTTCTTCATTCAATTCAGCCGTCGAGCAGGCTGTCAGCAACTTGTGCGTGAGCCCATGCGCACCCACCCGGTGCCCGGCTTCCCGCAAGGCACGCAGTTCAGGCCAGCCCATGAAGCCCGCACGTATACCTGTCCAGCCGGCAGTGATGAAGAAGGTAGCGTGCAAGCCGAAGCGAGCGAGTACCGGCAACGCATAACGCACGTCGGAAAGCTGTCCGTCATCGAAAGTGATCTCAGGGATGAACCCGGACGATTGCTGCCGGAGCCGCGCAAACAACTCGCAATGCGCCTCAAACTCCTCGCAAGGCGTCACATAGGAGTACCGGGTCTTCGCCGGACGGAGTTCATGGTACAGAAGGTAAAGGCTCTTCATCCGATCAACCAGATGGTCCGATGATACCTGCACCGTGTTCCCTCTCACATGCTACGACCGGGTCATCCGTCGCTTCCGATTGACCTGTTTTTTAGCTGTCGTGCCGCCTGCTGTGACCCTTTTTTCCGCCTCGCTCACCCATTTGGTTCACAAGGCTTTCGTTCCCTTCCGCTTAAAATTGCCTCGGAGGCGTTCGGAGGCCCAAACTCCGGTTATAGGTAATCGCGGTGCCATGGTACACGTCATACGGTGCTGTGCATTCAACTCGGCAAACTCGCACCTGATTCGCCGGGTCGAACAATCCAGCACCATGGCAGGAGTTCTTTCATGCGTCCTCGCATTTCCGATCAATACGAGCAAGTGAGATCCATCTCGGGAACAGTGCCCGTACAAGGGAGCCGGGCGTGAGGCTCGATGTAGTCGTTCCGACGTACAACCGCAGCGGCCTTCTTCGCAAGACGTTGGCAAGCCTCATGGAGAGCCCTGCTCCTGCAAATCTCAGCGTCTCGGTCTATGTCATCGACAACAACAGCCCCGACGACACAGAGAGCGTGGTGGAAGAGCTTCAGGCGAAATACGGGCCGAGCCTCCACTATGTCAGAGAGCGCAAGCAGGGTCTGTCCCATGCCCGCAATGCCGGCATTGCCGCCGGAAGCGGCGAGGTGTTGGGCTTCATAGACGATGACGAAGAGGTCGACGGCTCTTGGTATGGCGTGATCGCAAGAGAATTCGAGGATGACTCCGTGCAGTTTATTGGTGGGCCGTATCTGCCCAACTGGGTCACGCCGATCCCTGATTGGCTGCCACCCGGTTTTCACGCCGCCATCGGAGCGATTCCTCCCAAACCGCGCTCCCCGTTCGGAAAAGAACTCGGCGCTAACCTCATGGGCGGGAACGCGGTGATTCGCCGCGAGGTGTTCAGCCGTGTAGGAACGTACTCTCCCCATCTTGGACGCAGCAACAAAGGGCTGCTTTCCGAGGAAGACGCGGAGTTCTATCGTCGCCTCGACCGCGCTGGCCTGAAAGGCATGTATGTGCCGGACCTGGTGATCTATCACTACATCGCGCCAGACCGGCTGACTCGTAATTACCATCGCCGATGGGTGCTGTGGCGGGCCGTTTCGCAAGGTGTTCTGGACCGTGTCTCGCCTGAACCGGTGCAGTACCTGGGCAGTATCCCGCGCTACCGGATCGGCAAGGCGCTTCGCGCATTGCTGGCCATACCGCGCCACAGGTTAGGAAAAGGCGGTAAGGCGCAGGCATTTGCGGATGAACTGGCAAGCTGGGATCTCGCCGGTTTCATCTACGGCAAGCATTTCTTCCGAACAGAAACCTACTATGCGGAGAAGACATAGATCCGTGCCCGCCTCACGCCCATTTCTACTCGTTCTGTTCCCCGCAGGGCGGAGTCTCGCAACCACGGCTCGTAATCGCTTGAGGATGTGTGAGGAACGACGTATGAGCCCGCTTTTCCGTTTCCTCCTCATGCAATTCAAAGGCCCACCCATCTCTCTGACTACCTTGTTGCGTATGTCCTCCAGCATCGGTTGCCTCCGGGAGTTGTTTGCGCCATGACGCTGGACGTTGTTATCCCGACCTATAACAGGAACGTGCTGCTGCGCAAAGCGATCACTAGTCTCCTTAAAGCTTCACGGCCGGAGCACCTCCACATCACGATCATCATCGTGGACAATAACAGCTCTGATTCCACACGGGATGTGGTTCGCGAGTTGCAGCAGCAAGCTCGGGTACCTCTGCGCTATGTTCTCGAGACCACGCAGGGATCTTCCGCGGCACGTAATGCCGGCATCGCTCAGGGTGATGGAGAATTGATCGGCTTCATCGATGACGACGAAGAGATTGAAGAGAAGTGGTTTCTCACCATCCTGCGTGAATTCGCGCAACCCGCTCTGGACTACATTGGCGGTCCCTGCTTGCTGAGCAGAGATGTGCCCCTGCCGGACTGGCTGCCGCCCGGATACCACGCCGCCGTCGGATACATTCTCCCGAAAGCACGCGGCCCTTATGGACCCAACCACGCGGGTATGCTGAACGGGGGCAATGCCGTTCTGCGCCGCACCGTCTTCGACCGTATCGGCGTCTTCTCTCCAAGACTCGGCCGGAGCGCCAAGAATCTCCTGTCTGAAGAAGATGCCGATCTTTTCCGTCGCCTGCAAGCTGCCGGCCTTCAAGGCATCTACATCCCGGAACTGATCATCTTTCACCACCTGCACGAGAACCGGCTCACACGTGGGTACCACCGTCGCTGGGCATATTGGCGGGCTGTCTCGCAAGGTGTTTTAGATCGTGAAGTTAGCGAGGCCGTATCCTACTTTCTCGGCGTCCCCCGTTACAAAATAGGCCGCGCTTTTCGCGGGCTCCTACAATTGCCAAACGACCGCCTCGCAAAACGCAGTAAGGCGCACGCCTTTGCCGATGAACTCGCCTGCTGGGATCTGGCCGGATTCATCCACGGCAAGTACTTCTTCAACGAACCCCATCACTACGCAACCAACAATGTCTCACCCAAAAAGATCTGACCAAAGATAATGAAGCTACCGCTTTGCATCACGTGCGCGCCTGACGAACTGGATCAGGGTCTCTTCGGAAACGTGTTCACACACCCTTTCCAGGTTCTGCCCTACTTGTACGAACGTGGAATCTTTCCTGCCTGGGATCTTCGCAGCAAGCACTATGGCGATCTCCCGGCAATGGTCACCATTCCTGGCGTTCTCGACCTCGCCTACACTCCGCCGGTGGGTCCTTATCGCGCCCTCAGCTTGAACGAGGTACGGCGGCGGCACGGCCAGATCCTCGGTGGCGATTGGCGGACCCTGGCTCACATCTGGAATGCGTATTTCCGAACGCCTCAACGTGTTCTTGACAGCGCAGAGGGGATTCTTCCACCCGGCCGCACGCTAGGTGTGCACTATCGCGGTACTGACAAGCAAACCGCATCGTGGGACTCTAACCCGATATCCGCGGCGAACTACATCCTCTTGATTGAGGAGTTTCTTGCGGAAAACAGGAGCTTCGATAGCATTTTCGTCGGAACGGACGAACCCTCGTTTATCCAGCACCTGAGTTCGGCTGTGCGTCTGCCTGTTCTTACCTTAGGGGCGGCAGAGTTCCACATGGCCTCGGACCACGCGACCAGCCGCCGCGAAAAGAGTGATCGCGCACTCCTCGATTGCGTTTTGCTTTCTCGCTGTCACACTGTGATCGAAACCTCTTCCGCCCTCCCCAGCTTTACCAAGCTCTTCAATCCTGAACTTCCTGTTTATCGTTGCGCCGCGAGCAAGCTCTTCTCCAACATGCCCTATTTTCCCGTCGCGTATATTCCTGTTCTGCCCGTGAAATCTCCACACGCTAAAGCGATCCTGCGTGAAACAATGCAATCGGACTGGACTACGGATCCCTCGATGCAGCGATTCCAGGCCCCGTTCTCCGCTGCACCGCGTTGGCCGAGAAATCACGCCATCTTTCAAGTCGCGGAACGAGCCGGTGCCGCTGACCTCGCGGCACGCTTTCTTACCGGGTATCGCTGATGCCAACTGTTTCGGTAATCATCCCCTCCTACAATTGCGCACACTATCTTGCGACGGCGATCGAAAGTGTTCTGGCACAGACCTATAAAGATCTCGAGATTATCGTCATCGACGACGGCTCGATGGACGACACGCCGGATGTCGTCGTTCCATACCTTGACCGAATCACCTACATCCGCCAGGTCAACAAAGGGCTACCCGCTGCCCGAAATACAGGCATTCGAGCCAGCACAGGCGACTTTATTGCACTTCTCGACAGTGACGACTCCTGGCTACCCCAGAAACTCACTCGTCAAATGCCCCTGTTTTTGGATCCCACTGTGGGTATCGTTTACACAGACTTCTCCGTGCTCTACGCTGACGGCCGTACCCTGTCGTCGTATCTCGCACAGCGTCCTCTGGCGAGTGAGGGCTTCATCCTGGACAAATACATCCTTTCCCGGTTTCTCTTTCCGTCCACCATGGTTCTTCGCCGGGAAGCGATGGAACAATGCGGCCTTTTTGACGAAGAAATGCTAGCAGCCGAAGATATCGAACTGTTCGCTCGCATCTGTCTGCGATGGAAGGTCGCTCGCCTGCCGGACGCACTCATGATCCGCACTGAAGGAGCCAACAACATCACCGCAAATGGCAGCAAATTGAACGATTACACGATCCTGGCGTTTGAGAAGATCCTCAAGCGCGAGACATCCCTGCCCTCCTCCAGCCGACGCTTGATGCACGAGGAACTCGGGCGCCAGCATTGGTGGCGCGCCTATTCAGCATTCAAAGCGGGCCGGTTGGCAAGCGCTCGAAACGACCTGCTTCGGGCGATGACTTATGACAAGCGCAATCTCCGCACTTGCGCTCCCCTGCTCGCTGCTTCGTTCCTGCCGCGGACTTTGCTGCAGCGACTGCAAACGTCGCAGAAGACCCCAGAGACATCGGCCTAGCTTGCCTGCAACACGACTGCCCGTCGCGAGGCCTGCCATTTACCGAAAACCTCCCGCGCTTCCTGCCGGAACATGGCAGCAACACAGAGCACATAGACGGGCAATACCACGGCAATCTGCATAAAGAACTGAACCAGATGCGCCGCGGGCCATGCGCGGTCCGTCAACCAGCAAAGCGCGGCAAAGGGGGCTACGCAAAGGGTGATCCTGCCCCATCCCTGCCAAAGATATGTCGCCGGAGGTACGTTCAGGATCTTATGGACATATCTTGGCCAGAAAGCAAGGTGGGTGTACAGCATCGAGATAGCAGTTCCCCAAGCCACCCCGTAAATCCCGATTCTCTTCGCCAGCAGCAAACTTAAACCTAAGTTAAGCAAAGCCTCATACACAGCCCAGCGAGCCATCGGCTTGTGCTTCTCCGTTGCCATCATGATGGATCCGGCTGTGCCATTGGCGATGGCCAGATACATGCTAATCATCAGGATTCGAACGACATGTTCAGAGACGATCTCATATTGCGGACCCATCCACAGTCGGATAAACGTCCCGCCCCGAAAAAAGAGTGCTGCGCTAATCGGAAGCGCCAATCCCAAAGTCGCTTGCGTTCCCCTTATCAGCATCTTTTGGAGCCCCTCAAATCTGCCGGAGGCCTCCAGATTACTCGCCATGGGAGTGAAAGTGGATGAAAGCGCACCGGAGACTTGGCAGGCATAGTTGGTCAAGCTACCACCTATGGCATAAAACGTCACCGCGCCCACCGAAAGGTAGGCGCCGACGACAAGATTGTCAGTGTTCGTGATGATCTGGACTGCAACCATGAAGATAAAGGTCGTGAAGCTATAGGACCAGATCATCCGCAGCACGGCCATATCGGGCCTTCCCAGACGCACGCGGCTGTGCGGAAAAATCATCAGCGCCGTTGCAGTTGTGGCTACTGCCACCAGGGTCAGAACTGTCAACTCCCAGCACGCAAGCGGCACCAGTCCGCGGCCGCTATGCAGAATGAGCAGTACCCCGGTAGCACGCATCAGCGTCTGTCCCATCGTGATGTAACTCAGCAGATCGAAGCGATTGATCGCCGCTAAAACAGCTCCGAAGACCCCAGAAACCAGGGTGATTGCGACACCTAACGCGCACAGCAACGTTGTAATCTGAGCCGCGCGCGTCAGATCAGCCGGGATCTTAAAGAGATGCGGAACAGCCGCCGCCAGCAACAGACTGAGTACCGCCACGCCGCTTGCAATGAGGACCCGAAACCACAAAGCCGCATGGATGGCGCTGGTAGCGTCGCCTCCTTCTTCCTTCGCCTGGGCCTTCGATACAAACCGAACCACAGCGCTTCGCAACCCGAGGTCCAGCAGATTTAGATAGGAGACCGTCGAAACTGCAAGAATCCACACCCCATAGCCCACAGAGCCAAGGTGTCGTACAACGTACGGCGTCAAGAAAAAAGGCACAACCATATTCACAGCCATGGAGGCCCAGTTCATCACTACATTGATTGCAAGTCGCTTCGCGCCGGCCATAAGCTTCGATGTATCAATCCTACCAGCGCCGTCTCTCGGCCAAGATGGCGAGGGAGGCGCTGAATGCTCTCAGACTAAGCGTCACCTCAGGATCTCGCCATTGCACGAATACGTCATAGCCCCGGCCTGAGGGAACCCTGTAATCTCGTTCCATCATCATGCGCGTGGTCTTTTGGTTGAGCCTTGCTGTCGTCGTTTACGCTTACGCGGGCTACGCAGTGTTGCTCTCATTCTCGGCAAAGGTTCGTAACCGCCCAGTACGCAACGCTTTCATCCAGCCTGCCGTGTCCATCATCCTCGCAGCCCACAACGAGGAAACGCACATCCTCGCGAAACTAGCCGGGCTCTACGCCCTCGACTACCCGCCGTCCCTCCTCGAAATAGTCGTAGCCTCAGACGGCTCCACCGACCGCACCAACGCGATCCTTGCCGAACACGCGCCCCGCGTCGTGTCGGTCGTTCTGCCCACCTCTGGAGGCAAGGCCCTGGCCCTGAACGCCGCCGTCGCGGTTGCCCGCGGCGAACTCCTCGTCTTTATGGACGCACGCCAATCCATCGATCCGGACGCCATCACAAACCTTGCAGCATCTTTCGCTGATCCCTCCGTGGGCGCGGTCAGCGGTGAGCTGCACCTCGAAACGGCAGACGGCCGTCCCTCGCCCGAGGCCCTGGGCATCTACTGGAAAATCGAAAAGCTTGTCCGCAAGCTCGAATCTGCCACAGGTTCTGTCGTGGGGGCCACCGGCGCACTTTTCGCCATGCGCCGGGAACTCTACTCCCCGCTGCCCGCAGGTACCCTTCTCGACGACGTCCTCACCCCCATGAACGTGGCCCGCGCCGGCAAGAGAGTTCTCTTTCTCGACACCGCCGTCGCGCGCGACCGCATCTTCTCCCAACCAGGCAAGGAGTTCAGCAGAAAGGTCCGAACCCTTACCGGCAACTACCAGCTCCTGCAACTCGCCCCCTGGCTGCTCAGCCCGTGCAATCCCCTGCTGTTCCGTCTGATCAGCCATAAACTGCTACGACTGCTCGTCCCGCTGCTGCTCTTGCTCATGCTGCTGAGCTCTGCGCTCGCCGTTGGACCGGTCTACCGGCTCGCCTTCGTTCTGCAACTCTTGCTGTACGTTACAGCCCTGATCGGTGCACTTTCGCCGGTCGCCAGGCGATGGCGTCCCGTGTCCATCGCTTATACCTTCATCATGTTGAACGTTGCGGCCGCCATGGCGTTCTACAATTTCCTAGCAGGCCGCACCCGCTGGGCATAAAACAGGCGGGGATGCGGACGGAGAGGCACTGACTTGGGAACCGGCTTAGGCACATATGTACCCTTTATCGCCTACCTGGGCTTCTGGGTCGCTATCCTGATTGCGCTCTTTCGTAAACCCATCTTCGGCCTGTACTACATGATCCCCTTCCTGCCTTACAGGACCATGCGGGACCACTTCCTCGATTGGCCGCTCGGCGGCAATGTTCTCACCATTCTCGTCTTAGCCACATTCCTTGGCGCCCTGATCCACGGCAAGAAGATGCCCAAATCCAAACTTCCGCTTATCTGGCTGATTTTTGGCGTCTACATGTATTTCTCGATGTGGATGGGCACAGCTCTCACCACCGCCCCCGCCCCGATCTGGCTCTCCGACATGAACTTCGTCACCTGGAAGGATTACATGCTCATGCCGCTCATCTTCGCCGCGGCAGCCATGGTGATTGAAGACCGCAGGGCCATCCGAACTGTACTTTGGATCACTGCCTTCTCCGTCCTCATGATCGACCGGAGCTCGCTCATGGACAGCCTGACTCACACCTGGTCCAGCTTCGATGAGAACAAGCGTAGTGGTGGTCCGCTCGGCTATGGATCCAATCAAACAGCAGCCTTCCTTGCCCAGTTTGGCATGTTTTTCTGGGCTTTTGCGCTCTATCTCAAGCGCCGTAAGCTGAAGCTCTTCTCCTACGGAACAGCCGCATTCACCCTGCTCGCCTGCATGTACTGCTTTTCGCGAGCCGCGTATCTCGCCATCGTCGCCTGCGTCGTCGTACTTGGAATTCTCAAGGACCGCAAGCTCATCGTCCTCGCAGCCGTATTCCTGCTGTTCTGGCAGGTTGTTCTTCCTGCGGCTGTCACAGAGCGTATCAACATGACGCACAGCGAGGACGGCCAGCTCGAAGCCTCCGCACAGGAACGTGTCGATCTCTGGACGAACGCGGAGCAAACCATTCTTCACTACCCGCTCTTTGGCACCGGCTTTGCCACCTTCCAATATGGCGAACACGTCGACAATCTGAAGGACACACACAACTGGTACGTTAAGGTTTTGGTGGAAACCGGCATCGTCGGATTGGTTTTTGCGCTTGCTTTGCTATACCAGATGTTCAGTGTCGCGATCAGCCTCTTCCGCAAGGCACGCGACCCGCTGTACTCCGGCCTGGGCCTCGGCCTGCTTATCTGCATGTGCAGCTGCGTAATCACCAACTTCTTCGGCGACCGCTGGACCTATATCGAGATCACAGGCCTGCTTTGGGTTGTGGTAGGGGCTGCTCTTCGCGCGGATCAACTCACGCGCGATGCTGCCCCCGCCATCGAAGAAGCTGAGCCCGCAAAACCAGTGCGCTATGCGTACGCCCACTGACCCTTCGCATTGACTTCGTCCATTCAACTCCTCAACCCGGGCTCTTTCGCAGCTGATTCCACTTCCGGCAGCAAACTCCCCCATGTGCTCTTTGTCGTCGACGGCTTCCCCAAAGCCCTGGGCGGCGGAGAGCGCATTGCTCTTCGTCTCGCCTCGCTGCTTCCCCGCTATGGATTCCGTGCTTCGGTCCTCACCTTTGCGCTTCATCCCGAGAGCTCCTTCCGCCCTGCGGAAGCGCCATGCCCCGTTTACCTTCTCCCGCTTACCAAAACCTATGATCTGCAAGCGCTTCGCGGGGCATTTGCACTGCGTCACTTCCTGCACGACCAAAAGATCCAGGTCGTCCAAACTTTCTTTGAAAGTTCCGACCTTTGGGCAGGTCTCATCACCCGGCTCTCTTCCCCCGCGAAACTGGTCTGGAGCCGGCGCGATATGGGCATTCTGCGTGGTTCCAAACACACTCAGGCGTACCGTGCCCTCAGACGGCTTCCCAACGCCGTCTTCGCGGTCTCAGAGAGGGTGGCGGAACATGTCATCACGGTTGACCAGGTCCCCGCGTCTCGCGTGCACGTCATCCACAACGGCCTTGACGTAGATACAACACTCCCATCTTTCCTTCCGCCTGACCCCGACTCGCCGATCATCACTACCATCGGCAACATCCGCCATGTGAAAGGTCACGACCTCCTGCTCGATGCCGCCCTCCAGGTCCTGCCTCATTTCCCCACAGCGGTCTTCAGCATTGCCGGAGAGGTCCTGGAGCCCGAGTTTTACAACTTGCTCAAGACAAAGGTCGACACTCTGGGGCTCAGCAGCAGCTTCCGCTTTCTCGGAAAGATCACGGACCTCCGAAGCCACCTGTCTGCTGCCAGCATCTTTGTCCTTCCCTCACGCAGTGAGGGCTTTTCCAACGCGCTGATCGAGGCCATGGCGGCCGGTCTGCCCTGCATCGCGACTGATGTCGGTGGAAACGCAGAAGCCATTCACAATGGGGAAAATGGCTTGATTGTGTCGCCCCACGACCCTGCGGCGTTAGCCGCGGCCATTCTGTCCCTGCTTCGAGACCGTCGGCGTTCGCGGGAGTTCGGTATCGCAGCGCGAAGCACCGTCGCAACCGAGTTCACCTCCGAAGCCATGATGGCCAAAGTGAGCCGGATTTACAGGGTCCTTTTGGAGCGGTAACACTGCTCCATTCCCGTCTGTGGTTACCAAAGATTCCCAAAAAACACCTTGTCTACAACTTTGGTTGGGTTATGCTTAAGCCGTTCGGTCCCCCAGAAGTGTCACACAGATAAAGCGAAAATCGCTCTCTGTGTGCGGACTTCAAGCCCTCGGGCAAGGCGGGTTCGAGACAGATTTTAAAGCGCGTATACCAAGGCATGCGGGTACAGCACTGCATTGGTTGCGGCTTTAACTGAAACAAA
>CAXUDN010000097.1:0-14007 GCA_964249715.1 uncultured Acidobacteriaceae bacterium
CCGGGAGCTGGTTAGCGGCATGCCTGTCAGGCGCGGTGGTTGCGAAGAGGGCGGCTATAGCGGCTTGCTGCACCTGCTTTAAAGGTGCGTTGTGTTGAAGGGCGGCGGCTCGGCAGTCTTCGTATTCGGGGGTAGCGTTTTGGGCTTTGCCGTTGGCGAGACCCAGCTTGATGCGGATGGGGCCGTAGGGGGTCTGCACGGTTTGGTGTTCGCGGGCCAGGGTGGTGCGTTGGTCCTGGCGGATGCGGAGGCCGAGGGTGGGTGTTTCGCGAAGCAGGAGTTGTTGGAGGGCGTCGCTATGCTCGGCAGGGGCCAGGACAGTGAGAAGCGTGCCGGGGCGGCCTTTTTTCATGAGCACGGGGGTGAGCATTACGTCGAGGGCACCGTGGGCCAAAGCCTGTTCGGCGACGTAGGCGAGGAGTTGGGGTGTGGCGTCGTCTAGGGCGGTTTCGAGGACGGTGACGGTCTCGGTCTGGCGCTGCGCGTTGGCGGCTTCGCCATTGGCGCCTTGCGCTGGCGTGACTTCTCCGATGCTGAGGCGGAGGACGTTGGGGAAGTCTTTGGGGTTGCGGGTGCCTGCGCCGTAGCCGATGTGTTCGACGTTCATGGCGGGTTGGGGGCCGAAGGTGGGATTGAGGGCGCGCAGGAGTGCGGCGCCGGTGGGGGTGACGAGTTCTTTTTGGATGTGGGCGGAGTAGGTGGGGGCGCCGCGGAGAAGGTCGGCGGTGGCGGGTGCGGGGACGGGGAAGGTGCCGTGGGCGCATTGGATCATGCCGCCGCCTACGTTGACCGGCGAGCTGTACCAGGCGCCGATCTGGAGGTGGTGGATGCCGGCGGCGGAGGCGACGATGTCGACGATAGCGTCGACGGCGCCTACCTCGTGGAAGTGAATTTCTTCGACGGGAACGTTGTGGATCCTGGCTTCGGAATGGCCGAGGAGTTCGAAGGCGCGGGTGGCGAGTTGTTTCACTGGCGTCTCGAGCGGGGATTGCTGGATGAGGGCGCGGATTTCGGTGAGGGAGCGGCCGTGGGCGTGAGCATGGGACTCTTCGGCGTGGGTGTGTTCCTGCTCGTGCGGATGGGTATGGGAATGGCCGGTCTTGTGTTGATGTTGGGTCTCGAGTTGAGGCGTGAGGGGTTCGTGGGCGTGGGTGTGTTGCTCCAGCGGATGATCGTGATCGTGTGCGTGGCTCAGGGGGTCGACGTGGGAGTGAGAAAGGGGTTGGTCTTCTTCGGCGAGGTGGCCGTTCTCGAGGACGTGAACTTTGGTGCAGGAGATGCCGCTGCGGTCTACCGTTTCAAACTTGAGGCTGGCGTTGATGTTCAGGGCCTTCGTTGCGTCCTGGAGAACTTGTTCGGGGACGCCGGCGTGGATGAGGGCGCCGAGGAACATGTCGCCGGCGATGCCGGCGAAGCAGTCTAGGTAGGCGATGCGCATTTTGGTTCTCGGTTCTTGGTTGTTAGTGCTTGGTGCTTGGTGCTTGGTGCTTAGTGCTTGGTGCTTAGTGCTTAGTGGTTGGTGGTTGATGGTTTGTGTCGAGCGTGTGCTGGGTGTGTAGGGTGCTTTGGGGACTCATGAGCAGAGTGCAGGTCTTTCCACTACGCGCTCCGCGCTCCGGTAGGGGTGACAGGGGTCTGGGTGGAGGCTTCGTTGGACTTCTTTGCAGAGTTTACGGAGGTTATTGCGGAAAGGGGGAGGACGTCATTCATGGAGCCGGTGCGGTAGCCCTGGGTGTCGAGAGTGACGTATTTGAAGCCGATGGCTTTGAGGGCGGGGGTGATTTGGTCGAGGAGGTCGAGGTTGAGCGCGCGGGGGAGGTCGGGGCGGGCTATTTCGATGCGGGCCAGGTCGCCGTGGTGGCGGACGCGGACCTGGGGGAAGCCGAGGTCGTGGAGGACGTCTTCGGCGCGTTCGACCTGGGAGAGATTTTCGGCGGTAACAGGGCGGCCGTACTCGATACGGGAGGAGAGGCAGGCGCTTGCGGGTTTGTCGGCGAGAACAAGGCCGGCGTTGCGGGCGAGGGTTCTTATTTCGGGCTTGGCGAGCCCGGCCGTGACGAGCGGGGCTTGCGCATGGTGGAGGGAGGCGGCCTGTTGGCCGGGGCGGAACTCGCCTTTGTCGTCAAGGTTCATGCCGTAGGCGATGGCGGCAAAGCCGAGGGCAGCGCGTTTGCGTTCCATCTGGGCGAAGAGCTCGTCCTTGCAGTGGAAGCAGCGTTGGGCGTCGTTGCGGGCGTAGTCGGGGTTGGCGAGTTCGGCGGTCTGGAGGATTTGGAGGGGGATGTTGTGCGCCTCGGCAAAGGCGATGGCGTCGGCGAGTTCTTTGCGGGGGAGCGAGGCGGAATCGGCGATACAGGCGACCATGCGGAGGCCCAGGGCTTTGTGGGCGGCGTAGGCGAGGAAGGCCGAGTCGGTGCCGCCGGAGTAGGCGACCAGGACGGAGCCCAGGTCTTTGAGGGTTTGGTGGAGCAGGGCGGATTTCTGTTCGAGGTCCACAGGGGTGATTGTAGTCACTCGGGTTAGGATGCGCGCCGGGGTTGGCTGGAGCGACCCCGCCTTGCTTCGCAAGAACGGGGCACCCGGTTTTGGGGCGCTACCCGGTTCTGCGGTCTTAGCGGACGAGCGCGCGAAGGCGGTCGGTTAGGCCGAAGAGGAAGACCGTGCCGATGGCGAGCGAGTAGGCGGCGGTGAGGGAGGTAATGGCGGCCTGAAGGCGCGGGCGAGTCGTCGAGCCGGCAAAGATGCCGCTGGCGCTGGCCGTCATGAGGGTATTCATGACGAGGAGGCCGGTGATAAAGGCGAGCAGGCCGATGAGGCCGCGGCTGGTGCCGCCGAGGTTGGCGGCCAGGAGAAAGAGCAGGAGCTGCGAGGGAGTTTCGGCGCCGAGGCCGTGAATGATGCCTACGGTGAAGACCGAGCCCTGGTCGTAGCGGAAGGCGAAGGGGTCAGGCTTGGGGAGGGTGGGATCGGCGAGGAGGCGGAGGCGCCACCAGGCAAAGCGGGCGCCGGAGACGAGCAGGGCGATGCGGCTGCGGTTGAGGCGAGTATGTCCGGGGTGAGCCAGGTGGTTACGGTGTCGCCAGAGTGAGGCAAAGACGTAGACGGCGAGGGCGATCAGGGTGGCGCCTACGAGGCGTTCGCCGACGGCGTCGAGGTGCTGTGGAAGGGAGAGGTGAAGGAAGATGACGGCGATGCCGAGGAGAGCGACGGTGAAGGCGTGGCCGAGGGCGTAAAGGAGGCCGAGGCGCATGCCTTCGCGCCAGCCGCGCTGGACGCTCGTGATGTCGGTGATGGCGGCGAGGTGGTCGTAATCGAAGCCGTGGCGGAAGCCCAGCAGAAGGCAGGAGAGCAGCGCGAACTGGAGTGTGGTGGACATCCGGCTTCTTAGGGTACCGCAGGCGGGTGTGCTTGCGCCGGCGGGGTGGCCACGGCAGATCGGGCTCGGGGAGCGGTCCTCCGACCGTCTGTTTTGGTCGAAATTCTTGACGGGGAGGGCCAGGGTGTCGCGGCTGGCGCTTGAGGCGTTCGTTGCATACGTGCGTTTTTCTGCATCGTGAACGACGTTTCGCGAATCTCTCGATAGAACACAAAAGTTTGTTCAATCCCACGAACGTAGTGGAAGGGTGTCGAGTGAGAGATCGGAAAGTCCTGGCCATGCGTCGTGGGGTCTCCTGGGCCGTGGTGCCATGCGCATCCCTGCTTTTTGCGCTTGCGGGGTGCGGGAGCAAGAAGCCTGATGCCGCCGGTGCCGGACCGGCTGCGATGGGGCCGCTGCCCGTATCTGTGATTCCTGTACAGCAGGCCGACGTGCCGCTCAATGGCGAGTGGGTGGGGACACTGGACGGGTATGTGAATGCCCAGATTCAGCCGCAGGTAAGCGGATACCTCGTCAAGCAAACGTATCGCGAAGGCTCGGCTGTGGCGAAAGGGCAGGTGCTTTTTCAGATCGATCCGCGGCCTTTTCAGGCGACGCTGGAGCAGGCGCAGGGGCAGGTAGGACAGGCGCAGGGGCAGTTAGGGCAGGCGCAGGCGCAGCTTGGCTTGACGCAGATTAATGTAAATCGCGACACGCCTTTGGCAGAGCAGCACGCCATTGCGACGAGTCAGCTGGATAACGATAAACAGCAGGGATTGCAGGCCGAGGCCGCAGTGCGGCAGGCCCAGGCGCAGATTGCGGCGGCGCAGGCGAGTGTGGCGACGGCCAGGTTGAATCTGGGGTTCACGCAGGTTCGGTCGTTGATTTCCGGCGTGGCGGGGCAGGCGACGGTGCAGGTGGGGAATCTGGTGAGCCAGCAGTCGGTGCTGACGGCGGTGTCCCAGCTGGATCCGATCAAGGTGTATTTCTCGATCAGCGATACGGAGTACCTGGGGCTCGTCAAGCGAGCGCAGGCGGGGAATGGTGACTTGTTGAAGGGTTCCGCGCGGTTGCCGCTGACGTTAACGTTGGCGAATGGGGCGCCGTATCCGCAGACCGGGCGTGTGGTGTTTGTGGATCGTCAGGTGAATCAGCAGACGGGTGCGATCCGGATTGCGGCGGCGTTCCCGAATCCGGGCAATGTGTTGCGGCCCGGGCAGTTTGGGCGTGTGCGGGCGAACACGGACGTGCTGCATAACGCGCTGCTGGTGCCGCAGGCGGCGGTACAGGAGTTGCAGGGTCAGGAACAGGTGTACGTTGCCGGACCGGACAACAAGGTCCATGTAACGAACGTGCAACTGGGGCCGCAGCACGGCAAAGACTGGGTCATCGCGAGCGGGTTGCAGGCGGGCGAACGCGTGATTCTGGACAACTTGCAAAAGCTGCGCGATGGCGCTCCGGTGAGTCCGCATGCGGCTCCGGCTGCCGCGCAGCCGACAGCTTCCACGAGCAACGACGCGACGGGACGGTAAGCGATGTCGAAGTTCTTTATACGCAGGCCCATTGTGGCCATTGTGATCGCGATTGTGACTGTGATCGTGGGGCTGGTTTCGCTGTTCAGCCTGCCGACGTCACAGTACCCGGACATCGTTCCGCCCGAGATCCAGGTGCAGGCGACCTACCCGGGCGCGGATGCGAAGACGCTGGAGCAGGCGGTGGCGACGCCGATCGAAGAGCAGATGAATGGTGTGGATAACGCCATTTACATGTATTCGCAGAACGCCAATAACGGGCAGTCGACGTTGTATGTGGACTTCGATGTAAAGACCGATCCCAACATCGACCAGGTGCTGGCGCAGTTGCGTGTTTCGCAGGCGCAGTCCCAATTGCCCCCGCAGGTGAACACGGCGGGCGTCACGGTGCAGAAGGCGCAGACCTCGCCGATGATGATTGTCGTCATCAACTCGCCCTCGAATAAGTACAACGCGGAGTTTCTGACCAACTACGCGATCATCAACGTCCAGGATGAGCTGACCCGCGTGAAGGGCGTGGGTAAGGTGCAGGTGTTTGGCGGGCAGTATGCGATGCGCGTCTGGGTGCAGCCGGACAAGATGGCGCAACTGGGCGTGACCGCGAACGATGTTATTAACGCGCTGGCCACACAGAACAACGTCTATCCGGCGGGACGCATCGGCGGAGAGCCTGTGCCTTCCGGCCAGCAGCTGACCTACACCGTGCGCACCCAGGGCCGGCTGGTGCAGCCGGAGGAGTTTGAGAACATCATTCTGCGGTCCAACCCGGATGGTTCCGTACTGCACCTGCGCGATGTGGCCCGGGTGCAACTGGGATCGCAGAACTATGATCTTTCGGCGCGCTACAACGGCGCGCCGGCGGGCATCATGGGTGTCTATCAACTGCCTGGATCGAACGCCGTCGCGACGGCTGCTTTGGTGCGGGCTCGCCTGGATCAGCTGTCGCAGCGTTTCCCGGCAGGGCTGCAGTATGCCGTGACGTTGGACACCACCAAGGCCGTGACGGCCGGCATTCACGACATTACAGTGACGCTGGTGATTGCGCTGGCGCTGGTTATCCTGGTGACATACCTGTTCCTGCAGGGTTGGCGGGCAACGCTCATTCCGTTGCTGGCTGTACCGGTGTCCCTGATCGGCACGTTCGTTCTGTTTCCGGCGCTTGGCTTCTCGATCAATACGCTTTCGCTGTTTGGACTTGTGCTGGCGATCGGCCTGGTGGTGGACGACGCCATCATCGTCGTAGAGGCGGTGGAGCACCATATCGACGAGGGGATGTCGCCGCGAGATGCCACCGAGAAGGCGATGGAAGAGGTGGGCGGCCCGGTGGTGGCGATCGCTCTGATTCTTGCGGCGGTGTTCATCCCGACAGCGTTCATTCCGGGCATCACCGGACGGTTGTATCAGCAGTTTGCGGTGACAATTGCGGTCTCGGTTTTGATCTCCGCGTTCAATGCGCTGACGTTGAGCCCGGCGCTGGCATCCCTGCTCTTGAAGCCGAAGGATACCGAACGCAAGCCCGGGCTTTTGCAGCGGTTCTTCAACTGGTTCAACGGTCTGTTCGGTCGCACGACGGAGAGCTACGTTTCCACCTCCAATCTGCTGATCCACAAGTCGGGAATCACGATGATCGTGCTGGGCTGCGTTGCGGCGCTGGCAGTCTTTCTTGGAGGGCGATTGCCGACGGGCTTTATCCCTACGGAAGATCAGGGGTATATGTTTGTGGCGCTGCAGTTGCCGGATGCAGCCAGCCTGGAGCGTGCCGATAACGTTGGTTTAAAGGTGACCAAAGCGCTGCTGGATACACCGGGGATCGCCGGGGTGATGCAGGTCAACGGATTCAGTTTGCTGACGCTGACGGAGAGCACCAATACCGCCTTCTTCTTCGTCGCGCTGAAGCCCTGGGATCAACGTAAGAGCGCCGATCAGCAGTTGGCGAGCATTCAACAGAGCGTGTCGGGCAAGCTGGCCGGTATGAGCGATGGGCTGGCTTTCAGCTTTCCTCCACCCGCCATTCCGGGCATTGGAACCTCCGGCGGCGTGACGATGATTCTGGAGGATCGGTCCGGTTCGGATGACCCGAAGTTTCTGGCAGGGAATATCTATGCCTTTCTGGGTGCGGTGGCCAAACGACCGGAGATCGCCGCCGCCATTCCTTCGTTTCTCCCGGCGGTGCCGCAACTCTACGCCGACGTGGATCGGGAAAAGGCGAGTCAGCAACAGGTGGACCTGGGCAATATCTATACGACCATGCAGACATTCATGGGCGGATACCTGGTGAATTACTTCAACCGGTTCGGCCGCCAGTGGCAGACCTATGTGGAAGCCGAAGGGTCTTCACGAACGAACATCGCCAACATCGGTCAGTTCTATGTACGCAGCGCCAATGGAAGCCAGGTGCCGCTGAGTGCGCTGGTGCGCACCAAGCAGATTACCGGGCCTGAATTCACGACGCGCTTCAACGAATATCCGGCTGCCCAGATCAACATCTCCGGCAAGCCTGGGTACAGTTCAGGCCAGGTTCGAGCGGCGCTCGAAGAGGTCTACAAGCAGACGATGCCCTCTGGCATGGGCTACGACTATTCGGGCATTACGTACCAGGAGCAGCGGGCAGCGCAGGGCGTCCCGGCTTCGGCGGTCTTTGGGTTGTCGCTGCTGTTTGTCTTCCTGATTCTGGCGGCTTTGTATGAGAGCTGGAGCT
Organism: uncultured Acidobacteriaceae bacterium; assembly: GCA_964249715.1. Lineage (GTDB taxonomy): Bacteria > Acidobacteriota > Terriglobia > Terriglobales > Acidobacteriaceae > Granulicella. Next base: position 7,586 of record CAXUDN010000097.1, read on the forward strand.
TGCCGTTCAGCGTGCTGCTTTCGACGCCGGTGGCCATCCTTGGGGCCTACATCGCGTTGAGTCTGCGCTCTTATGAAAATGACATCTTCGCGACGATCGGGCTGATCATGTTGATTGGCTTGTCGGCCAAGAACGCGATTTTGATTGTGGAGTTCGCGGTGTCGAACTATAAGGGCGGACAGTCGATTGCAGAGGCGGCGCTGAACGCGGCGCGTGTGCGATTCCGGCCGATCGTGATGACGGCGCTGGCGTTCATCTTTGGTTGCCTGCCGTTATGGATTGCTACGGGCGCGGGTGCGAGCTCGCGGCGAATCCTGGGCACGGTGGTGGTTGGCGGAATGCTGGTGGCGACCTTGTTCGGGCTCATCTTCATTCCGGTGACGTTCTCGGTGGTGGAGTATCTGAGTCACCGGTTTTCGAGGGGTGGTAAGGGAACGACGATGGATAGCTCGCATGACATAGATCCCAAGGAGCTGGGCAAGCGGGCTGGGCTGCAGCATGAGCCGGAAAGGGAGCACGTTTGATGAGTACGTTTCGTCACCGAGTGTCCTCGTACCCGCTGTTGCTAAGCGGTGTGTTGCTGGCAAGTGTTGGGTGCAATGTGGGGCCGAAGTATACGCGGCCGCAGGCGGTGGTTCCGCCTGCGTTTCGTGGGTCGGACAATGCGGATGTGTCGAGCGATGCAAAGACGTCGATCGGCGATCAGAAATGGTCGGAGGTGTTTCGCGAGCCTGAGCTGCAGGATCTGATCAAGACGGCGCTGGTGAACAACTACGATCTGCGCGTTGCAGCGGAGCGGGTTCTGGAGCAGCAGGCGCAGGTGCGGATTACGCGCTCGCAGGAATACCCGCAGATCAGCGTGGGTGGCATCGGCGTTGGGGCGCGTATTCCAAATTCTGTCGTGAATTCCAATACGACTTCTTCTAACAACTCCTCGTCGTCTTCTTCTGCGTTTCCGGATCCGTTTGTTGAGGGTTCGTTGAGCGCGTCGGCGTCGTGGACGCCGGACTTCTGGGGGCTTTACCGGAACCAGACCAAGGCTGCGCAGGAGACTTTGCTGGCGCAGGAGTGGGCGCGGCGGGCGGTCCAGTTGAGCCTGGTGCAGCAGGTGGCGACGACGTACTTCCAGATCCGTGCACTGGATGCGCAATTAGCGATTGCCAAGCAGACCATGGCGACGCGGCAGCAGTCTGTCAACCTGACGCAGACGCTGGAGACGGGTGGTGCCGCGCCGCTGAGCGATGTGCGGCAGGCGGAGCAGTTGTTGTATACGGCGTCCAACCAGATACCGTTGCTGGAGCAGCAGATTCAGCAGAACGAGAATGGTCTGCGGCTGTTGCTGGGGCAGAATCCAGGGCCCGTGTCGCATACGGATCCGAATGCGTTGGCACCTCCGCCGCAAGATTTGCCCACGGGTTTACCTTCCCAGTTGCTGGAGAGGCGGCCAGACATTCAGCAGGCGGAGGCGCAGTTGCGGGCGGCGAATGCGCAGATCGGCGTGGCGAAAGCGCAGTTCTATCCGCAGTTTCCGATCAGTGCTTCGGGTGGTTTTGGCGGCAATGAGTTCAGCAACTTCTTCGATCCGGGTGGAGCGACGGTCTATGGGCTCGGGCAGTTAACGCAGTTCGTCTTTACGGGTGGCAAGTTGAAGGGACAGCTGGAGCTGTCGCAGCGGCAGAAGCAGGAGATGGTGCTGGACTACCAGAAGGCGATTGCGACTGGTATGCATGATGTCTCGAACGCGCTGATTGCCGTGAACAAGCAGCGCGCGGCGCGCGTGGAGCAGGAGAAGCTGGTAGCCGCGGCGCAGGATGCGGTGCGCTTGGCGCGGGTGCGGTATCAGGGTGGGGCTACGAGCTATCTGGAGGTGCTAACGACTGATACGAATCTCTTTTCGGCGCAGCTGAATCTGGCGAGCGCGCAGCAGAGTGAGGCGTTAACGCTGGTGCAGTTGTACAGCGCTTTGGGTGGAGGGTGGCAGTAGGGTTGTTGGTGCTTGGTGCTTGGTGGTCGGTGCTTAGTGCTTAGTGCTTAGTGGTCGGTGCTTGGTGGGTGCTTAGTGGTGGGTCGAACCAATGACTTTGAGTTCAAGGCGTGGCTAGCCGCTTGAGGTTCTTATAGAGGATATTCGAGCGTTTACTTAGCACTTAGCACTTAGCACTTACACTTAGCACTTAGCACTTAGCACTTAGCACTTAGCACTTCACTGATTCACGGCGCTGGCTAGGAAGCCGCCGTCTACGGGGAGGATTTGGCCGGTGGTGAAGCTGCTGGCGTCGGAGGCGAGGTAAAGGGCGGCGGTGATGAGTTCTTCGGGGCGGCCGAAGCGGTGGAGGGGGGTGCGGAGTTGGAGTTCCTGGCCTCGAGGGCTGTCGAGGAGGGCGCTGTTGAGGGCGGTGGGGAAGACACCAGGGGCAATGGCGTTGACGAAGACGTTATGGGGCGCCCATTCGATAGCGAGGGATTGGGTAAGCGCGCCGATGGCGGCTTTGCTGGCGCCATAGGCGGCCACCTCGTGGAAAGCGACGAAGGTGGAGAGGGAAGCGATGTTGATGATGCGGCCGGCGCGGCGGGCGATCATGTCGCGGCCGAAGATCTGACAGGCGCGGAGCGTGCCTTTGACATTGATATCGAAGATGGCGTCCCAGGCTTCGTCGGTCCAGTCGAGGGTGGGGATGCGCTTGGTGATGCCCGCGCAGTTGAGCAGGATGTCGACGTGGGGGAAGTGGGTCTTGATGGCTTCGTGGAGGGCTTCGAGGCTGGTACGGGAGGTCACGTCGGAGGGGAAGTTGAGGGAACGGCGACCGAGGGCTTCGATCTCATTGCTTACGGCGGCGGTGCCTTCGGGGGAGCGGGAGGTGGCGATCACGTCGGCACCGGCGTTAGCGAGGCCGAGGGCGAGGGTTTTGCCGATGCCGGAGGTGCCGCCGATGACGAGGGCGACTTTACCGGTGAAGTCGAAGTAATTCATCTTTGCGGTGTGCTTCCTTTGCTGAAGATCATTGGTATCACACGGGAAGCACCGGCCTCGCTTTAGGAGCGACTCAAAAAATAGCTTCGTTCGCCCGGGCAGCACAGGCTGGGTTCCCCGCCACCTTTGTCGTGTTCGTGACGGCGAATTTTGGTATGCAGCGAGCCTCGCGTTTTCGGATTCGGGCTCGGCAGTGACTTGCTTGCGCCTGCGTTCGGAGCCGCCGGTGCGTGTGGCGCATCAGGCAGGGTGATGTCCATGGGTGGTTTGAAAGTCGCGGACAAGGCTGAGATACTGGCGGGCTTTTTCCGTGATTTTGTGAGGTTCTTTGGAGGCGATGGCTTTGGGATCGACGAGGTCGGCGCCTATGCCAAGAGCGATGGCTCCGGCGTGAAGGAAGTCGGCGGCTGTGGAGAGGGAGATGCCACCGGTGGGAATCATTTCGATGTGGGGCAGGGGGGCTTTGAGGGCGCGGAGGTAGGAGGCGCCGCCGAGGGCGTTGGCGGGGAAGATTTTGACCATGTCGGCGCCGGCAGCCCAAGCGGTGACGATTTCGGTGGGGGTGAGGGCGCCGGGGAGGACGGGGATGGAGTAGCGATGGCAGAGCTCGACCGTGGCTAGGTTCAAGGCGGGGCTGACGATGAACTGGGCACCTTCGAGGATGCAGGCGCGGGCGGTTTCGGGGTCGAGGACGGTGCCGGCGCCGAGAAGGAGGTCGGGGCGGTCGTGGGTGAGGCGGCGGAGGAGGTGGACGGCGCCGGGAACGGTCATGGTGATTTCGAGGATGTCGATGCCGCCGGCGGCGATGGCGTCGATGAGGGCCAGGGCTTGGGATTCGGAGTGGGCTCGGAGGACGGGGAGGAGGCCGGTGGTGCGGATGCGGGTGAGGACGGCGGCTTTGGTGGGCATGGATAGCTGACCACCAGTGTATAGGTACGAAGTTAAGAAGAGGCGCAGGATGCACTTGGATAGTTGGGGGCCCACAAGCATGCAAGCTAGCTTCTCGCCGGCACAGTGGCCCTGCATTCTTATTGACCACACACGTGAACGCCGCCTGGTCTTTACCTGGACCTCAACTGTCGGCTTCAGCTGCCCTATCCCTGCGTAGGTGGTCCGTGGGCGTCAGCGGTGTTGTGCTGGCGTAGCCAACTCGGTGCCCAAGGCCGGAACTCGTCATCTTTGCCTGAGTTTTTGCAGAGCTAAGCGGCCTTTTTTTGTTACTCTTCCTGTTTCGAATGGCTAGCGAGCTTTTAGATTTGGGATGCCCTGATGGCGATAGGCGACATAGGCCTGAAAAGAGTCGCATTTAATTTGCTTTGATAGTCGACGCTGCTAGAGTCGTGCAGTCAGGCAATCCGCCCAAGGACTCGGGCTATGGTTTCGGATGCTTGCCCACCTTCAGACCCCTCAGGAGAACCTATGCGTCATAAGTTAATTGCAATTCCCTTGGCCGTTCTGTGTATCGGATCGCTCCCCGTTTTCGCCGACACTGTGACTTTTTTTGGGCAGGACATTAACACATTGGGCGATCCAAACACAGCGACTCCAACCAATTCGAACGCAGCCCACAACCAGTTCTTTTCCAACCTCACCGGCGTTCAGACCCAAACGTTCGAGTCGTACAGCGCGTTTACCTTTCTCCCACTGACGGTCAGCTTCGGTACTGCCGGAAATGCTACTCTCACCGACCCCAGCGGTGGAAGCTTCATTGAATCAGGTAATGACGGCGCGGGGCGCTTCCCAATCTCTGGAACACAGTATCTTGAGACCGGGGCGGGCAGCGGGTTCGTCATCAGCTTCTCTGCGCCGGTCTCGTCCTTCGGCTTTTATGGAACTGATATCGGAGACTTCGGCGGAGTGCTGTCCCTGGCTCTGGGGGGAGCCAATCCCGAGACGCTCATTGTCCCTGCGACCCCGGGTTCCGACGGGTCGACCTCGGGGTCAGTACTGTATTTCGGCTTCTATGACATGACCAATACCTTCACTTCAATCACCTTCAACAACAGTGGGAGCGGTGGAACTGACATTTTCGGCTTCGATGACTTCTCCATAGGAAGTCAGTCGCAGATAACGCCAACATCGCCGACTCCCGAACCCGCCTCCCTTATGCTGCTTGGAACCGGGATGACGGCTCTGTTTGGTATGCGTAAGTTGCGTCACAACCGGTAGATTGTTCAAAGGGAGAGAAGGTGCGAGATTGTGCCTTCTCCCCGGCGATCCTTATGCTGATCCAGTCGTCGCAGCTGAAGGTGGATGCGGGGCCTGATAAGTTCGCTCGTTGCGATGCTGGTGCTTAGCTCCAATGTTCTGCAGCAGCGACATATCAACGGTAGATACAAACAGAAAGACAGAAGCTGACGCGAAGGGCGAGGATGCACCAAGGTGCGCAGCGCAGTTAGCGGAGGGTTCCTGCATTGGCACCTTCTATGAGCGATTCGACTTCGGGAAGGGCGGCCATGCTGCTGTCGCCGGGGGTGGACATGGTGAGGGCGCCGTGGGCGATGGCGAGGTTGAGGGTGTGTTGGGGGGATTGGTTGGTGAGGAGGCCGTAGAGGAGACCTGCGGCGAAGGCGTCGCCGCCGCCGACGCGGTCTAGGATTTCGAGGTGTTCGAAACTGAGGCCGGTGTAGGTTTGACCTTGGATGGAGGCGAAGGCGGACCAGCCGTTGCGGGTGGCGGTGAGGGGCTTGCGGGTTGTGGTGGCGATGACTTTGAGGTTGGGGAAGTCTTCCGTGACGCGGGCGGCCATGGCGGTGAAGGTGTCGGCGTTGTGCCAGACGGGGCCGAGGGAGGCTTCGCCGAGTTCGCGGGCGATGTCGCCTTCGTGGCCGAAGAGGACGTCGACCATGGGCATGAGGCTGCGGTTCACGTCGATGGAGCCTTGTCTGCCACCGCGGGATTTCCAGAGCGAGGGACGGTAGTTGCAGTCGAAGCTGATGAGAGTGCCATGGGCTTTGGCGACGGTCATGGCTTCACGGACGACTTCGGTGGTGGATGGGGATAGGGCGGCCATGATGCCGCCGGTGTGGAAGCAGCGGACGCCCTGGGTGGCGAAGATCGTATGCCAGTCGATGTCGCCGGGCTGCAGTTGGGAGACTGCGGTGTGGCCGCGGTCCATGGTGCCGAGGCCACGGCGGGGGCCGAAGCCGCGTTCGAGGAAATAGACCCCGTTGCGGGCTTCGCGGCCGAGGCCGTCGAAGGGGCGCCAGAGGATGTGGCTTGGGTCTACGCCGCCCTGGAGGATGAGGTCTTCGAGGAGGAGGCCAATGGGGTTGTCTACCAGTGCGGTGGCGATGGCGGTCCGGAGGTTGAAACAGCGACGGAGGCCGCGGGCGACGTTGTATTCGCCGCCGCCTTCCCAGACGTTGAAGTGGCGGGTGGTGTGGATGCGGGTTTCGCCGGGGTCGAAGCGGAGGAGGACTTCGCCGAGGGCGAGGAGGTCGTGGCGGGT
>CAXUDN010000098.1:0-13965 GCA_964249715.1 uncultured Acidobacteriaceae bacterium
GGGTGCAGGTATTTCACCACGGCATCCCGAAATGCCTGCCGGCGAAGCAGCAGAGCCACCAGTGCCGGGGCAAAGAGGTATTGAATGTTCCACTCGGTGTACCGTGCGGCATTGACGGCACAAACCAAGCGCAGATGCACTTCTACACGCTGGAGGAAATACGCCAGCAAGATTACGCCAGCGAAGATCTGGACGCGGCGGTTACGGAACCAGAAGAGGAAGAGGGAGAGCAGCAGATAGAAGTGTTCCTCAACAGCCAAGGTCCAGAAGTGTCCGGTGAGAAACCAACGGCCCGTTGTATCTTCGGCGTGGAAGAGGTAGTTCTGATAGAGGAACAGCCCTCCGAGTAGCGAGCGTGCGCGCTCGTGAGCGATCCCCAGCACTGTCAGCAGGGCGATGGCAGCGAGGTACACGATGGCAGGCGGCTGGATGCGAAAGAAGCGGCGGATATAGAAGCGCCGCACCTGAAAACTGCCCAGCAGCGACTCCTCTTCCAGGATCCGGGTACAAACCAGTAAACCGCTGATGGCAAAGAAGAGAAATACGCCCCAGCCGCCGTACTCATGGAAGGCGGCGTTGCTGTGCCCGTGAAATGTCCAGGGCTCATCATGGTCCATGATCACGCCAAGAATGGCGATGGCACGCCAACCATCAAGGCTGGGCAGATAGCCGGATCGGCGGATCGACACATCCCGAGTATAAAGGGGACCGCATGTGCGATCTGAAGCTCAACTGCTCGGGATCAAACGAGCCGAATGCGACAGCTAGTTTCTTCGCTGACGTGATAGGCCGAGAAGCAAGAGGTCTAAAGGCCTTTGAGGAAGGCGTCGGCGGTACGGAGAGAAAGAGCCATGATGGTGATGGCGGGGTTGGCGCTTAGAGTGCTGGGGAAGATGGAGTTGTCGGCGATGTAGAGGTTGGGGAGGTCGTGGGAGCGGCCCTGGGGGTTGATGACGGAAGTTTCGGGGTCGGCGCCCATGGTGGCTGTGCCCACGGTGTGGGCGGTGCGGGTCATGGACCAGATGTCGCGGGCGCCGGCGGCTGCCCAGGCTGCGGTCATGGTGGCGATGGCATGTTTTTCGATGGCGAGTTCGTTGGGCCCGTAGGAGAGGTGGATGAGGGGTTTGGGGAATCCGTGTTCGTCGCGTTCTTCGGAGAGGGTTACGAAGTTGTCCTTGGAGGGAAGGGCTTCGCCGTGGGCGCCGAGGCCGGCGATGTGGTTGTACTGGTCGAGGTAGTGGGTGAGGGCGGGGCCGAAGAGGCCGCGGGCGCGGGCTACGCCAGTGGCCCAGGTTACGGGGACCACGCCGAGCGACTGGACGAGGTAGCCCCCGGCGAATTTGGCGTCTTTGGGGCGGACGGAGTCCTCGGAGATGACGGTGGCGGGAAAGCCGCGATTCATACCGACGAATTCATCGAAGGTGCCCCACACCTGGGCGGAGACGTGACCCATGAAGTTCTTGCCGACCTGGCCGGAGCTGTTGGCTAAGCCGGTCATGAGGAGGAGACGGGGGGTTTCGATGCCGCCGGCGCAGAGGAAAACATTTTTGGTGCGCTGGGCGCGGGTAAGGGGGTGGGCGGGGTCGCTTAGATCGAGGTAGACGACGGCGGTGATGCGGCCGGTGGTGTCCCGCTCGAAGTTGGTGACGAAGGAGTCGGGGCGGATCTCGGCGCCGTTGCGGACGGCCCAGGGGAGATAGGTGACGTCCATGGAAGCTTTGGCGCCGTTGCGGCAGCCCTGGTGGCAGAAGCCGCGATGGACGCAGGCGTTGCGGGCGCCGTACTCGGGGCGCTCATAGGGGACCGAGAGGGCGGCAATGGGGGCGGCGGAGGCGCGGAGACCGAGTTTTTCATAGCCCCGGAGCATGAGTTGGCCGGGAGCGTTGATGGGAACAGGGCCGGTGGGATACCGGCGGGTGGGATCCCAGGGGTAAGGAGAAGGGCCGGAGACACCGAGAAAGGCTTCGATCTCTTCGTAATAGGGAAGGAGGTCGGTGTAGGTGACGGGCCAGTCGACGCCCTTGCCGGTTTCGGTATGAAGGGTGAAGTCGCGCGGATCGGGGCGTGGGCAGAAGGCGCCCCAGTGGAGCATGGAACCGCCTACACCAGTGCCGGAGGTGTTGCCGCCCTGAACCTGTGGGGTGTCGCCGTCGACGAGGCGTTCCTGGGTCCAGTAGATCTTTGCGGCTAGCTCGTCGGTGGGAAATTTCTCGGCGGGGGATTCGAACCAGGGGCCGGCTTCCAGGGCGACGACGCGGAGTCCGGCGGCGGAGAGTTTGGATAGCAGCGGGGAGCCGCCCGCGCCGGTGCCGATGATGACGGCGTCGAGTTCCTCGCGGTCGTCGTAACCGCGCATGGAGGGACGGAGGCGAGCCAGTTCATTTTTGCCGAGGGTGGATTGGGGCTGGGGTGCAGGGTTGGGGGTGGGGAGGTCGGTTTCGGTCACTGGGCGAGTTCCTCGTGCTGACCGAGTTGGATTTGAGTGAAGCCGAGGTCATCGGCGAAACCGGTGTAGGCGATGCGGTCCATGGTGCGCGGGTCGGCGACGTAGAGGCGGGTGAATTCGGCGCGCACGTCTTGAAACCATTGCTTCATGGCGTCGGCAGGAAAGGCTCTTGCGGCGGCAGTGAGGTGGAGGGTGCCGAGAAGGCCCTGGCCGAGTTTGCCGTCAGCAGCGTCGGCGAGGAGAGATGCTTGTTGATCGGGATGGAGGGCGAGGAAAGAGACGTTATGGGCGTGGCGGGCGGCGAGGTCGAGGGAGAGGAGACCGCAGCGCCACGCTTCGGGGTCGGGGGGCAGGGCGGCAAAGCGCCAGCCGTCGCCTGTGTTGGCGGTGAGTTGATTGTCGATGGCGGCGGCGAGATCAAAAGGCGCATCGGAAATAATGGCTTGTGCCAGGGCGCGGAGGGTGCGGAACTCGGCGGTCGTGAAGGTTTGGGGGCGATGGTTCCAGGATTGTCTCCCGGCAAGGCGCCTGAGCATGACCTCGCGGGTTTGGGGGGAGGTGCGGGACGAGTTGAGGAGGGCTTCGGTTGTGGGGCCGGGCTGGGCTTCGGGGGTGGTAAGCGGGAGGTTGAGGGTGGTGAGAAATTCGGTGATGTGTTCGAGGAGTTCGGCGGGACGCTCAAGGGGCGTGAGGTGTTTGGCGGCTTCGATCTCGATGTGCGTGGCCTGGGGCAGGTGGTAGAGGGTCAGCTTGCGCTGGGCTTCGATGCCGAGGGAGGTTTCTTCGGTGCCGGTGAAGAGGAGGGCAGGAACGGATAGGGTGCCTACTCGGGCGGACCAGTCTTCTTTGCTGCCGGTGAGGAACCAGGCTTCAAAGGAGGCGGCTGGGATGGCGAGAACACCATCGACGGCGCGGTTGAGGACGGCGGGGGGTAGGGAAAGCTTGCCAGTGTTGCCGTTTACCCATTTTTCGGCGTCTTTGCGCCGGTCTTTGGGGTCTTCGGTGGGGGTGCCGAAGGTGTCGAGGTGCTGTTCGCGGCGGGGTTCGGCGATAGGTTCGGGGCTGGGCGGCGATGGGGAGACCAGAATCAGGCCGCGGAGGTTTTCAAGGCCGGGTTCGCCGTCCAGGGCGCGACGCGCCGCAATCATCGCAATTTTGCCTCCCATGGAGTGACCTGCGAGGAGCCAGGGTGTATCGGGCGCTTCGGCGCGGAGGGTGCGGATGGTTTTGAGGACGGCGTCTACGGCGTGGGCAACGTCCGTGGCGGGGTCCTGGACTTGTTGACCGAAGCCGGGGAGGTCGACAGCGGCGGTTTGGAGGCCGCGGTGGGCGAGGCTGTGGCTGAGTTCCTGCCAAGTTTGGGCACCGCCGCCGAGCCAGTGCAGAAAAACGAGTAAGGGGCCACGATCACCCTGATGTTCAAAGGACAACATGGGAGGATGAGACGCAGTTTCTGTCGGCAAGCGAGCCGACAGGGGGGGATTGATTTGTGCAAGGCCAAAGTTGCTGCGGTTTGTTTGCGGATGAGTTGACGGGGCAGCTGTTTTGCTGAAAAGTCCGCGAAAACTTTCATTCTTTTTTCGGCTAAGGGCTTGCATGCTTGCGAGGGCGAGCGAGCAACAACTGAACGGCGCCGATTCCGGCGCCGGGGTGGCTGTCAGGCGTGCGAAACTGGTCGCTGCCCTATGCCGGACGAGCGGACGCAGCCAACCATTCTTGTGCAACGCCTGCATCCGGCGGCGCAGCTTCCAAGATATGCGCACTTTGGGCCGTATGGGGACTTGGCGGCGGATCTGTTTGCGGCGGAGGCAGTGGTGTTGGCTCCCGTGGGGAAGCCAGGGGCGACGCGGGCTGTGAGTACGGGTTTGGCGATGGAGTTTCCGGAGACCCACGGGGCGTTGGTGGAGGACCGGTCAGGGCTGGCGATGCGCGGGGTGACAACGCTGGCGGGCGTGATCGATTCGGGATATCGGGGAGAGTTAAGGGTCGTGATGACGAATCTGTCGACGGAGCCGCAGGCGGTGGCGCCGGGACACCGGATTGCGCAGTTGCGGGTGGTGGAGCGGATTCAGGCGGTGTTCGCGGAGACGGATGAGTTGGCGGAAACCCCAAGGGGTGCCGGTGGGTTTGGGTCGACGGGGCGGTAGGGAGTGGGTCGCCGGTAGATAGTCACCTGTACGGTGCCGCACCCACACGCCAAGCGCCTCATAAGAGAGGCGAGGGTGCTGCGGAGTCGAGTGGCGAAGATGGTGGATCTTCGTGGGTCACCTGGGGATCGGTCAGGCTACGCGGCGGGCGAGGGAGGCGAGGAGTCTGGTGGTGGGAAGGCCGTCTGCGTAGGTTTTCAGGACGAGGTTGCGGAGGAGCGGGGTGCGCATGACGCGGAAGCCTCGTTCGGGCTCGCGGTAGAAGCTGCGGGCGGCTCGGTGGGAAAAGGCCAGGGTTTCCTGGAGGGGTTGAAGGTGACGGGTGTAGGCAGCGGCGAGATGGACGGCCTCGGCAGATCCCACCTGTTGCTGGGCAAAGGATGGGCCATCCGCGTTTTGTGGCGCGTTCTGCGACGGGTTCTGCGTAGGGGAGAGCACTTCTAGAAGGGCGGCAGCGGCGGCTTGGCCGCTGGTGATAGCGGAGTGGATGCCTTCGCCTGTGAGGGGATCGACGAGGCCGGCGGCGTCGCCGGTGAGGAGGATGCGGCCCTGGGGGGTGTAGCTGTGACCGCCGAGGCCGAGGTGTTGGCCGGTGATGTGGATTTGAGGGTTCTGGGTAAGGGCCGTCAGGTCGAGGCCGAGTTTTTCGCGGATGTAAGTGTTGAGGAGGGTGCGGGTTACGGTTTCGTAGAGTGGGGTTGCGCCCACTTCGCTGCCGGCTGGAGCGATGCTGGGAAGGGTGTTGTTGGGAGTCCTGGGGACGAAGCCGCCTACGCCTATGTTGATGTGGTCGGCTTTGGGGAAGAGCCAGCCGTAGCCTCCGGCGATGGGGGCGAAGTCGAAGACGAGATCGTGGGGGTGATCGCCGGCGGGGAGGATTTGGGGGAGGAGGGTGTAGGGGACGGTGGCTTCGAGGGCGAAGCCTCGGGCGTACCAGTCGGGTTCGGGGGGGAGATGGATGGTGCTGGCTTCGCGGACCGACCTGTCGGACCTCAGCGGCTGAGGCCGCTCGTCATTGAGGCTGGGTAGGACACGACCGGAGTCGCGCGCCTTCTGCCCGTTATCCAAGTTTTGGGTGAGAAGGGTGGTTATGCCGGCGGCGAGGCGGCGGGTTTGGCCGTTGCTGCCGTCGGCGCCGATCAGGGCAGGGGCGGTTAGCGTTTTGGGAGTGCCATCCGGGAGGACAAGGTCGAGTTCGATGCCGGTGGGAAGTTCGCGGAGGGCGAGGACGGTGTCTATCTGGAGGAGTTCAGCGCGGCCGCCGTTGCGGCCGGCGGCGAGGGTTTGGTTGAGGCAGTAATGGTCGAAGCGAGAGCGAACGGCCATGGCGCAGAAGGGTTGGCGGAGACGGACGCGGACTTCGCAGGATTTGTCGGCGGAGCGGCGGCCCTGGAGAAAGGCGGGACCGGCTTCCTGGAGGACGACGTCGTTGCAGTGGCGTTCGAGAATGGGGTCGACGGAATAGCGAAGGGCTTTGAGAGTCTTGCGGGTGAGGCCGCAGGCGCAGGCTTTGCCGCGGGGGAAGGAGCGTTTGTCGAGGAGGAGGACGCGGCGGCCAGCCTGGGCGAGGTCGTAGGCGGCGGCGCAGCCGGCGGGGCCGGCTCCTACGATGAGGACGTCGTAGTGGAGGTGCATCTGTCTTTCAGTGTAGGTTAGTTCGCGTGACTGACCAGGTCGGGTACCCACTCCCCCCCGTACCTCCTGCCCAAAGTCCTCAAAATAACAATCTTAGCTAGGTACTTCGCTAGACAAGGCCGGTGTCGAGGATGGCTTCGCGAAAGGTCTCTGTGGCGAGAGCGAAATGCAGTTCAGCCTGATTGGCTGTGGCCAAGGTGGCCTGGGCTGCGGCGGCGGCTTCGAGCCGTTCGGCGTGGAAGAGTGGGTCTGTGACGCCGTCGTAGCGTCCGGCCCAGGTGCAGGGTTGGCCCGGTCCCGCTTTGCAGGCGAGGAAGTCGGGGTCGCGGTCCTGTTCCTGAGGGGTGGCGATGTGGAAGCAGGGAATCTGGAGGGGATCGATGGGCATGAGAGCCTTCCTTCCAAGACAGTTTATGGAATAGACCGCTAATTGTACGCAAGTGGGCTGGACCAGATGGACCTGGCTGGAGGCAAGGTGAAGAAGCCGAACAGGGAGGCCCGGGTGAGAGATGACAGGGAGCGCGATCGGCGCCCGAGGGCGTGGAGAGCCTTTGGTTGTGAGTTCCGTCGGTATAATTTCCTCAATCTCTTTTGCCGTGGGAGCTTTTTGACTTTGCGCCTGTACTCGATGCGCCCCCTGGCAGTCCGATCGACAATTTGGAGCCGTGAGGCTGGGTGTGCCGGGAACCAGGCTGGTTTGTGCCCGGATGCCGCGCTGCGCCTTCGTTTTGCGGCAAATGACCGTGGTGTAAGGATGGAACGATGACGTTGGGACGGCTTTTGCCGGTGGTTTTGCTGGGTATTGGAAGTGTGGCGGCTTGTGGGCAGACGGGTGTGTATTTCAACCCGATTGTGACGCGGGCGTCGAATTCGCAGGTGGATAACGGTACGTTTGCGTTCCTGGGGCAGGGGAATACGGCGGCAATCCGGGGTGGGGTGGTGGTCGGTGGCTACTACATGTTTGCGCATGGGGCCCGGGCGGCGCTGGGCGTGGATGTGCGGGATGAGTGGCAGGGCGGGAACAACTCGTTGCTGAACAGCCTGTTGTTTGGGATACGGGCTACGGGGCAGGTGGGCGAGCGGCTGAAGCCTTACGTACAGGTGTCGGGTGGAGTAGGAACGACGCGGGCTCCGCTGACGATTGCGCGAACAAGCAAGGCGATGGCAAAGGGATATGCGGGGGTAGATTTTACAGTCAACAAACATCTGGATTTCCGGGTCGTGGAGATTGGGTTTGGGGAGCTGACGACGGCCAGCAGCGCGCAGTACAACAGTGCACTGTCGTATCCGACGGATAAGCTGTTGAGTTTTTCGAGTGGGCTGGTGGTACGGTTCGGCAAGTAGCGAGTCCGTCCCTTCAACGAAGGAGAAAACTCTTGCAGAACCGGGTATTCTCGTGGAGTTTAAAGGCATACGGGCGACTCCTCTGCGCTTGCGCATGAGTCGGCCTTCCAGGTGTTTAGTCCCCTGGACCAACGGCCAGGTCGAGCGGATGAACCGCACCCTCAAGGAAGCCACTGTGAAACGCTAGTTCTACGACTCGCACCATCAGCTCAAAACATACCTGTCCGACTTCATCGCAGCGTACAACTTCGCCCGACGACTCAAGACCCTTCGAGGCCTCACACCCTATGAATACATCTGCGAAGTCTGGACTCAAGAGCCTGACAAATTTACACTCGACCCAACCCATCAAATGCCGGGATTAAACACCAGTTACGCTTTCTGTATGAGGATCTCCAGGGCTTGACATTGCCAATTCGCGGCTCCCTATCGGGAGCCTTATCAGGACCACTACTGGAGTACTCAGTCAGAGCTTTACCGGGGATCATCGCTTTCGATTACCCAAGAATTAAGGCAGGTACGTGTATACCTGCAAGCGGGATGACGCTGTTGCCTGTGAGGATGTTGGAGGCGTCAGTCCTGCGAAGGAGTCGACGCCCGAGGAGGCTCCACCTCCGGCAGGCACGATCCCTATCGAGTTGCGTTGCCCGGACGGGCTTTGATCAGTTTTGAAGTCAGTGTCGATCCGGCAATGATACGTGCTGTGCTGAGGAGCCTGGGTGCGCGATTACAAGACGACAGCAGGCAGTTACACGAAAAATCGCTTCAGCCGAAGGATGGGCCGTTCGAAAGCGTAGAAGCTTACGTTGGCTATTATGAACGTGGAAACGAGCGCCACGAAAGCAGTCGCCAGCCCGTAAGGGTCACGTATGTGGAAATGTAAAGGCACCCGCGCATAAAAGTCATGCAAAAGATCATGGTAGATGTAAAAGCCGTAGCTGATGGCTCCCAGGTGACGAAGCGCTCGGTTCTGGAGCACGCGGGAGAACCAAGTCGACGAATCGATCGCAAGCAACACTAGGACCGCTCCCCAGAGGTCTACAAAGGTAAAACCTATGGACCCAAAAGTCGGCTTGAAGATGGTCGGGATCAACCAGCGGTGAAATTCTTGAAAGCAAAATGCCTCGGAGAAGAGGAAGATCCCGGCAAGCCCGACCAAAAGCCGCCTCGCTATTTTCGTAAGATCTGGATGCGGACCACGTAGCCAAAGAGCGAAGAAGCCGCCAATCAACAGAGCGTCGAACTGCACAAAGGTGAAACGCTCCTGGAAACCCAGGACAAGCCAGGTCTCGGGAACGGTGAAGGCACAAACAAGCCTAATTAGCGGCGACAGGACGCAGACCGCAAGGCATATTTTCATCAGCGTTTCGCGGCGCTTCACAGCGAAAACGACCAGAGGCCAGACCAAATAGAATTGTTCTTCTACTGCTAGAGACCAGAAATGCCCCATCCTCAGGCGCACAAGCGGGCTTATGTACCGAGTTGAGTAGAGGTGATCGATCTGCCCTGCGAAGCTCTGTGCTGGCGAGAGGAACCTGGCGAAGTTCTGGAGATAGAAAGGCCACAGAACATATGTTTCGTGCAGCTCCCATCGACATACTGGGTACGCTGCTGCAGCGGCGAGCAACACGCCGTAGTACAGAGGAAAGATGCGCAGCGACCGACGCGCATAGAACGTTGACCATCGCTTCTCATGATGTCTTGTGTCATAGAGGATTCCGGTAATCAGGAAGCCGGAGAGGGCGAAGAAAATGCGGACGCCCATCCAGCCCCAGACGGCCTCGGGAGCATTGTTGATATAGTGCTGCTCGAACACCATCAGAACGGCAACCGCTCGGAGACCGTCTAGCCCGGGATAATGGCGCCGGTTCTCAGGGGCCGGCAAACCTTCTGAAGCTATCTCAACCCTCACCATAATCTAGCTTAGCAGGCCGTTGCGGACCGTGACTTAAGACGCACGACGGGCGGACTAACGCTGGCCCGGCGACAAGGTCCTCAGCAGTCCCAGCGAGCGCGCTCCGGCAGATCGGCGATGCTGTCAGGGCTTCGCCAGCACAGCACCCGGCTGACTAAGCGATGCACGAACCGGAACAGGATGAAACTCGCGGCAAGGTGAAGCTTCTACAGGATGAGGTTTGAGGCGAAGATCCGCAGCCATGTACTTATCTCCAGAACGAACAAGGGTTGTAGTGCTGTGTGTAGCTGCGAATACAGCTTCGCCCCGTTGCTAAGCGACATTCCGTACCAGAACCACATCGTCTCGCCGCTCATTTGCGTGTTCAGGATCATCAACACTGCAAGCGTTGCGCAGAGCAGCATACTGATCCACTGCCAAGAGCTGCGGGAGGTCGACGCGTCCCTCCTGATTCTGAATCAACTTCCGCCGCCCGCGTCTCCAAACCTTTCAAGGTGCTCAAAGATGAGCCCTCGTGGACGCTGCGGCCCGGTGAGCGTTCGAGTGAAGGATTTAGATCTCTCCATGTCTTCGTCGAGCCGCAGAAAATCTACGTCCAGTTTCACCTGTAATCTTGCTTGCTGTAGGTGGAGGCTCGCCGCCTGCTCGACTTGTTCATCCACTGGCGAGTCCGAAGACCCCGCGCGGCTGCCTTTGCGTCAGCTAGGTCAAGCTCCTGCTGAGCATAAAGCAGACTAGCCCTGTCGGTGAGCATCTGCTTGGCGTGGAATTGCTCTTGCTTTGCCCGCTCGACCGCCCCTGGTTGTTCTGACGACAGCCCAGAAGACCTAGCAGCAGCAGCGAAACTACCGCGTTTCTCTTGTTCGCCATCCGAAAAAGTATAAACCGATTCACAGGGCCGGGGGCGCGCCCGCTTGTACCTGTCACACACACCTCACCCCGATGTGTGCGATGTTCTCGGTGTCTTGTGCCCCAGCTATCTCTTCTCTGGTAGTCTTTCCAAGACTAGCCACTCTTTTTTGAAGGTAAACGTACAGTGAAGCAGCCGAGGCAATTCCGCAGAATCATAGGGGGCGGCCAAAGATCATCGAGAACTGGTGCTCGAATGGATAGTTCTTACGCTACTAACCCTATTTGTGTTGTTCGCGCCTCCTAGTACTAGGGTGTGTTCGCACACTTACAAGTTACTCCATTCAATGAAGAAGCAGATGAAGAGTGTATTGAAGCTCTCAAACGATGGCAGACGCCGATCATTTGCAGCAGCCGTACCCGTGGATAGCCGGCCGCTGCTGCGCATTCGAGACATAACCGTGCAAGGAAAATAGTCGGATGACACGGCCAAGCTCAAAGCCGGGTAAAAGACCGCTCCTCAGTACCGTCTTTAGCGCGCAGCACCTATATTTTCAAGAGGCCAAGGAGCGCTGTCGAGCTTAAATGTTGCGATCTCATTTGGAACGGGTTCTGATCACGGGCGCGTCCGGAACCCTCGGGTACAATCTGGTCCGTCATCTTGGCTTGAAACAGCCGGGGATGAGGCAGCTTCTCCTTATGCGCTCACCGCGCTCCTCTCTCTTCACCGATATGGCCAATGTCAGCCTGATGCAGGTGGACATGAACGACTCGCCGCAACTCACAAGGGCTGTGATCGAATTTCAGCCTAATGCGATCATTCATTGCGCAGCCAGCGGCGTCCGCCCATCTGCCATCAGCTACTTTGATTTTGTTGATCTCAATGTCGCCGCCACGCTTCAGCTGTTTCGCGCGTCCTGCGAAGTCGACAAGTGTCACTTCATCAATATCAGCACAGGCCTGGTCTACGACTCCCAGGAGCGCCCGTGCCATGAGGGCGATCCCGTCAACACGCTCCATCCGTACGGCGCCAGCAAAGCCGCGGCGGACTGCCTGTTGCGTGCCGGGGCGGAGCGTTTAGGCCGTCATCTCACCATCCTTCGACCGTTCTCTTTTACCGGTCTCCACGACGGTGGTGACCGCCTATTTCCTTCTCTCCTGCGCTGCGCCCTGGAACGTAGGCCTTTTGAGATGTCGCCTGGGACGCAGATGCGCGACTTCTGCGCCGTGCAGGACGTCGTCGAAGCTATTGCGCTGATACTTGAGGAAGGCGAGCAGCCTAGTCGCGACATCTTCAACGTCGGCAGTGGGCTCTCGATCTCGCTTGGCCGCATCGTGCACGCGGTGGCGCGTCAACTTCGACTTGATGTCGACATCCGATTGGGAGCACGGCCGTTTCATCCACTCGAGCCCATGCATCTTGTGGCCGATATTAACCGCATGCAATCGCTCGGCTGGAGACCCGGGATAAACTTAGCATTTGCTGTGTGGCAACTGGCGCGCGCCAGCTTCCCTGCATTAGAAGTCAGCGAACCGGAGGAGTATAGATGACGGAACCTTTGGCGGCCTTCCCTAAGCTGCTTGTCCCCTCCCAAGAGATAGAGCTCTCCATCACCATTGCAGCCTACCGCGAAGCAGAGAGCCTGAGAACGATGCTCCCCGCGATTAAGGAAGCGGTTGCGGCCCTTACGCCCCACTTCGAGATACTCGTCGTTGATACCGAGCAGCCCATGGATGACACTGCCGCCCTCTGTGCTCAATACGGCGTGCGGCACGTGCATCGTCGGGGAGGGAACTCCTACGGCGACGCCGTGCGGACCTTTATTGCAGAGGCTCAAGGCCGTTATCTGCTCAACCTTGACGCCGATGGCTCCCACGACCCCAAGTACTTTGCCGGCATGTGGGCCAAGCGTGCGGACCTGGATATCGTCATTGGATCCCGTTATGCCCCGGGTGGCCAGACAGAGAATCCCCTTATCCTTATCTGGATGTCCTATGTCGTGAATTTCACCTTCCGGATTGCCTTTTCCATTCACGCCAAGGACGTCACGAATAGCTTCCGGCTGTACCGGCGCGAGATCCTCACGCCGCTTCACCTGCGGTCCAATGACTTCGACATTCTTGAGGAAATCCTCATCAAGGCGTCCCTCGCCAAACCGCCCGCCCGCATCGGCGAAGTTCCCGTCACGTTCGGCCGCCGCAAGGCGGGTGAATCCAAACGCAAACTGGTGCAATTCGCCTTCGGCTATCTAACAACACTGCGGCGGCTTCGCTCGTATGCGAAGTCCGCAAATCAGGAGACTTTCTAAGCATGAATGCCCTCATCACGGGTGGTGCTGGCTTCGTCGGCTCCAATCTTGCTGCTTTTCTTCTGGGCAAAGGCGAACGCATCACTGTCTTCGACTCCCTTGCCCGCCACGGTGCGGCCGAGAATCTCGAGTGGCTTCGCTCTTTGGGACTCATCGACTTCGTGCATGGCGACATCCGCAACACCTTCGACGTCGAGCAAGTTATCAAGCTCCTCAAACCGGACGTCATTTTTCATCTGGCAGGGCAGGTTGCGATGACCACCTCCGTGCAAAGCCCGCGTCGCGACTTCGAGATCAACGTCCTCGGCTCACTCAACGTGCTGGAGGCTGTTCGTCAATACGCGCCGGATACAACGATCGTCTATGCCTCCTCTAACAAGGTGTACGGTAACCTCGATCACCTTGATCTCGTGGAAGCCAAAACTCGCTACCAGCCACGCGACCCAAGTCAGAAAGGCGTAGACGAGTCTGTAGCCATCGAATTTCATACCCCTTATGGCTGCTCCAAAGGCGCCGCCGACCAGTACATGCTGGACTACGCTCGCGGCTTTGGCCTGAATACGGTGGTCTTCCGTCACTCCACCATTTATGGCGGCCGTCAGTTCGCCACGTATGACCAGGGTTGGGTGGGCTGGTTCTGCCGCCAGGCGCTTGAGACCAAACATCAGCCAGGCAGGCCCCCTTTTACCGTCTCCGGCGATGGCAAGCAGGTTCGCGACCTGCTCCATGTTTCCGACTCCGTGAACGCCTACGTTGCCGCCTACGACCACGTCGCCGAAGCCCGTGGACAGGCCTTCAACATAGGTGGTGGCGTTGAAAACAGCATGTCTCTCCTGGAGCTGCTGCATCACCTCGAAGATTGTTTGCAGGTCAAGCTCGAGTACACGCACCTGCCCTGGAGACAAAGCGATCAGAAGTTTTTTGTGGCCGACAACAGTAAGGCCGAGCGCCTTCTGCATTGGTCGCCCCAGACGTCAAAGCTTAACGGCCTTGAGGAAACGATCCGCTGGGAATCGCGGAGCCTATGAAAAGATTGGGCTGGTCCCCTGGTGGGACATGTTGCTCATGGGCGCCGCCGAACGACCTGCAGCTTAACGGTGTACACCAGCTTAACCGCTGACTTGCTATCTCAGAACCCTGCCATTGCTGGTGCTCGGGGCTGTGGCGCTCTGCCTTTACGTGTTCCGCATCCGTTCCATGCCGCTAGTCAATCAGATCGTCGCGCTGTGCGTGATGACGGTCCTGCTCCCGCCCGTCTCCTATGATTACACGCTGACCCACCTGTATACGGCACTCGGCGTCCTGCTGTTATGGGCGGAC
>CAXUDN010000099.1:0-13844 GCA_964249715.1 uncultured Acidobacteriaceae bacterium
CATTGACCTAAGGCCACGACGCGATAGATAAAGACCTCAGCATGAGAGTTCCTCGCTTCCTCTCCGTTCTGGCCCTGTTTACGGGATGGTGCTTCGTTGGGCTAGCGAGTGCGTTCGGCCTCACCTTGCTCTACGCTTTCTGGATAGACCCGCACGGAACAGGTCCCGTGGGCGAAGGCATAGGCTTCCTCATGTTTTTCGTGCTAACAGCCACCCTCGGGATCATTCTCGGATGCCTTCGCGCTTCCATCATCGCAAGCAGACGCTGGCTCAAACCTGTGAGCGCCCCATCCACACGCAGTCCGCCCACCCAAAACTAACGCTGAAAGCTCCCCAGCACGGCACACACAAACGCCATCACCCCGGCCCCCATGCGCACGTTGTGGAATTTGCAGCCAACGGTCGCGAACAAACGCCCATTGGGCCGGAACCGCCTCGGCATCCCACACCGCAATCTGCTTGTTCATCGGCACCTCGAAGACCAGCGTGACCACGATCCCCAGTAGCAGCAACAGGGCAGCGGCGGCGAACAGCCACCGGGCCTCGCCCCGGTTCAGATAGCTCGCAATAACAGCAGCAGCAGCGTCGTGTTCCACACCCAAGGCAGCAGCCGCGAAAATACCGCATCTGTATTGTGACGCGCGGTCAGCCACACCTGCCCATCCAACACCCGCAGCGTGTGCTGTTCAATCGCGGTCCCCAACAAAAACCCCCGATCAACCCCGCAAACACCACCGCAAAAAAGAAACAGGACTCGTCCACTGCGCGAGCATTCGAATGCCTTTCAGGTCAGAACTTCCGGTCATCCTAACGCGCCTCCGTTCGCAGGGAGCGGGACCTAGGCCCTCGACCAGTGTGGACCGCAGTCTGCCCGGGCCGAAATGTCACGGTCGGAAAAACACAAGCCCACAGCGTCCGCCTGTGATACGGTAGCCGCACACCAGAAATCCCAAGGAGTACGTCCTCCCATGGCTACCGGCACGGTCAAGTGGTTCAACGATTCAAAAGGCTTTGGCTTTATCACCCCAGATAACGGCGGTGAAGACCTGTTCGCGCACTTCTCTGCAATCAACATGAATGGCTTCAAAACGCTGAAGGAAGGCCAGAAGGTGAGCTTCGAGGTCACGCAGGGACCCAAGGGCAAGCAGGCCTCCAATATCCAGGCTGCCTAAGCGTTAGTCCGCTTCCCCCCCCCAAAGCGCTGCACCCGCATCCGTATGGAGTGACCGGGTGCTTTCCGCTGCCCGGCAACTGCTTCGGTACTGCACGGGAAACAATCCTTAACTGCCAGCAATGCCTACACGGCCACAGCCACGGTGGCGCCCGGCTGCACCCTCAACGAATGGACTATCTCCTCGAATAGGGTCGGGTGGACTGGGTCACTGTGACGTTCCTGTCACTACCTGCCGAAGGAAACGGCTGCGGGTAAGCTGCGTGTGCTAGACTCCGCGGAATGATCATCCTTCTCATCATCCTCATTCTTCTATTTGGCGGCGGCGGTTTTTACATGGGGCCCGGCATGGGCTACTACGGTGGCGGCGGCATCGACCTTATCCTCGTCCTCGTGCTGCTCTATCTGCTTTTCGGCCGACGTCGCACCCTCTGATTCCGCACCGATTCATTTTCGCTATGCGCCCGAGCAGGACTTCCTAGTACTCAATGACGTGCGGCGCCGGGTAGGTGAAGACCCCGTCCGCGCGGTTGACGTAGATGAAGCTCTTCGAGTCCGGGTTTCCGTTCAGTGTCGCGGCAACGATGATGCCGGAGCCGAACGTCCCGCTGCCGTCGGTACGCGACACGTCCACATGGTGCGACACGACCGGGCCCTTCGCTGGACTGTACTGCGGGTCAGTCCAGTCCTCTGTAAACCGCGGCAGCGGGTAGCCGCTGTACTTGTCCGGGTGCTGCTGCCAGTTCGCGTCATTCTCGTAGATGCCGTAAGCCTTTGCGTAGTCCTTGGCTTCAAGCGCGCTGTAGAACTGGTTGACGCGGTGCTCAGTTGGCAGGTTGGAAAACAGCCAGCCGTGGCCGAGGATGTAGCCCAGCGCCGTCAGAAGAAGCAGAAGCACGATGAGGCCACCAAGCGCCATCAGGAGACTGCGGTTGCGGTTGGCACGGCGAGAGTCGAAGGCAGGTGCGTCGATCAGGGTCATCGGTGCGAGTCAGTCCTTTGCGCCGGGGTCGAATCCCCTGCTTTCCTATTAGACACCGCACAAGGGCCTGTTGGTTCCCGTGGCTAGATGGCAGTCCCTAGCGGGAAGGCGTTGCGGATGTGCTCCAATTCAGCCCCGGCGGGGAGGTCGTAGACGCTGAGAACGTCGAAGCGCAGCGAAACGAGGTCACGCCAGGGCTCCGGCAGACGTCTTCGATAAGCCAGTGCCATGCGGCGAAGCATTCGCTGTTTGTCCGCATCGACCGCGGTCTCGGCTGGTGCAAGATCGTGCGCCGTACGCGTTTTGACCTCAACGATGACCAGAGTTTCGCCATCCCAGGCCACAAGGTCGAGGTCGCCGCGAAGACGGGCGGAATACCACCGCCGGGCCACCACGGTGTAGCCAAGATTGCGGAGATAGACCCACGCCAGATCCTCGCCGCGTTCGCCGGTGAGCAGGTGGGGCGGCTTGGCAGCGCGACCGTGCCCACGCGCACGCCGGGCCATCCGGCGGTCCGCCATGGCGCGGAGGCGCAGAAAAGCCTGAGCTTCCAGACTGTGCAGAACTGCAAACATGTTCCTTTTGAGCTTACTGTCCAGGACGTTGGGAGCGCATCAGCTGTCCTACGGCTTCGGTGGTAGGAAGAGCTCTCGATCGGGTCAGATCGTTGCGATCTTCGATTGGCTGAACGGGCGCGGTATACTTGATTGTGCACACCACGCACAACCCATTCAATCATTTCAAAGAGGTCGCAAGCGTGTCAGCAAAGTACATCTTTGTGACGGGCGGTGTTGTGTCGTCACTGGGTAAAGGGCTGGCGGCGGCCTCGATCGGCTGCCTGCTGGAGGCGCGCGGGCTGCGCGTCAACCTGATGAAGTTCGACCCCTACCTGAACGTCGATCCGGGCACAATGAGCCCGTTCCAGCATGGCGAGGTGTTTGTCACCGACGACGGCGCCGAGACGGACCTTGACCTCGGCCACTACGAACGCTTCACCCATGCCAGGCTGTGCCGCGACAACAACCTGACCACCGGCAAGATCTACGAGAGCATCATCACCCGCGAGCGCCGCGGCGATTATCTCGGTAAGACCGTGCAGGTCATCCCGCATGTCACCAACGAAATCAAAGCGGCAGCAAAAAAGATCGGTCAGGACTGTGATGTCGCCATCGTGGAAATCGGCGGAACTGTAGGGGATATCGAGTCGCTGCCCTTTCTCGAAGCCATCCGCCAAATGCGCCAGGAGATGGGGCGCGACAACACCTGCTTCGTCCACGTGACGCTGATTCCGTGGATCGCCGCCGCGCAGGAGTTGAAGACCAAACCCACACAGCACTCCGTGAAGGAAATGCTTTCGATCGGCATTCAGCCCGACATCCTGCTGTGCCGCGCGGACCGCGAGGTACCCGAAGAAATGCGCGAAAAGATTGCCGCCTTCTGCAATGTTGAGCAGGCCGGCGTCATCATCGCCCGCGATGTGCCGAGCATCTATGAAGTGCCATTGAACCTTGCTGGTCAGGGTGTGGACACGCTGGCCCTGCGCTACCTGCGCATCGACACGCCGGAACCCGATCTGTCGCGTTGGCGCGATCTCGTTCGGCGCGCCTACAACCCTACCGACGAGGTACGAATCGGCGTCGTGGGCAAGTATGTGGAGTATGAGGACAGCTACAAATCACTGAAAGAAGCGCTCGTGCACGGCGCGCTCGCGGAGGGCCTGAAGCTGCGGCTGGAATGGATCGAGGCCCAGTCCCTGGAAGTTCCGGAGTATGCCTCCATGCTGGAAGATTACGACGGCATTCTGGTTCCCGGCGGCTTCGGCAAGCGCGGTATTGAGGGCATGTTGAATGGTATTCGGTATGCCCGCGAAACGAAAACACCGTACTTCGGCATATGCCTCGGCATGCAGACAGCCTGCATCGAATACGCCCGCAATGTCTGCGGTCTGGAGCGCGCCAACTCCGGTGAGTTCGATCCCTCCACGCCCTATCGCATCATCTATAAGCTGCGTGAGTTGATCGGAGTAGAGGAGATGGGCGGCACCATGCGGCTGGGCGCCTGGGAGTGCGTTATGCAGCCCAACTCGCTGGCCGCACGTGCCTATGGCACGACCAAGATCAGTGAGCGGCACAGGCATCGCTATGAGTTCAACCGCGAATTTGAGAAGGCGCTGACGGATGCCGGGCTACGCCTGACCGGCGCAAGCGAAAGCGGGACGTACGTGGAGATCGTGGAAATCGCCGAGCACCCTTTCTTCCTTGGCTGCCAGTTCCACCCTGAGTTCAAGTCGAAGCCGCTCGAGCCGCATCCGCTCTTTCACGCGTTCATCAAGGCGAGTTACGCGAACCGCGGCCTGCGTGCGGCGGAGGAGCTTGTGGAAGCTGAGGTGCGGGCTTAAATAGGCGGGGGCTCAAGAACGATGGATTCGAGATCAGGAGCAACCCTGCGAAAACATTGCCAATGTAGCATCGAAATTGCCACATTGGAGGGCCCTTCGGAAGCGATGACCAGCGACGATGACGATCAGTCGAGGCGTAGGCAACGAAACAGCAGAGTGCCAGGTATTGCCTTGGCCATTGTTTTGGGCGCAGCCGCGTTGGCCTCCTTTGTGCACCAGGCACGATCCGGTCTGGCCGGTCAATTGGCAAGCTACATCACCGGGCGGCCGCTTGTAACCACCTCCGCCCCGGACGTGGTGGAGAAGATCCAGCGGCTCAATCGGTTGGAGACCGTCGTCTACTCGCTGGACACGGTAGTTGAAAGCCATGAGTCCAACCCCATCCTCCCGGACGCTCTTGCCGGCGACCGGCTGCTGATGATCGTGCATGGGCAGACCCTTGCGGGCATCGACATGAGCAAGCTGAAGCCCCAAAGCGTGCACATCACCGAGACTCCCGAGGGCCGTGCGATCCGGCTGACGCTGCCGCCCAGCGAAGTCTTTCTGACCACCGTCGACAACACCAAAACCCGCGTGTACGAGCGTGAAACCGGCTTGTTTGTCCGGGCCGATCCGAACCTCGAGTCGGCAACGCGGTTGCGGGCGCAAAACGAGTTGCAGCAGGCGGCGTTGAGCGACGGCATCCTCGACGCGGCTCGCAAGAATAGTCGCGACACGATAAGCGCCATGCTGGAAGGCCTTGGCTTTGCCCAGGTCCAGTTGCAGTAACCGCCTTTTTCGGAACCCTCATCTCCGCAAGCGCGTCCAAGGGAAGGTGAGTCCGCAAAGTGTGGGAGTCCTAGAGGCGCCAACCTCTACGGGAAAACAGGCGCTTTCGATGCAGCCGCCGCGAGTCCAGGCGGTGGAGCGCAGGCCCCCTTTGCCCGCCCTCACCGGGTTGCGCACCCTCCTCGCCCTGACCATTCTGATGTTTCACTTTACGCCGAATGGGCTGACCTGGGCACGGCATCCGTCGATCACCCTTTACCCGTTGGTTGATATTGGTTTTGTCTTCGTCAGCTTCTTCTTTTTGATCTCGGGCTTCATCCTCAGCTACAACTACGCGCATCGCGAAGGCGGCGTGCGCAAAGTGGACTTCTGGATGGCTCGTTTTTCACGCCTTTACCCTGTGTATCTGCTCACCATGCTGATCAGCATCCCCATGCTGCTGCTGGAGTGGCGCTCCCGCAGCCATGGAGAGTTTTGGGCCGGCGCCGTGCTTACACCCTTGCTCATGCAGGGCTTCTTTCCGCACCTCGCCACCTTTTGGAACACGGTCAGTTGGACCCTGTCCTGCGAAGTCGTCCTGTACATCGCCTTCCCCTGGCTGCTCAAGCTCCGCTGGCCCGAAAGGCCCTGGAAGTTGGCAGCCATGGTCATCGGCTTCTGGGCGCTCGGCCTCGTGCCGCACACGGTCTACCTACTGACCAACCCGGACCACCTGGCCCAGCAGGCGACGCGTTACAGCGCCGGGACCTGGCTGGACTTTTTGAAGTACACGCCCTTTGCCTATCTCTGCACCTTTCTCGCGGGGCTGACGCTGGGGCGTCTGCACGATGCCGCCAGGTTTGAGGTACGCGGCCGCATGATCACCGGGCTAATTGGCTTTGCGCTGGCGTGGTTTGCGATCTATCACGTCGCACCCCGTGTGCCGTACATCCTGGTGCACGGCGGTTTGTTCACACCGATCTGGTCGCTGGTCATTCTGGGGCTTGCCGGCCTCAGCCCGCTAGCGCGAATCTTCTCCATCCGGCCTTTGGTCTCGGTGGGCACATCGACCTATGCGCTCTACCTGCTGCACTTTAACGTCTTCCAGCTTTTGCAGTGGCATCACGTGGCCGAGCGCCTCGGTGTTGCCAGGTTCGACCCGTGGATCAGCTACGTTTTCGTAGTGCTGCTGGCGGTCGCCGTGCGACGATGGGTGGAGCATCCTTGTCAGCAGGTCATCCAGGGCTGGTGGAAGCAGCGTTGCAGTCCGGCGTAGCTTCTGGAGCGCCATTGCGCTTTAGCGGCATTGTCGTGCAGCGCAGGGTGCGTATGATGAGGTCGCGGAGGTAAGACAGGCGCAGTGGGCAAGCTCTGGCAAGATTTGGTAGAGGTGTTGGGTCGGCGACCGCTGTTGTGGCTTCCCGTGCTGGCCGCAGACCTGCTGGGGTACCTCGCCAACCTGGGAACCAGCGCGCTCCTGCGCGCCATCGTACTGCACCGGACAGCTCAGCATTCCGCGTTGGGCGGCGCTGTCATTCACGCTCCGCTCTCGGCCTCTGCGCTGGAAAGCACAACCATCCTTGCGCTTCTCCTCTTGTGGTTCACTTACTTCGTTCGCCTGCTGCTGTATGCTGGGGCGTTCATCGCGACAGCGGCTCTGGTGGAAGCGTTCATGACGCGTGCGGAGAAGCCGGCGACGGCCATTGCACCCTCGCTGCAACGCCATTGGGGCGGCCTCCTGGAGCTCGCCTTGCGGGCTCTCAGCGTGTATGCGGTCTTTGCCCTGGTGTTCAGCTGGGTTCGACCGTACCTTGCTCATCACGGGCAGACAGCCTTGCTGCGCAACCCATGGTTTGACTTCGGGGTAACTGCCCTGCCGACCCTTGCCCTTGCGGCGCTGTTACCGCCCGTGGCGCTGCGGGTGCTGGCCAGTCGAGAGCCGGACAAGGAAACCGCCGCTCAATCGCGACTGTTCGCGCTCAACATGGTCGTAGTCCTCCTGGTGCTTGCGTTGATCGTCAGCAGCAACAGCCGGGAACTGGCCCAGGTCAGCGCGGGCGCACGCTACCCTCTGGAGATCGTTGCTTCCCTGGTGGAGTCGCTGCCCTATGTGCTCCTGTTTGCCGGACTGGCGCTGCTTGCGCGGCGCGTGGCCCGTGCTGCGGAGTAGGCTCACCCTCCGCCGACTGAGTACAAACAACTGCTAGGAAGTGACGAGCGAACCCAGCTTCTCACCCTGCACCACGCGAACGATATTGCCGCGCTCACGCATGGAGAAGACAATCATAGGCAGGCTGTTGTCCTTGCAGAGCGAGACCGCCGTCGTGTCCATGACGCGCAGGCCCAACCGCAGGATGTCCATGTAGGTGATCGTTTCGAACTTGGTGGCATCCGCTACCTTCTTGGGGTCGGCAGTGTAGATGCCGTCCACCGACGTGGCCTTCAGCAGTACCTCCGCGCCGATCTCCATGGCGCGAAGGCTTGCGGCTGTATCTGTAGAGAAGTAGGGGTTGCCGGTACCGGCCGCAAAGATCACGATGCGGCCTTTTTCGAGGTGCCGCACAGCGCGACGGCGAATATACGGCTCAGCCACCTCGTGCATCTCGATAGCACTCATCACTCGGCAGAATAGTCCGGTCTTTTCGATCGCATCCTGAAGCGCAATAGCGTTGATCACGGTGGACAGCATGCCCATGTGGTCGGCGGCAACGCGATCCATACCCACGGCCTGTTCTGCGACGCCGCGGAAGAAGTTCCCGCCTCCCACCACGACGCCGATCTCGCACCCGATCCGAGCGACTTCCGCAATCTCCTGCGCCACAGCCTGAATAAAAACAGCATCAACGCCGAAGCCGCGGCCCGCAGCCAGGGCCTCGCCCGAAATCTTGAGGAGAACGCGCTTGTACATGGTTCCTCTCAGGGTACAACAGGCCAGAGAGGACCGGGTTCAGCGAGGGCTATCGAGCGATACCTGCGACGCGGCGGCGTGCGAAAACTGCACCGATACCCGTCAGTCCGGTTGCCAGCAGAAGCCAGCTGGACGGCTCCGGCGTGGCCGCCGTGATGTCGCTGATGACCAGCGTGCCGGCATCCTGCCGCGGCGAGGCTTCGTAAGATTCCATCATGCCGTAGCTCCCCAGGGTAAAGGTCGGCCCCGAAAGCGGTCCCGTGAAGAGTGTCGCCCCCGTCAGCGCATAGTCACCGGAGTCAAAGCTGAATCCGCTGCTGGTCCACTGCGTGAACGACAGAAAAGTGGTTCCCCCTGCCGTGATCGGCACAACGGCCGTGTCCAGGTACCCGGCCTGCGGATCCACATACGCGGGAACGGGCGAGGAAGGCAGCTGAAAGGAGAAATCTCCCTGGGACGGATTCAAAGTCGAGCTGAAGGTGAACTGGTAAACATCCGCATGGGCAGATGGGGCGAGGGCACACGATGCCAACAGCAAGCAAAACAACATCCGATGACGCATGAGAATCCTAACGGTGGGGGTGTCCCGCTAGACTCCGGCACACGTGAGACCTTGTCAAGCAAAATTACACAAAATACTTCGGCCTGCCCCGTCGGACGCGGGTCCTCAAGCAAGTTGAAGAAAATCAACGATCAGCTTTTTCTCTCCCTGCTTGAGGAAGCGAACGAGGGCGTTCTTGCCATGGATGTCCTTCACTTCACCGAGACCAAAGCGGGCATGCCGCACACGATCCCCGGTTTTGAACTTCTCGGGTTCGGAATGCACGATGGTCTCCGGCGCGGTCGTGTGGATTGTGCCGTGCGCCGTCGTGATCAACAAGGTGCCATGCGCGTCCGCATGGCCGGCTTTCGGGTCGGGCGCTGTGTTGGGGGCGGGTGCCTGGCGCAAGGGAGGCCGCGTGTCCTCTGCCGCACGCCGCACAGCCTCAGCCTCTGCGACCACGCGCTCGCAACAGTCACAACGGTCGCAGGGCTGGCCAAGCTCTTCTCCGAAATATTGCCGCAGAATCTGCGTGCGGCAGGTGGAGGTTTCGGCATAGTGCATCATGTCGGCAAGATGCTGCTTGTCGTGCTCCGCTCGCTCCTCATAACTCTTCAGCAGGGCCGCTACCTCCTCCCCACTGGGCGGCGTGTCAATACTAAGGCGATAACCGCCTCGCACACAGCGCACCAGGCCCGCATCAACCAGCATGTAGAGAATGACCTGCGTGCGTTTCTGCCCAACGTCTGCGTACTCGGAGATGGTACGCACGTTCAGCGGGAGAGCTTTGGATGATGACTTCATAGCCTCCGCAACCGTATGCGCCTGCACCTCGATGCATTCGGGAGTGCCGGCTTCACCCTCCGGAGTCTGGTCGGTCTCTGAGCCCTCCGAACCATTCTTTAAGCTGTCATGCTCCCCTTCCAGGGAGGTCTCGGAAGAATCGGCTGAAACACCACTTCCCGCTTTTTCTTTAGCCTCGACGCAGGGCAGTTTACGTCCCAATGCAAGGGCTTCAAACACAGCCGAAGCCTCGCTCGCATGCGGGTAACGTCCCGCAAGAAAATACGTCTGGATGCGTTTGTCTTCCAACCTGTAAAGCAGCACAGCCCGCGAGGGCAAGCCATCACGACCCGCACGACCCGCCTCCTGCGCATAGGTTTCAAGCGAGTCCGGAAATTCGTAGTGATAGACAAACCGAAGGTCCGGCTTGTCGATCCCCAACCCGAAAGCCTTGGTAGCGATCATCACCTTGTGCTCGCCGCGCATGAACTCTTCCTGCACCTGCTCGCGTTCCTTGGTCTTCATCCGGCCGTGATAGTGCCCAACGGAAGCGCCATGTTCCTTGAGCCACTTATGCAGTTCGTCGGCCGACTTGACCGAAGCCGTATAGATGATGCCGGTGCCCTCTTCTTTTTCAAGCAGCGCGCCAATGCGTGCCAGCTTCGCATCATTGTTCACCGTGGGCATGACGGCCAAATGCAGATTCGTGCGCTCTGACCCGGTATTCACACAGACAACGTCCTCCATGTGAAGAACATGCTGAATCTCGTCGGTAGCTTCCTTCGTCGCCGTCGCCGTTAAGGCAAGCACGGGCGGGTTGCCGAGCCGTTCGCGCGCAATGCCGAGGCCAAGATATGCCGGTCGGAAATCATGTCCCCACTGCGAGATGCAGTGGGCCTCATCCACAACAAAGAGGCCGACGCCGCCGGCCTTCTTCAGTTCAGCGATAAACTCGGGCTTCTCCAACTGCTCGGGCGTTGTATACACGAGCTGCGAGCTGCCCTCGTCTATGTGTTGCTGCGCTCTGTGCGAGCCCTTCACCCCGAGCGTGGAATCGATCTTTTCGACCGCAATATTTGCCTCGACGGCATGCTCCTGCTGATCCTGCATCAGTGCAATCAGCGGCGAAACAACGACGACCGGATGCTTCAGAAAAATTGCAGGCAGCTGATAGGTAAGCGACTTGCCACCGCCTGTCGGAAGGATGCCAAGCACATCTCTTCCCGCAAAAACCGCCTCCAGAATTTCACCCTGCCCAGGACGAAAGCCTTTGATGCCGAAGCGCTTGCGTGCCTCGGCTAGAACACTCTTCCAGGGCACAGGTTGCTCCGTCTGCGTGCCGAGCGAGGCCTTAGGTTTGTGAGCCCGGGAGATTGTTGCAGGAGGTGCTTCGGAGACAGCGGTTGCCATGACTCGATGGATGCGGGCCACGCAGAGGAAATCCGCGGCTGAGAGGGTCTACCCGCGCCCCGGTATGACAGAATCGAAGAACCGCGACAGCACATTCAGCATCGCAACACTGAAGGAAGTCGATGAACGGATGCAGGCGGCCTCCCCGGTCTGACTTATGGGCCTGACCAGGGCAACCTTTGGCAGGATCGCTTCCGTAACAGCCGCGGTGATCTCACCCGGCTTCTGGGTCTTCGCTACCTCACCAATACTCGCCGCTCGTCTCAGCCGGCGATCTGTTGTCTGACTTGAAATCAGATCCGCAGGAAAATGCGGCGCCTGTAAAGCGGATAAACAAACCCCGCAATGAGGCAAACGAAGAGCAGTGCAAAGCCGAGCGAAGCCATCTTCGGCGGTAACCAGCTTGCGAAAAGATCACGGAAAAGCAAGGCGTGAAGATTCAATCTCCGTGCGCCCACCTGAAACCGAAAACGTCCAAAAACCCAGGCAAGCACATCGGAAAGCACATAAGCGAGGATGGCGTTTGTTCCAAAGATGAGCAGAAAGCTCCAGCCCCGGCGCACGCGGCGGATGTCCACAAGGTAAAGGAAACCCGCCAGACACAAAATCGCAATGCCCGACGTGAACAGCGCAAAGCTGCTGGTCCAAAGTTTCTTGTTGAAAGGCAGCCAATGACTCAGCGAAAGGCCCAGGATCCAAAGTGTCGTGCCCATCGAGGCAAGCACCCCGCACTGCCTTCTGCGCGACTGATTGGAACGCAGTTGTTCGCCCGCGAGAATGCCGAAGAGGACGTTCGTAAGCGCGGGCAGTGTAGACAGTAGGCCCTCGGGATCATAGGTCGGCCCAAGCCCAGGCGTTGTGGCATAGCGCCAGACATGGCTTGTGCCGAAAACAGCACGGTCCACCACCGCCGGTAGACTCATGTACGTGTCCAGGTGGCCGGGGCCGAAGCCGGGCGTGGGGTACAGTTTGAGCAACATCCAATAGCCCGCAAGGCACGCCGCAGCAAGCACGAGGAGAACCACCTCACGTTGACGCCTCCATCGTCCCGCATCAGGACCAGGGATCGCAAGATACAACATCGCCGCGACCGTGTAGCAAACACCAATGCGCTGCAACACACCGGGAAAGCGCAGGTGCACAAAGTCCCAATCAAAGACCAGGTTTAACAGAACCCCGATAAGAACAATCAGTCCACCGCGCCGAAGCGCATGCCAGGCCAGGCTCGCGTGCGTGGCGCCGCGGTTCAGGCGCGAGGCAAAGGACAGCGTCATCGAAACACCAACGATCACGAGAAAGCACGGAAAGATCATGTCCGTAAACGTGGCGCCGTTCCATTCAGCATGATCCAGCTGCGTGTACACCGCACCCGAGCCTGAGTCGTTCACGAGCACCATGGACGCCATGGTGAGGCCGCGCAACACATCGAGCGACAGCAGACGCTCGGGTTTGGTGACTACCGTATTGGGTGCCGTTAACCTAGCCATTTCTCTTCCTCCGATGTTTGCACCGGATGCCGCAGCCAGCTCAGGTTTGCAGTTGCGGAAAAGCAGTGACGCGCAGCTTGGCGGCAGCATAAGGCATTAGCGTCAATGTCTCTTCGGGTTCATTGCTGGTCTGAGGTCCCGCAGGCACAGGCGCGGCAACACCATCCTCGGAGCGCCACTTGTTCAATCTACGGCCGGCAACCTGCAACTGCACGGGTGCTCCCTCCGCCGCGAAAGGCCGGTCCGGTACAGGCGACTCGACCACCTTCAGCGCCGCCGCAGATTGTTCATCAAGAGCCAGCGCATAGTTCCATGACTGCTTGGGAAAAACCTGCCAGTCCGCCGTAGGACCTCGGTCACGAAGCTTCATCCACTCTTCGCCGGGATCAAGCGAAAACACCAGGGGTCCACGAGAGATGGCCATCGACTGATTGAACCAACGCGTCACGGCAGGCTGCATGGGCAGGTGCAGCTCAAGCACATCCCCCGGCTCCCATGTGCGCTCGACAGCCGCAAAGCTCGCAGGCTGAAGCGGCCCCTGCCAGGGTTTGCCATTGATGTTCAGCGAAGCCTTCGCAGCCCACGCAGGAATGCGCAGATGAAGGGAAAAGCGATGTGCAGCACCAGGGGTCACCGTGATCCGGATGCTCTCGCGAAACGGATACTCCGTCTCTTCACGCAAACGTACGGCCCGCCCACCCAGCGTCGTGTTCACCTCGCACGGCGCATACAACGTGGCAACAAGACCCTCATCGGCCGAACGCATCCACAGGCTCTGCGTAAACTTCGGCCAGCCCTGATGAAAGTTGGCCGTGCAGCAACCGAAGTTCGGCTCAAGCCCGTACAGGTTCGATTCCGTACCGTTGGTCGTCCAGGGCTTACTCTGCAACCCCACCTGCACCTGGTTGCTTTGCTGATCGTACTGGTGCGCCCACATCGTGTCGTTGAAGGTGCCGGGCAGCGCGTTGTACGCAATCTTCTCCAGGCGGTCGCCCAGCGCCGCATCACCAAAGGCCGCCAACGCAACCTCAAGCGAAAACATCGTCTCCACCACGGTGCACAACTCCGTTCCATGGCTCGGATCCAGTCCCCCCAGATGCTCATCGCACGAGAACATCCCGTTCGGCACGCCATGGTAACGGTCCAGCATCGCAAGACCCTGCTGAAAGTTTGCTCGCTCGGTGGCATCGCCGTTGAAGAGATACCGCACAGCCGCGGTCTTCAGCCCCATGCCGTTGTTCACGCCATGGGTCTGCATGCCTTCCGGCTGATTTCCCCCGGTTGCTGTGGCGCTCAACACAGCCCGCGTGGTCACGCCGGTGTACTTGAAGTTCGCATAGTTGGCCACCCAGTCGAAGCCCTGCCCCTGCAGCAAAGCCGCGAGTTGCAGCAGCGCAGGATCATGCGTCCGCTGGTA
>CAXUDN010000100.1:0-13783 GCA_964249715.1 uncultured Acidobacteriaceae bacterium
GTTGGGTAGTTTTCGCAGTGTCGACGGAATAGAGATAGAGGGCGTGGAGGTGGTTCGGGAGGGAGTGGGGGTAGACGAGCCACCTGGAGTCGGGGGAGAAGGCGACGTCGCTGGTGGTGTTGGAGAAGCCGCCATGGATGTTGGGCTCGCCTACCTCGGAGAGCTTGCCGGAGGTGGTGTCGAGAATCCAGAGGTGGAGGCGGTTGTCGTGGAAGACGATGTGTTTGGAGTCGGGCGACCACTTGGGGCTGAAGTAATAGGCGGGGTCGGGGGCCAGGGGGAACTTTTTGACGGCGCCTGTGCCGGTTTGGGAGGCGATGTGGAGGGAGTAGAGGCCGGGGTGGGCGCTGGGGGAAGAGGGTTCGTCGGAGAAGAAGGCGATGGATTGGCCGTCGGGGGACCAGGCGGGTTCGCGCTCCATGACGCCGGGGGAGTTGGTGAGATTGCGGACGGGGCCGTGCTTGGCGGGAACGGTGAGGATTTCGCCGTGGGCTTCGACGGCGATGCGGAGGGCTTCGGGGGAGAGGGAGAAATTTTCGATCTCGCCCGCTACGTTTTGGAGGTGAGGGCGGACTTCGGGGAGGTCGGCGGTGACGTCAATGGGGACCTGGCGGGGCTGCGCGTTGGGTTTGGGGTCGAGGGTGTAGAGCTCGCCTAGTTGATCGAAGATGAGCTGGTGGCCGTCGGTGGCGAGGGAGTGGATGTCGGTGCCGGTGTTGTGGAAAATTTCGGTGACTTGTTTGTCAGCGGGGGTGTAGCGGAAGACGCCGATGTGGCCGTTGCGACCGGAGAGAAAGAAGATATCTGCGCCGACGTAGACGGGGCTGAAGTCGGTGGCGTCGCCGTGGGGGACCGCGGTGGAATCGAGGCCGGGGAGGGTGGTGATGTGGATGACGCCGGCGCGGCCGCCGTGGTAGTTGCCCCAGGCGGTGTAGTTGGTGAAGTCGAAGCCGAAGGCGGGGGGGAGGGGGGTGTAGGCGATGCGGGAGCCATCGGGGGAGAAGTCGCCGGCGTAGGCCATGGGGAGGGGTAAGGGTGTGGCCTGGCCGCCGGTGGCGGGGACGCTGAAGAGCTGGCTGTAGCGGCTTGTGGCGGCGCGGGTGGAGCGGATGACGATGTTCTTGCCGTCGCGGGTCCAGGTGACGGCGTAGTCGGGATCGGGGTGGAAGGTGATGCGTTTGGGGATGCCGCCGGTGACGGGAATGGTGAAGACATCGGTGTTGCCGTCGTATTGGCCGGTGAAGGCGAGAGTTTGGCCGTCGGGGGAGAAGATGGGGGCCTGTTCGATGCCGACGCCGGCGGTGAGGCGGGTGGCGCGGCCGCCTTCGCGGGGAACGGTCCAGAGATCGCCGGCGTAGCCGAAGGCGATAAGGTGGGCGCTGAGGGCGGGACGTTGGAGGATGTTGGGGCGATCGGGCGGGGCGCCTGCCGCTTGCGTGACGGGGGTGATTACAAGGGCGAGGGTGAAGATTTGGAGAGCAAGGGCGGACAGCAGCTTGCGAATAGGCAAGGGCGATCTCCTGATGGGGTATGGACAGTCATCGTACACGGCGGGCGGGACGATTGCTGGTTGGCGGCACTGCTGGGGGTGTTGCGTGTGTTTGCGTGGGAAGGAGAGATTCGCAAACGCGCAGGAGTCTGCGTTACCTGCTCCTTCAACTCAAGCGTGCGCTAACTCCAGCAAATCATCTGCTCAAGGCAGATCGTTTCCGCATGCGCTGGCCGTCCCTATGGTGATTGCGATCAAAATGCACCTTGCCCTTCACACAATAGTGGTTGCGTATCGACGCATGCTGAAGGCTTGCAAATATACTTGCCGGCACCTGATTCCCCCTGTTCTTATCTCTGCCTTATACCAAACGCTGTCACGAAGGCACCGGCTCTGGGGTGTAGCTGTCGGTGTATGTCTACACGAACTGCTTTTCTCTCTCTCAAGCTTGCCAAGAGCCCTGTATGATTCGCGAATTGAGGATTCATGCAGCCCGTCGCATGCTTTTCCTGCACCTTCCACGGCTGGCCTGGAAGGGATCGGGCCCCAGTGTTCATGCCGGACGGTAGATGGTACCTCGCGCCGGGACATCCTTGCTGCTCGAGAGTGAGCATGCACAACACGTCTGCCCCTTAACGTAACCCTGGGAAGGTCCCACAGTGGAGCTCAAGAAGGGCTTTACCGCCACCGCAATGTTTCTGGCCGTGGCGATGCTGCGCGGCAGTTTCGCCGGCCCCTCAGCCAGCCCCTCTCCCGAGCAGATCCGGGCCCAGGCTGACGCCCCTGCACAGACGGCGAGCGCCAACAATGGCGATGGTCCCTGGAGGGCCTCTTGTAATTACTGGAAACCCGGCCAGACAATCCCTGACCCTGACGTACTCAGCAGCGCCGGCGAATCAAAGCGAACCTCCGGCTCAAAGATCACCTCCAGCCAAGCTGGCGAGCTCACTTCGGAGGTCACTCGCGACACAGCGGACGATACCCATCCTTGCGGGAAGGATGGGTGGGGCATACCCACGCCGGGCAGTGGCGCGCAAAGCGCTGATCTCGGTATTACAGCAATCATCGCGACCCTCCCCGACCCGCTCCACAGCAGTATGTCCCTCGACTTCGATCGTTATCTGGAAGTTCTCGCCGAAGCTGCTTCTGCCTATCGTTACGTCAGCAGCTATTCGTGGCTCCCATGGCGCCGACCTCCGGCAAACACAAAACTTTCAGACCTCTCCCAGACCGCGTCTGCGGACGACCTCGCCCGCGAGAGGCAACCCGGCCTCCTCATCCTTAAGCAGTCTTTTGCAGTCCCGCTCAACCCCGCTACGCCCGTCCCGGACTACCCACGCGAGAGGGACCGGTTGATTTACATCTTCCTCGTAGGCCAGAGTCCCGCACTCGGTGTGAATGGCGAGCAGTTACAAAATGCCTTGCAGTACGAACGTCACCTGCAAATGACTTATGGCGCGCAGCTTTCCTTCCTCCAGCCGAAGCCGGGAGCGGCTCAACCCAGTACGCTGCAGCCAAGTCACGTTCTTGCAGATATTATCGGCCCCGAGAACTCCGGGGGTGCGGCCTCGCTCTGCGCCGGGCTCGCCGCCGCTCACAGGAAGTGGAACTACAGTTTCCGTGTCGCTGGAGTTACCAGCACAAAGGTCTCCACCGATGAACTTAACGTGGGTTCTTCCGCCAGAGCAAACACCTGCACCAGTGCGTTCAAGGCCGGCGAGCTTAACTACTTCTCTTTCGGGGACGACAGCCGTGCCGAGCAGGATGCCATCGAGGAGCACTTTAGCAGTCAGGATCCAACGTCAAGGAGCCCGACGCAACTGGCTCTGCTCATCGAGACCGGAACGCTCTTCGGATTGCAGGAAGCGCATACCCGCGACAGCCCTCCACAAGAAAATACCGCAAGCTACAACGCCGGCCCGACCAGGCAACCGCCCCTGGTCATTTACTACCCACGCGGTATCTCCGTGCTGCGCAATGCTGCCAGCGGGGGCGCACGATCCGGGAATGCCGAGGCCGTGGCCAGCCTGAGTCCTTACCTGCACCTAACGTTGAAAGATTCCAGCGGTGAAGACAGCATCGCTTCCTTCTCGGCCCAAACCTCGTATTCTCAGGAAGCGCAATGGATGGCCATTGTGCGCCAACTTAGAAATCATCAGGTCAGAGTCGTAGGTGTCTCTGCGTCCAATGTTCTTGATCTCCTGTTCCTCATCAAGTCGATTCGTCGCGACACACCGGATGTACAAGTCGTGATCTATGATTACGCCGATCTCCTGTTCGCCCGCATAGGTGACAGCGATCCTTATCTCGGCACCATCAACGTTACGGCCTATCCCCTTACTGATCTTGCAAGCAGCAGCCTCGACCGGCCCGTATTGCATAGCTTCTCGGACACCAAGAGTGAGGCCCTGTTCAACGCTGCCTCCTTTCTCCTTTGGGACCCGCAGAGTTTCGAGCGGCCCCATCTCGTCGATTACAGCAATCCCTTCACGGCATCCGTCGGTCGCACTCCCACGCACCCGCCGCTCTGGGCCACCGTCGTCGGCCGCGATGGTTATTATCCACTCGGCATTCTTTCGGACTGCGCCAGCCGCAATCCCTTCATCCTTCCGGCCGTGCCAGCGACAAGCCCGTCGCTTCCATGCGTTGCTTCGACTTTGAACACCGCGCCTCGGATCCCAGAGATCGAAAGCAGTCTTCCTACCGGGCCAGGTTTCTCCTGGTATCTTCTCTGCGGGTTGATCACCGTGCTCGGCACAGCGCATGGGCTTGGGCTGCTCAGTGCGAACTTCTGGTCTCCCTTAACCCGGGACCTTGCCATCAGTGGAAGCGACCAGCCACGCCGGCGCTCGGTTTATACGAATATTGCCGCCGCCATCCTTGTCTCCTTGAGCGCTACCGCGGTCATGCCTGTTATCGCAACGTGGCATCTCCTTCATCCGCATCCCTATACCATCGCGGCAGCCATTCTCGCCTCGGTGTCGGGCGTCTTCGCCGCGGTAGCAACCCTGGCGAAAACACACCGTTTTCTTGGGACAGCCTGCGCTCAGGAACAGCCGCGATTCGCCGCTTGCATCGAGCCGCGACAGGAAGCCTTCGAAGACATGGCCCGTGAGTCCCGCCTCTATCCTTTTTTCAACGTTCTTGCAGCGCTGACGGCAATGACTGTGCCGGCGATCTGGTGGCGCCTCTGCACGGACAACTACACGAACAGCACCAACTCGTACCTTGGCGTCTTTTTCAGCTATCGTTGCCTCTTCCCCGGAAGCGGCGTCTGCCCGTTGCTGCCCATCACTCTCGTGCTGCTCACGTGGTATCTCTGGGCCCATCTGCAGACCAAGCGCCTGCGCTTTTCTGAGAACAGCCGCCCCATGCTTCCGCCCCGGATGCAGATTGCCCTGCCAACGTCCTTATACGTATCCGATGAAGCGCTCAGCGACTGCTCCCGCGCTACGAGCAGCTGCCTCTATGAGAAGATCACATGCCTCCTGATCACCCGTCAGTTAATCCGCCGCACCGTCAGGGAACCTGACAAGAGACTCAACCTCTACCTGGGTCTCGCCTACCTCGTTCTCTACGCCGTATTCGTTCTTTTCATGCGCGTTTACGGCCTGGATCACTACTTTCGGGGCGACACGAAGAGCTATCTTCCCGGACCCTACGAGTTCCTGATTGAAAGCCTCTTCTATCCGCTGCTTGTCATCGCGATCACGGGCTGCCTTCGTCTGCTTGTCATATGGTCGGCCATGAACCGCGGCCTCCTTGAGCCGCTCGAGCGTTCCCCCATGCGCTTTGCCTTCGATCGCATTCAGGGTGCAAGCTGGATCACCATGTTTCGCCAGGGAGGCCTGTTCGAGTATTGGCGCGACATGGCCCGATCCATTGAATCCATGCAGCAACTTCTCAATCTTAGAAAGGACTCCTGGGATCCTGCGTTCCACGACAACCCACTTCAGTCTTCCAGCGCAACAGAGGCGGCCCTGAGCCTGCACAGGAACCTCGCTGCCCTTCAGTCAACGCTCAGCACAAATTCTTCACAGCCCCTCTATCCACAGACCGTCACAGTGGCGAGCACCGAGCAGCTGATCGGGCAGCTTAGTGCTCTTTGCAACTCTGCAGAGTCCGACGTTTTGACGAAGGTGCCCTACAAGCCGGAGAACCACCTTGTCGGCTGCGATCTTCCCGACGAAGCCAGCCGCACCTGTCTTAACCTCATGTGTGCGATCGAATGCGATTTCGCCAATTTCGGCCAAGCGGTGCTCTCCTGTGTCCTTGCTCCTTTCTGGTTACGCGATTGCAACCGCCTCGTCGAGAATGATGCTCCAACTTCGAGCTCGAACGACGAGAAGGCCAAAGCCAAAAACACTACGGGCACCGAGCTCCTCGCGATTCAACTTGCCGAAGAGTTCCTCGCCATTCGCTATGTCTCGCTCATTCGCGCCGTACTTGTGAACCTCCGTTATCTCACGACATTCGTCTCCTCGGCCTTCGTCATCGCCCTGCTCGCGTGGAACTCCTACCCCTTTCAACCACGCCAGTGGGTCGATTGGACCTTCACTCTTCTGCTGTTTGGGTTTGGCGGCAGCGTCATCTGGGTTTATGCCCAGATGCACCGCAGCCCGATCCTCAGCCGCATCACCGATACGGACGCGAACAAGTTGGGAGCAGCCTTCTTCTATCGTCTGCTGACCTTCGGCGCAGTTCCTGTCCTTACCTGGCTGGCCTCGCAGTTTCCCAGCATCAGCCAATCTATCGGTGCCCTGCTGCAAAGCGGCCTCGGCGCGGCAAAGTAAAGGGAGCGCAATTTAGCTGCTGAGTCCTTTGCTCCCCAAGCCGGGAAGGGAGCGGCAGATCCGGTGACCGCACACATTCGCTTGTGCCGGAGTCTTTTCGGCCTGATGAACCATGGTCACGAGAAAGGCTGGAACAATTCCACTCCGGGAAGCTAGGATGGGCGATAATCCCGGTGTTTCACCAATCCGTAGACGGAGACCTCATGTCCACGCGCCTTATACGATCGCTTCTACTCTACGTCACTGTCGTCTTTGCTCTTTCGCCCGTTATGCACTCGCAGGATCATGGAGCCTACGAGACCACGTCGCTGCTCGGCCAAAAACTCTATGCCCAGACCGATGACAACAACATCACAGTCGCTCGAGCCAAGCTTTCCAACGGTTCACCCTCGGTCGTCGAGTACATTGCCCTCTCGCAAGCCGAAGCAGGCCGCCGGCAGTATCAGGAAGCCATCAAGACCGACAGCGAAGCGCTCGCCACCTTCCCCAACAACGCTGATCTTCTCCTCGAACGCGGCCATCGCGAACTTGGTTTGCGTGCGTTTGCCCCTGCGCAGAAGGATCTAGAGCACGCTGTGCAGGCTGATCCCAGCAAGCTCGATTCCCACTACCATCTCGGTCTCGCTCTCTACTTCCAGGGCCAATTTGCTGAGGCCGCCACGCACTTCGGCCATGCACGCGACCTGGCGAAGAATGACGATTCGCTCATCGATTGCTCCAACTGGCTCTACGTCTCGCTCCGCCGCGCAGGCAAGCAGCAGGAAGCCGCTGAAGTGCTCACCCGTATCGGTCCTTCAGTTCACAACACGGAGCCTCACCTTGCCTTCTACCTTCACCTGCTCCGTTTCTATCAGGGGCAACAAACGGAGCGAGCCATCCTTCCCGCAAAACCCGCGCCTGGCGATACGGAAGCGGAACTTTCGTATAACACGATCAGCTACGGCGTCGGTAACTGGCACCTGTACAACGGCGAGAAAGCAGTCGCCCTTCCGTACTTCAAAAGGGTAGTTACAGGCGAGGCCTGGAATTCCTGGGGCTTCATTGGTTCCGAAGCAGAGCTTGCCCGGCGTTAGCCTGGGAGACGCCCAGAAGGCGCGGAGGCTACGAGGCAAGCTTCGACCGAAGTGCAACCCAAGAATTTCTCCACATGCGCGGCGTGTTGCGCTAGAAACAAATGTCTGAGAGGACACGCGAGGAGCACCTATGTGGACGCGCAATCGGGCCGCCGTGAGAGTCCCATTCACGATCTCCCTGCTCTCCCTGGCCCTGTTTCCCCGGCCCCTACCTGCCCAGGTCGCCCAGGGTGACACGAATTACCACCTTCACGGCGTGGTCCTCGACGCCGTCACCGGCAAGGGAATAGGTCGAGCGCTGGTCACCTCCATGGACCATCGCTTCGCCACCATGACGGACAGCAAAGGCCAGTTTGCCTTCGAAATCGCCACTCCTTCCAACTCGCCCGACAATCAGCGCAGCCAGGGCGGCGACTTCAACCCGAGCATCTCATTCTCAGCCGAGCGCCCAGGGTACAGCCGTATGGACCCAGTGGCCATCGAGTTCGACGACACGCTTTCTACCCGGACCACCGAGCTTCGCCTCGTTCCCGCCGCCGCCATCACCGGCCATGTCTATGCCCCGGGAGCCGATGCTCCGCAGAATGTTCAGGTCACACTCCTGCAACGGGCCATTCAGAATGGTGCTTTTACCTGGCGGCCTGCAAACAGCCGTAGCACCGATCGTTCCGGAGCTTTTCACTTTGGCAATCTCCAGCCCGGAGAGTACATCGTGATGACGCCTGAGTGGCGCGGCCCCGTTCCGCTGCCCTACGATCTGAGATCGAATTCCACGCAGTATCCTCCCGTGTTCCTCGGTGACGCTTCCGACCTCAAGTCGGCAACGCCGCTGGTCCTGCACGCGGGTGAGGTGGCCAACGCCGAACTCCATCTGCACAGCGCGGCGTATTACCCGGTCAGTATTCCTCTTAACGGCCAGCCTGCGGGGCTGAGCATTCTGATTGGCTCCGGCCTCACCAGCGGCTACAACCTCGGCTATGATCGGCGACACAACGCCATCGAGGGCTCGCTTCCCAACGGCGCCTACGATGTGCACCTCACCACTTTCTCCGCACCGGATGGCGTTGCCTCGGCCGAGCTCAACATCCAAATCGCCGGCGCTGCTCTGCGCACCGCACCTGTCACGCTTGCCCCGGCA
Organism: uncultured Acidobacteriaceae bacterium; assembly: GCA_964249715.1. GTDB lineage: Bacteria > Acidobacteriota > Terriglobia > Terriglobales > Acidobacteriaceae > Granulicella. The sequence goes on from CAXUDN010000100.1 coordinate 8,494, forward strand.
GGCAATATCGCGGTAAGGGTTCACCTGGAGCTCACCTCGACCTCTACACCCACCGAAGTCACCTGCAACCTGCAGCTTCAGCCTGACGAGGTGGGCGTCCGTGCCCCTGGGGGAAACGCGATGGCGGGGCAGACCGAGTTCGCGATCAACGGCGTTGAGCCCGGTCACTACTGGGTCCAACCCATGCCCTCCTACGGGTACGTTTCCCGAATCAGCTCCGGGGGAACCGACCTGCTGGAGCATTCACTCACCGTCAGCGCCTCCGGCGGCAGGGAACCCATTGATGTCACCCTTCGAGACGATGCCGCCACTCTCTCCGGCAATCTTCAGACCGGCGATGCTGCCGCCCAGAGTCGATTTACCGTTCTGCTGCTTGCCGAGGGCGGCAGCCGCCCCGTACAGACGGCGTTCGTCCCGAACAGCAGGGAGTTCACCATCGGCAACATCGCGCCCGGAAGCTATCGGCTCTTCGCTCTCTCCACCTACACTCGCGACTTTCCGTATCGCGATGCGAAAGCGATGCTCCCCTGGTTGAGCAAAGGCAAGCTCATCACGCTTGCACCGGGCGAAAAGGCCACCGCAGATGCACCTCTCGTCACACCACCGGATGCAGTCGCCGGGGAAAGCAGCTTGGGAGGCATAGAGTGAATCTTCTTTGCCGAGTGAGCGTGATTGTCCTCGCGAATGTCCTCACTTTGACCGCTCTTGCCCAGACCAGAGCGGGTGACAGCGTTGACGGCAAGGTGCTAAACGAAGCCGATGGCCACCCCATGGCGAATGCCCTGGTCACGCTGGAGCAGACCGCTTCGAACAACACCTTCGCGACGGTGTACACGGGGGAAGACGGAACATTTCACTTCGACGGCGTGCCCCGCGGGAAATACAGGCTTCGCGGTCAGGCCAGCGGGTTCAGCCCCAGCCTCTATCTCCAGCATCATGAGCTCTCCACGGCCATCGTCACGGGCGCCGGTCTCGATACCTCGTCCCTTACGCTGAAGCTCACGCCTTCAGCCTCCATCTCCGGGCATGTTCTCGATGACACTGGCGAGCCTATCGTACGGGCGAACATCATCCTCTATCGCCGGCAAGCGGAAGGCGAGGACAGGATCGCGCATTTCCGCAACAGCTTCGCCAATGACGAGAACACCTTCGACTTCGGCGGCCTTCCGCCCGGACGCTACTTTCTTGCCGTTACCGCGACGCCCTGGTACGCGGTTCACCCTCCCCTGGAACAGCCCGAAGCTGTCGTGATGTTCCGTTCAAGCGTCGACCCTGCGCTTGATGTCACCTATCCGATGACGTTTTACCCCGCTGCAACCGTCGACAGGGAAGCTTCACCAATCGACCTTAAACCCGGTGATGACTTCATAGCCGATGTCCACCTCACGCCTGTTCACGCTCTCTCCATCACGTTGCCGTCCACGGAGTCCAGTCCCTCGAATCGGAACCGGAGGGTGTTTGGCTATTCCTTGAGCCGCACGGTTTTCGGTCACACGGAGAACGTCATGATGCAGATGGAGGGCTTCAACGATGTGCAGCGCATCACTGGCCTGGCCCCTGGTCTTTACGATCTCCGCAGCAACCTGCAGGGAACAGCTTCACGGGACCTTGGCCCGGTCACCCTCTCGTCGGATGCCGTCACCCTGGCTTCCCAGCCCTCGCCGGCTGCTCGTTCTGCTTCTGTGCATGTGACCGTACACACGCCTGAGGGTGTCGCCGTCGTCAAGAACACCTCTCTATCGCTTTACCAGCGCGGCGATTCGAGCGCAATGAACCTCAATCAGCCGCTCGACGCCAAGAACTCGGCTGATTTTAGTGAGATTCCAGCGGGAGAATATCGCTTCGGCATCTACAGCCCAGGTCTTTCGCCGAACCCTGCCAGCTTGCAGGTCAACGGCCAGGATGTTCCGACGAAAGTGCTTCGCATTGCCGGAACAGACACCCTCCAAGTGGATCTCACCCTGGGCGGGAAGCCCACCTCCATCGAAGGCTCCGTTCACGATGCCGACGGCAAAGCGTTTGTCCCCAGTATGGTGATTCTCGTTCCCGCGGGCAAAGATACCAACCCCGACCTTTTCCGCCGCGACCAGACGGACCTCGATGGCAGCTTCACCCTGCCCAACGTTCTTCCCGGAAACTACCTTCTCCTGGCCATCGACGACGCCTGGGAGATCCGTTGGAACGATTCCGCCACGGTTACACCTTACCTCCTCCATGCCATTCCGGTGACCGTCCAGGCGGGCGGCCCTCAGGTCTTTTACCTGAAAGAAACGATCGTTTCTCAGCCCCGCTAATGTTCCGTTTGATCATGGACCATTTTCGAAAAGAGAACGCCCGGGTTCCGGCAGATAGAGGTGAGCGTTTGCATGGGAGCGGCGGAGAACGGATGATCGAGGGGTGATTTTGATCGGGGTAGATACGGGAGGGACGTTTACGGATCTGGTGTGTCTGGACCGGCGTGGGTTGCGGGTGTTCAAGCTGCGGTCGACGCCGGAGGATCCTTCGCGGGCTATCCTGGCCGGTATCGCGGAACTGGCGGGTGGCGGGGAGATGGAGGTGACGCACGGGTCGACTGTGGCGACCAATGCGGTGTTGGAGCGGCGGGGGGCGCGGGTGGGAATGGTGACTACGGCTGGGTTTGAGGATGTGTTGCGGATAGGGCGGCAAGCCCGGCCTGAGCTTTATAACTTTACGGTGCGGCGGGCTGAGCCGTTGGTTTCGCGGGAGCTTACGTTTGGCGTGGCGGAGCGCCTGGCGATGGATGGGAGTGTGTTGGAGCCGTTGGTAGAGGCGGATTTGGATGGGGTTGTGGGGGCCTTAAGGGAGAGCGGGGTCGAGTCGGTAGCGGTGTGTTTCTTGCACTCATACCGGAATGCGGTGCATGAGGAGACCGTGGCGGCGCGGTTACGGGCCGAGGGGTTTCGAGTGTCGGCTTCGCACGAGATCTTGCCGGAGTACCGGGAGTTTGAGCGGTGGTCGACCACGGCGGTGAATGCGTATGTGGCGCCGTTGATGGCGCGGTATTTGCAGAGGCTGCAGGAGGGATTGGGTGAGAGCAAGCTTCGGGTGATGCAGTCGAATGGAGGGGCGATTTCGGCAAAGAGGGCGGGGGAGCAGGCGGTGCAGACCATTTTGTCGGGGCCGGCGGCGGGGGTGATTGGGGCGAAGGCGGTGGGGGAGGCTTCGGGGTTTGAGCGGCTGATCACGTTCGACATGGGGGGCACCTCGACGGATGTGAGTCTGGTGGATGGAGAGATCGCGACGACAAGTGAGTCGCTGGTGGGGGATCTGCCGGTGCGGTTGCCGGTGCTGGATATTCATACCGTGGGGGCGGGTGGGGGGTCGGTGGCCTGGATTGATTCGGGGGGTGGGTTACGGGTGGGGCCGCGGTCGGCGGGGGCGGATCCGGGGCCGGTCTGTTTTGGGAAGGGTGAGGAGTTGACGGTGACCGACGCGAATCTGCTGCTCGGGCGGTTGGATCCGGCGTACTTTCTGGGTGGGCGGATGGTGCTGGATGCCAAGCGGACGCAGAGGGTGGCAGAGGTGTTTGGGGCTCGATTGGGGCTGGGGGTAACGGCGCTGGCGGAGGGCATTGTGCGGATTGCGAATGCCAACATGGAACGGGCGGTACGGGTGGTGAGTGTGCAGCGCGGGTATGATCCGCGGGATTTTGCGCTGCTGGCGTTTGGTGGGGCGGGTGGGTTGCATGCGTGTGAGCTGGCGTCGAGTTTGGAGATAGGGACAGTGGTCGTGCCGGAGCACTCGGGGGTGTTATCTGCGTTGGGCATGTTGCTGGCGGATGTGGCGAAGGATTACTCGGCGTCGGTGTTGCGGGGAACCGCGGAGTTGGATGGGGAGGCGTTGGGGGCGGTGGCTTGGCCGCTAACGGAGCGGGCTCTGCAGGAGCTTGCGGCGGAGGGTTTTGGAGGGGACCGGGTGGTGCTGCAGTCCACGTTGACAATGCGGTACAAGGGGCAGGGTTTTGAGATCGACGTGCCGGTGCCGGAGGGTTGGGAGCTGAAGGGGATTGAGGCGGAGTTTCATGCGCGGCATGCGCGGTTGTATGGGTATAGCGATCCGAGGCGTGCGACGGAGGTGGTGCAGATGCGATTGCGGGGGGTGGGGGTTACGGCGAAGCCGGTGTTGGGTGATGAGGACAAAACGCAGATTCCCTCCGGGAACGACAAGCAAAAGGGTGACAAACAAGGGATGTTGCCGGAGCCGGATGCTGTGCGGGAGGCGGTGTTCGGTGGGGAGATGCGGGCGACGCCGGTATACCACCGCGGTCGCCTGGCGGCGGGCGTGGGGGGTGTGGGGCCGGTGATGGTGATCAGTGGGGAATCGACAAATCTGGTGCCTTCAGGGTGGTCGTGGCGGGTGGATGGGGCTGGGTCGCTGGTGGCGCGGAATGGGGGAGGGGATCGTGGCTGAGTTGGACCCGATTGAGTTGGAGGTTTTCAAAAACATGTTCGTTTCCGTGGCGGAGGAGATGGGAGTGACGCTGCAGCGGACCGGGTTCTCTCCGAACATCAAGGAGCGGCTGGATTACTCATGCGCGATCTATGACCGCGAGGGAAGGACCGTTGCGCAGGGGGATCATCTGCCGGTGCATCTGGGGGCGATGCCGTTGTCGGTGCGGGCTGCCATTGAGCACGTGGCAATGGAGCCTGGAGACATGGTGGTGTTGAATGACCCGTTCAAAGGGGGAACGCATCTGCCGGATATCACGCTGGTGGCTCCGGTGTTTCTAGCAGGGGCGAAGCCGGGGGACCGGCCTGCGTTTTTTGCGGCGAATCGGGGGCACCATTCGGATGTGGGCGGGATGAGTCCGGGGTCGATGCCTTTGTCGCGAGAGATCTTCCAGGAGGGACTGATTTTGCCTCCGGTGCGATTGATCAAGAGTGGGGTCATTGACCGGGATCTGTTGGCGGTGATCCTGGCGAATGTGCGGACGCCGGGAGAGCGGGAGGGCGATTTGACCGCGCAGATTGCGGCGAATCGGGTGGGGGAGGCGCGGTTGCTGCGGATGGTGGAGCGGTATGGGTTGGAGACGGTGGCGCGGTATGCGGCGGCTGCGCAGGACTATGCAGAGCGGGTCTTGCGAAGTACGTTGCGGGCGGTTCCGGATGGGGTGTACCGGTTTTGCGATGCGCTGGACAATGACGGGTTTTCTGAAGGGCGGGTACGGATCTGTTGCGCGATCACGATTGAGGGAGATGCGGCGACGGTGGACTTCAGTGGGTCCGATGCGCAGACCACCGGAGGTGTGAATGCGAACTATGCGATTACG
>CAXUDN010000101.1:0-13695 GCA_964249715.1 uncultured Acidobacteriaceae bacterium
GCCTTTCCAGTCGTTAGCGGCCACCGCAACACTCCCTGCGGCGTAAGCTGCGCCCCATCCTTGGCATTGCGCCCCACCAGCCGCATCAGCGCGCCCACATTCACGCCCTTGCCCGCCTCCGCAGGCGCGGCATGCAACTTCTCGCTGAAGCTCAAAAACAACACATCCCGCATGGGCTTGATCTGCCCGGCTTTCGCTACGACTGGCGACTCCACAGCCCGCGGCGCCACAGCTTCCCGCACCGCCTTCGCCGCGTTCGTCGTCGGCGCATTCGTCAACGCCGCCCGACTTGAAAAATTCAACGCCGCCACATGCGGCGCCTGCCCATGCCGCCCCGCCAAAGGCTGTTGCGGCCGTGGTGCCTGCATCCCAAACCGCGAAGGCGTTCCCCACGTCGAAGCGGCAGGCCGCAAAGGCACAACCGAGCGTGCGGGAGTCGTTTTCACTGGAGCCGCCACTTTTTTCGGCTCCTCTACCGCCACCCGCTTCCGCTCCAACGTGGCGATCCCCAACCGCTCACACAACAACCGAATCTCTCCCACCGCCAACAAATACAACACGCTCTCCGGCGGTTTGCCATACCGGTCCTCCAACTCCGCCCGCACATCCGTCAGCACCGCCTCGCTCTCCGCCCCCGCAATGCGCTTATACATCCGCAGCCGCTGATTCTCCTCCGGGATATACCCCTCATCGATCCGCAACGACACCCCAAGATTCACCGTAACCGCCGGCCGCTCCTCCTGCACCTCGCCCTTCATCCGGCTCACGGCCTCTTCCAGCATCTGCGTGTACATTTCGAAGCCGATCGCCTCAATATGCCCGCTCTGTTCGCCGCCGAGCATGTTCCCCGCCCCACGCAACTCCAGATCCAGCGCCGCGATCTTGAATCCAGCCCCAAGATCCGAAAACTCCTTCAACGCCGCCAGCCGCCGCCGTGCAATCTCCGTCAACTGCTGCTCCGGCGGAATCAACAGGTACGCATACGCCCGCTTATTCGACCTTCCCACCCGTCCCCGCAGCTGATACAGCTCACTCAACCCATGCCGGTCCGCCCGGTTGATCACAATCGTGTTCGCCCGCGAAACGTCCAGCCCGTTCTCCACAATGCTCGTCGCGCACAACACATCGAACTCGCCATTCATAAACCCCAGCATCACGCGCTCCAGCTCAGCCTCCGGCATCTGTCCATGGCCGACCGCCACGCGCGCCTGTGGCACGAGCTCCCGGATCCGCGTCGCCATCTCGTAAATCGTCTCTACGCGATTCGACACAAAATACGTCTGCCCACCCCGCTCCAGCTCCACTTCGATCGCCGTTCGCACCAACTTTTCATCGAACTTTGCCACCACCGTCTGGATCGCCATACGATCCTTCGGCGGCGTTTCAATCACACTCATATCCCGCAATCCCACCAGTGACATATGCAGCGTTCGCGGAATCGGCGTGGCGCTCATCGCCAGCACATCCACACTGGCCCGCATCTTCTTCAACCGCTCCTTATGGCGGACGCCGAATCGTTGTTCCTCATCCACCACCAACAGCCCCAGATCCTGAAAGTGCACATTCTCCGCCAGCACCGCATGGGTGCCGATCAGAATGTCCACCTTGCCCTCCGCCACCTTCTCTAGAACCTCTTTCTTCTCTTTCGCCGTCCGAAACCGCGAGATCATCTCCACGGTCACTGGAAAATTCGCAAACCGCCGCTTGAAACTCTCAAAATGCTGGAAACACAACACCGTCGTAGGCGTCAGCACCGCCACCTGCTTCGAGTCGCCGATCGCCTTGAAAGCCGCCCGCATCGCCACTTCCGTCTTGCCATACCCCACATCGCCGCACAGCAAACGATCCATCGGCTGCGCCGACTCCATGTCCCGCTTGATGTCCGCAATCGCATTGATCTGGTCATCGGTCTCGTTGAAGTCGAACGCGTCCTCAAACTCCCGCATCATCGCCGTGTCCGGCGAGAACGCAAACCCCAGCGCCGCATGCCGCTGCGCATACAGCTTCAACAACTCCTCCGCCATGTCTTCCATGGCCTTCTTCACCCGCGCCTTCGTCTTTTGCCAGCTCTGATTGCCCAGCTTGTTCAACACCGGTGCAGGCCCGCCCTCGCTCGACCTGTACTTGCCAATCAAATCCAACCGCGTCAACGGCACATATAACTTCGCGTCATCCGCAAAGTTCAGGATCATCAACTCCAGCACACTGCCGTCCGGCTGATCCAGCGACCGCAACCCCTCATACCGTGCAATTCCATGCTCCACATGCACGACATAATCGCCCACAGCCAGATCACGAAAGTCCGAAACAAACGCCGACATCTTGGACTTCCGCTGCACCGGCCGCGCATTCACATCCGCGTCGTCATTCAGATCATTCGCGCCAAACACTACAACCTGCCGTGCCGTCCGTGGCTCAATGTCCAGAATCTGCACGCCGTTTGCCACCGCCGCCCGCACAATCACCGGCGTCCGCAGATCCCCCGCCAGGTAACTCGATTCCGAATACACCGTAGCCGAGGCCCCCGCACTTGAGTCCACCCGCCACCCCAGCCGGTACGGCACCCCATACTCCTGCAATAACCCCGCCATCCGCTCCACTTCACCCTGATTCGGCGCCGCAATCACAATTCGCGCCTCGCCCTCCATCAGCTTCTTGAGCTCGTCTACCATCGCCGGAATCGACCCATGAAATCGCATCGTCGGCCGCGTCGAAAACTCAATCTCCGCCCCGTCGCTCGAGTCATGCTCCAGCACATCCACCGCACCCAGCTGATCCAGCTCACACCCCGGCATCCGCCTTATACGGTCCTCCATCTCCCACGGCGACAGATATAAATCATCTGCCCGCACCAGCGATCCAATCCCCGACCGCTCATGCCGCTGCTCCACCTTGTTCCACCACCGCTCACCCTGGTTGCTCACCATCGCAGGCTCTTCCACGAACACCCGTGTCTGCGCCCCCAGCAGCTCCGTCAAACACGACTTCGCCCCCGCCACCGGCGCATAAAACTCCCACCCCGCAAAAATAGTCGCATTCGATTCCTTTCCGCTCGCATGCTGCACATGCGCCTGCAACTCCCGCGGCATCTCGCCGCCCTCCAGCGCCTCCCCCGCCACCGACCCCGACCGCGTCAGCCGCGCATTGATCGCCCCGAGCAACTTCTCCGTCGCCGGCGTCTCCGTCAACGGCAGTAACAACACATGTTCCACCGGGTTCGACGACCTCTGCGACTCCGGATCGAACCGCCGGATCGATTCAATCTCATCCCCAAAGAAATCAATCCGCACCGGCCGCTCCATCTCCGGCCCATAGGCATCCACAATGCCCCCGCGCATCGTTACCTGCCCCGGCATCTCCACCACATCCACCCGCGTATACCCCACCGAAAGCAGGTGCTCCACCAGCATCTCCGGGATGTGCTCCTCGCCTTTGCGCACCTCCAGCGCCAGCGCCGCATAGTGCTCGCGCCCAAAGAGCCGCATGCACGCGGCCTCCACCGGCGCAATCACCAGCCGCGCCTGTCCCTTTGCGATCTTCCACAGCGCCGCCGCCCTCTGCTCCTGAATCTCCCCATGCGGTGATAAATTCTCAAACGGCAACACATCATGCGCCGGTAGCCGCAACACCTCATTCGCCTTCAACGCCCCGGTTAAATCACAGGCCGCCAACACGGAGCTGTGCAGCGCCTCCGCCGCCTTGTTATCGGAAACCAGCACCAGCGCCGGAGCCTGCGATGCCCGCACAAAGTACGGCAAATACAACGCCCGCGCCGTCGCCGTAAGCCCAGACACACGCCGACGCCCCGAGCCGCCCGCCAGATGCCGGCGCACCCGCGCAAAAGCCTCACTGCTTTCCAAATCCGCAATCAACTCGCGGACAAAAGGAAGAATCATGCCTCTTCGATTCTATCGTCCTTCAAACGAACCCCTGAATACGTCCTCCCAAACTACGTTGACCCTACGCAGCCGTCTCCGTCTGGCGTGCCTTCAGCAAAGGGGCACGCTCCGGCTTCGCGACGGGCCTGATCGAGACCCAGCGCAACTCTCTGTCCTGCAACGTCGCCGCCAGGAAATTCCCCCGCACGGCAAACCGGTTCGGCCCGGCGAAGACTCTCGAAGCCAGACTCACCGCCAGTGCCCGAATGTTCTTACGCCGCACCACCAGATCCGCCACCGGCTGCGCCTCAAACGCATAGCGCATCGTATGCGGCGTTCCCCCATAGAACATTAGCTTCTCCGCCCCCCGGGCAATCTCGTGTTCCATGAAATGCGACCGCGCCACCGTCCCAATCGAAAGCTTTTCCAGCCCCGCGCTGTTCATCTGCCACTGCAACACCGTCGTCCGCCCCTGCCGCCATCCACCCAGCAAGGCCAGCCACCGCCCCTCGCTCGTGCGCAAGCCGCACAGAAAACTTCCCGGCAACTCCGAGGCCGCCCGCACCCGCCGGTTAAATTCCTCCTGCGCGACCGGATTCAGTGATCCATCATTCATCGCGCGGAGATCTGCCCCCACCAAAGCATCCGCCGCCTCCGCAACGAACTCAAAATCAACCTGCGCTTCCAGCCGCCGTCGATATCGTCGCAGATTCGCCCGCGTGCTCTTGCCCATCTGCGCCAACGTTTCATCCAGCGTAGGCAGCAGGCGCAACATACGGTCCACCTGACGTTGCCGTCGCGCCAAGGCAACCGGCAGTCCTGACAGCGCAAGGTTCGCCCCTGGGTTGCCAAACCCCTCATAGGTGGCCAGCACCACAGCGGCACCTTCTTCCAGCAGCGCGCGCGCAGCTACCGTTGCGACCTCGGCTCGCTCATTCCACGGTGCAATCACGCTACTGAATCCCACCGCATCGCCCGTCGCCACAGCCCCTGTGCGCATTCCTAAGATCTCGTACTCAAAGAACAGAGCCGCAGCACGAAGGTCCTCAACTCGCAATCCGCAGCCCGGATCTTCTTCCGGCTGCAACAGCAACACCAGCCGCGGCGTACGCTGGCGAGTCACCGCAGGGTCCAGAAAATAAGGCAGCCAATGCATCGCACCAGGTTGCCCGCACCGCTCGGCCAACTCTTCCAGCAATGGTGCAATTGCCAGAATTGCCGCCCGACTGTCGAGGATCAACGTCTGACGAAGCGGCGAGTGTCTGGCCTTGTTGCGCATACGGTGCCCTCCTGGTGCAACCGTAAGTCACGGCGCAACGTGAGGACATGCCGCTTGCGTACCACGGCATCCACCTTTCAGCGCAACCTGCCTCCCCCACCCGGGGTATAGCTATTGTTCCCGTCCCACTTGCTTCTCAATAGCCCGACCATAAATTGCCTGCCCGTACTCCAGTAACGTCACCATCAACACCCCACCGCACACATTGCCCCCGACCGCGGGCCCCAGCCACGCGAAGTACCGCCCCCACGTCGTCGCTCCCGTCAAAGCCGCCGTCATAATCTCCCCTGAACTCGCAATGCAGTGCGCAAAATTGCCCGCGCCCACCACAAACGTCAGCAGCCAGATCAGCGCCACCGACCCCGTCACCGAGTGCGACCCCGAGACCATCCAGGCTGCCGTCGCAATCATCCACCCGCCCATCACCGCCGACCAGAACACCGTGCTCGCCGGCTGCACCACCGCCGCCATACCAAGCTCCGCAATCGCCTGCACAATGGAAGCCGATAAGGCATGCGTGAGGGAAATCAACGCCGCAAACGCAAACGCCCCCATCAGGTTCGACGGCAGCACGATCGCCCACAACCGCAGCGTATTCCAAAGCTCCTTCTTCTCCGCCAGCACCAGCGCCACCGGGTACAGCGTGTTCTCCGTAAACAGCTGCGAGCGCCCAATAATCACCACAATGAAGCCCAGCGGATACAGCATCCGTGACAGCAGGAACGCCTTCGGCCCCGTTCCCAGCATCGCCAGCACAATCCCCACTCCTAGCGCCGACAACCCCATGAACGTCCCGCCCGTAAACCCGCTCACCGCCAGCGACACACTCCGCCGCTTCAGCTCCTGCTCGGCGTTTCGCGCAACCTGCTGATAGATCTCCTCCGCACTCGGCCGCTCCAGGTTCTTCTGCGCCGCAGAATTATCCGGCACCGGAGGCCCCTTCGGCGCTTTTTCCTGCGCCTCGTGCACCTTCCCCGCCAGCCAGCCGTCCTTGTTGCCGTCCCCATCTGTCATATCCAGCTGACCCCTTGTAACGATCGCTCATAGGATGCTTTCGCAACCCGACTTTCGCCTGCTTCACTCCCAACAACCGTCGTATACTTGAGACATGAATCGCGATGCAGGCAAAGCTCAGCTCAAAGTCACTAGCGATGGAGAGAACCGCTCGGGTTACAAGCCAGCGCCGCCAAGCAACTACGTCCGGCCCGCTCCAGTGAAGGTGCCACCGCCGCCAGCCAAGACGCGGTAGCCGGTTTAGCGTATGCCCCAGGGCTTTCAGGCACTTTTGGCTCTGTTGGTCCTGTTGCCCGGTTTTGTAAGCGCCCGCATCGCCCACAGTCTTAGCGCCCCCTCTGAGCAGACAGACGTTGAACGCATCATCGATGCCCTCATTTTCAGCTTCTTCATCTATATCCTCTATCTCTTCCTGTTCGGCGGCACGTTGCCGCTCGACTGGAGTACGCCGACTAGCCAAGTCGATTCGAGCCATTTGGCGGTCCATGTTCGCCGGTGGCGACTCCTCTACCTCTGTCTAGCTCCTGTACTGCTGGGAGTAGCGTGGGGCTCACTCCAGCATCGCGATACTGTGCTTCATCGCTTGAGAAACTGGAAACTCACCAATCGAACCAATGACGTGAGCATCTGGAACGCGAGACTTCGGCAACACAACGGGACAGTCCAGGTCGGACTCTCCGACGGGCGAGCTATCGTAGGCTGGCTTCAACAGTACTCTGACACGGCTAACGACCACTCCCTGTTTCTCACGCAGGCGGCGTGGGTTGACGAAGGTGGCAGCCAGACAGAAATCCCTGGTCCCGGTATCCTCCTTACTGATAAATCGGAAATCCACTACATCATGTTTCTCGAAAGCGCAGTAACCGCGCTCCCGGAACAGGCCGAGGTGCCACCATCCTAGCTCTGACTTCCCTCACCCCCGACATCCTCGCCAAATACCAGCCCGTCATCGGCCTCGAGGTCCACGTCCAGCTCCTTACCGCCACGAAAAACTTCTGCGGCTGCAAGAACGAGTACGGCGGTGACCCCAATACCCACACCTGCCCCGTCTGCCTCGGCCTGCCCGGCGCCCTTCCCTTCCTCAATCGCGACGCCGTAGAAAAGGCCGTCCTCGCCGCCGCTGCCATCGGCTGCCGCATCAATCAAACGTCCATCTTCTCCCGCAAGAACTACTTCTATCCCGACTCGCCCAAGGGCTACCAGATCTCCCAGTTCGACAAGCCCCTCGCCGAATTTGGCCGAATCACCGTCCCCGACGCCGACGGCAACCCCAAGCCCATCGGCATCACCCGCCTTCACCTGGAAGAAGACGCCGGGAAAAGCCTGCATGACGGCCTCGCCGATTCGGCCACCCGCACCTACATCGACCTCAACCGCTGCGGCACCCCGCTCATCGAGATCGTCTCCGAACCCGACCTGCGCACCCCCGACGAAGCCTTTCAATATCTCACCCGTCTCAAGGAGATCCTCCTCTACACCGGCGTCTCCGACTGCAACATGGAAGAGGGCAGCCTCCGCTGCGACGCCAACGTCAGCGTCATGCTCAAAGGTGCCGAGAAGTTCGGCACCAAGGCCGAAGTCAAGAACGTCAACAGCTTTCGCTACATCCGCGCCGCTCTGGAATACGAGATCGAACGCCAGATCGGCGTCATCGAAGACGGCGGTCGCGTCGCGCAGGAATCCCGCCTCTGGAACAACGCCGAGGGCCGCACCTTCAGCATGCGCTCTAAAGAGCACGCCCACGACTACCGCTACTTCCCCGAACCCGACCTCCCACCGCTGGTCATCGGCGAAGCATGGCAAAAGGCTATCCTCGCCGCCATGCCCGAACTCCCCGAAACCCGCCGCGCCCGCCTCGCCGCCGACTACGGCCTCTCGACCCAGGACGCCGCCACCATCGCCGCCGACCGCGCCTTCGCCGACCGCTTCGAGCTTGCCGCCAAGCTGGCCAAATCCCCGCGTCGCGTCGCCTCCATCCTCCTCAGCGAAATCACCGCTCGCCTCCGCGCCGCCGAGATCGAAGACTTCTCCAAATCTCCCGTCACCCTCGAAGGTGTCGTCCTCGCCGCCGACCTCGCCGAGTCCGGCGAAATCAGCTCCAAACAGCTCAAACAGCTGCTCGACACCTGCTTCGCCGAAGGCAAAGATTTCGCCTTCATCTACAACCGCGACAAACCCCAGCAGATCTCCGACACCTCCGCTATCGAAGCCATGATCGATCAGGCGATCGCCGCCAACCCCGCCCAGGTCGCCCAGTTCAAAGGCGGCAAACGCACCGTCAGCGCCTTCTTCGTAGGCCAGACGATGAAGCTAAGCAAAGGGCAGGCCAACCCTGCTCTCCTCAACGAACTCGTCGTCAAAAAGCTTGATGCTTTGTAACCTGCGCGCATGTGCGGCTGATTGTGAGTAATCTCTCTGGTATCTCTTCGCTTCTCGGTACCCACCTGACTGGCACCGAGCTTTTTGCTTCCAGTCGGAACATGTGGGTTGTTGACGAAAGCGGAAAGCCACTCAGCGAGGTCGTCGTACGAAGAGGACGCAAAATGTTCTTGCGAACCCATCACTGCTCACCCTAACCCCCAAACCTACCAAGTTCCGCGTGAAATGAACCATGCGCTTTAAGCCAATGCTCGTCCTTATAGGGGCGATGCTCCCTTTAACCGGCTGCCGCTCCCGTGACACCATGCCCGAAACGCCTATGCCGCCCAACACCATCCTCCTCTCGCAGATGATGCGCGAGCTCTCCGCGCAGCCCGGCTTCACCGAAGCCCTCCTCCACGAACTCGAAGGCGCGCAGAAGAAATCCGGCAAACGCGGCCCCGCCCTCCTCACCCCGTCATTGCTGCACGACCTCCGCGACCGCATCCTCGGCAAAGACTGGGGGCGCCTCGACCACTTTCCCGGCTGGACCATGCGCGAGATCAACCCCACCGTCCGCGTAGCCGATCGCATCGCCGGCAAAGATCCCAAGCTCGAAGGCCTCAGCGCCGTCCACCCAGGTTCCCCCGCGTTAAACAACCAGCAAGCCCGCGTCTTCCTCGACCTCGGCCCCTACGCCCTCAACGAAACTCAAACCGTCTCGCTCGACACACCCTCCACCCTGCCCCCGTTCACCACCGAGGGCATCGTCACCGCCATCACCCCGGACCTCACCCGCGGCGACGGCCCCAACGATCTCGCCCCCGAACACGCCGAATCCCAACGCCTCGCCGACATCCTCAACCGCCTCAGCGTTAACACCCTCGCTGAGGCAAAGCACTTTACCGCAACTATCGACAACCGCCCTGCGCAAACCCCCGAAGCCCTGATCGAAAACCTTCTCGCCACCCGCCACACCGTCACCGTCACCGACACCCGCTACTTCGCCAACTTCGGCCACCTGCATTACAAGCGCCGCGGCTCTGATACCCGGTTCCAGGACGTCATGATGCCCTTCTGGATCAACACCGAACTCGACGTCCCCGGCACCGCAGGCCTCTTCCATCGCCCCCGCCCCCTCCTCGTCCCCGTCTCCCACGCCGAGTACGAGTGGCACATACGCGGCCCCCACCTCCATGCCGACATCAGCCACTACTTCGGCGTCGACGGCAAAGCCGAATGGCGCACGGTGGACACCCTCGACCAGGCCTGGGTCCTTAAGCGCGACGCCCACACCTACACCGGCGCCCAGGCCATCGAAGTCACCCGCCTCACCGGCCTCATCACCCTCGCCTACATGCACCAGCACGCACGCCGCTCCGCACTTCCCTTTGGCGGCTACTACACCCTCGGCGTCTGCCAGGACCCCGTGAGCGCCATCGAAAAGAAGCTCACCGGCAAGTCAACCCTTTTCCCCAACACCGCCGACAGCTCCCTCTTCGACGATCCCCGCGATCCCGAAGTCAATGCCCTCATGCAGGCCATCCCCAAAGACCGCACCGGCGGCAAGCCGCAACCCGAACGCATTTTCGGTTCACTCCCCGCAGATTCCGGCACCGGCAATGCCTTCAGCGCCATCACCATACCCGGTCTCGCCGAAGATCTCTCCATCGCCTTTGCTGCATGGGGACAAGGCAAACTCCACCACACACGCAGCCGCCTTTTTTACATCGCCATGTACACGGGCGGCACAGCCGCATTCCTGGCCCTTCTCACACTCGCAACAATCCGCATTCGGCGACTACGCTGGGAAACAAAACCGACGACGGCGCGACACTGATGCAACATTTTCAGTGCAACTCCCGCTCCAAGATCAGCGGGAGGTTGACCTACTATGGCAACCGCAAAGAAGACCGCCGCAAAGAAGAGCGCCGCAAAGAAGACCGCCGCAAAGAAAGCCACGGCCAAAAAATCTTCAACCAGGAAGACTCCGTCCAAGAAAACCGCCGCGAAGAAATCAACCTCCAAAGCCACCGGCCGCAAGTACAGTCCAGCCGCCGGGGAAGATGTCCGCGAAGAGATGCACGAAATGCACCACGGCCAACTCCACATCGGCCGCTCCGACAAGTTAGTCACCAACCCCAAGCAGGCCATTGCCATCGGCCTCGCCAAAGCGCGCCGCGAAGGCAAAAAAGTTCCACCCAACCCCAACACCGACCGCTAACCAACCATGCGAGCGAGCCCCCTCAGCTACTGAGTGGCCGCACATCCCGTGCAGTCATTCCGTCTAGCCGCGGTTCGCCCGCATCCTCATCCGCAGCCGCCAGTACCGCATCCGCCACGGCTGCCGCCTCCCGCGTCGCTTGCAGATCGTGCACGCGCACCACGTGTGCCCCCGACAAAATCGCCGCAACGTTCGCCGCCAATGTTGCCTCGCGCCGCGTCACACTCGGGGGCGCGTTCGCCCTGTCCGGCGGCTGGGCAGAGCGCACCGCCTCGCCCAGAAAACCTTTCCGCGACAACCCCACCAGCAACGGCCGTCCCAACTGATGCAGCATCCCAAGATCCGCCAGTAACCCAAAATTCTCGGCCCCGGTCTTCCCGAAGCTGAACCCGGGATCCAGCACAATCGCCTCGCTGCGAATGCCCCGCATTTCGGCGAGCGCCAAACCCTCCACCAGACCCCCAAACACATGCCGCAGCATCGCCTCGCGTCCCAGCGCTGGCATGGTGCGCCACTCCGGCGGCCGTCCCCGCGTGTGCATCATCACCAGCCCGCATCCTGTTTCCGCAACGGCTTCGGCCATCGCTCCATCCCATTGCAGCCCGGAAACGTCATTCACAACCTCCGCACCCGCCTGCGCCGCCGCCCGCGCCGTCGCCGCATGGTAGCTGTCCACCGAAATCACCGCCCCCGGCCGCTCGCGGCACACCGCTTCCAACACCGGCAACATCCGCGCCTGCTCCTCGTCCGCCCCAATCGGCTGCGCTCCCGGCCGCGTCGACTCCGCCCCAATGTCCAGAATGTCCGCACCCCCATCCAGCAGACGGCAAGCGACCTCCACCGCGACCTCCACCCCACCCCCAGCCAAACCATCCCCTGAGAAGCTGTCCGGTGTCAGATTGGCAATGGCCATTACCCGCGTGCGTTCCCCCAGCGTCAGCACGCGGCTGCGCAGTTGCCATTCAAAGCGCGGTCTAGAAAGGAATCCCATGCGCTCTTTGACGCTGCTCGTTCCTCCGGGCAGCCTGTCAGCCTTCTCGTACACATTCAGTCCCGTTTAACGCCTTCCCTGCAGGTCGCCAAGACTCTACTCCCATCCGTTCACTCCGTCAGCAAAAACAATCGCGATACACTGCGCCCATGCCCGCACGCCCTCTCCTCCTGCTCGCGCTCGCGGCGATCTATACACCCGCTCCCGCCCAAGACCTGCCCGGCGGCCAGAACAGCCCGCTGGCAAACCGCATTCACATCCTCCTCGCCGACCCCAGCGCCGCCCGCGCTCACTGGGGCATCGCCGTCTCCGCACTCGACGGCACTCCCCTCTACAACCTCGATGGGGACAAGCTCTTCCGCCCCGCCTCCACCGCCAAACTCTTCACCACCGCCGCCGCCATGGCCCTCCTCGGCCCAGACGCCACCGTCACCACCACCGTCCTCGGCACCGGCACCCTCGACAGCAATGGCGTGCTCGAAGGCGACCTCCTCCTACGCGGCGCCGGCGACCCCAACCTCTCCGCCCGCATCCTCCCCTACCTCTCCCCCGCGCAGCGCAAACCTCGCCCCACGACCACGCCCGAAGCTCCTCCTTACCCCCTCGGCATCCTCGAAGACCTCACCGCCCAGCTCACCGCCCACGGTCTGAAACAGGTCACCGGCTCGGTCCTGGGCGACGACTCTCTCTGGCCCCACGACCCCTATCCCATCGGTTGGGAGGTCGACGATCTCGTCTGGGGCTACGGCGCTCCCGTCAGCGCTCTCGCCCTCGACGATAACCAGGTCTCCCTCACCCTCAAACCCGCCACCACCGGCGGGGGCTTTCTCGCATCCCTCTCGCCCAGCGTCGGCTATCCCAGCCAGCCCACCCAGCCACTCAACATCCGGTCGGTGTCCTCCAACGAACCCACCCTCCTTACAGTCGACCTCGACCAACTTCAAAAGGGAACGCTTCAACTTGGAGGCCAGCTCCACCCGGAAGGAAGTCACACCGAAGACATCGCCGTACTCGACCCCGCTCTCTTCGCGGCCACCGCCTTCGCGGACCGCCTCAACACCGGCGGCATCCGAACCGGCGTCGCCGCGTCCTGCCCTGGCGATCCACTCCCCGCCACCCAAAGCTTCACCGCCCAACGTAAAGCCCCACTGAGCCTTCAAACCCCAGGGCCGCCCACCGAAACCTCAACCTGCGCCCACGGCCAGCCCACGAGGGTCCTCGCCTCCCACACCTCCGCCCCTCTCAAAGACGACATCACCGTCACCCTCAAAGAATCCCTCAACCTTCACGCCGAAATGATTCTCCGTCGCCTAGGAGCCGCCTACGCGGACGCCCCCACCACAGCCCAGGGCGCCCGCGTCGTCCACGGCTGGCTCACCACCCAGGCCGGCATCCCCGAAACCGGCTTTATTCTCTATGACGGCTCCGGCCTAAGCACCCACGACCTTGTCTCCCCGCACGCTGAAGCTCAGCTCCTCGCCTACGCCGCCACCCAACCCTGGTTTCCCCTATGGAAAGCTGCTCTCCCCATCGGCGGTGTCGACGGCACCCTCTCCCATCGCTTCACAGATCCTCAACTCAAGGGCCACATCTTCGCCAAAACCGGCACCCTCGGCGAATCCCGCGCCCTCGCCGGCTACCTGCAGTGCGCCTCAGGCCACGAGGTCATTTTCTCCATCCTCGTCGACAACCACGACCCCACAACCTCCGCCGACCGCACCACCACGGACAAGATCGTAGCCGCCATAGCCGCTGAGAACTAGTTCTTGGTGCTTGGTGCTTAGTGCTTAGTGCAGTGCCTGGTAGTTGGTGCTTGGTGCCTGGTGATGCCAAAACGTCTTTTCTCGTCAGCGCCCAACTTCTGCCGGGGCCGCGCCTGCTTTGTTGCTCAACGGCTCCGACAGCCGATTAAGTTCTCAGATCCAAAGACAACCCCAAGCACCAAGCACCA
>CAXUDN010000102.1:0-13663 GCA_964249715.1 uncultured Acidobacteriaceae bacterium
CGCGTCCTCGCAACACCCGCAACACTGGCCCCGGCGGTAAACTGAAAGGGATGCCGCAGCCACGCCCCAAACCCCATCTCAAGTTCCTCATCGCCACCCTCGTGGTCGTGGGTACCATCGTGTGGCTCGCCATCACAGGGCAGAACCGCACCAAGAGCTACTACGTCACCATTAATGAGCTCCAGGCCATGGGCAACAAGGCCTACTCTCGCAATCTCCGCGTAGCCGGTAACGTCCAGCCCGGTTCCATCCAGCGCTCCGGCCCCGACGCCCGCTTCACCCTCATCGAGCTGGGCAAAACCATTCAGGTCGACTACCAGGGCGCCGAACCCCCACCCGACACCTTCAAGGACGACGCCCAGGCCCTCGCCATCGGCACCTATGGCCGCGACAACGTCTTCCACGCCACCCAGCTCCAGGCCAAGTGCGCCAGCAAATACGCCCCCGCCAAACCCGGCCAGGCTCCCACCGGCAACACCAATCCCCTCCCCACCCGCGCCGCCCTCACCCAATAGTCCTCTGCAACCTTTCGGGCAGAGCACCCAGAACTGGCTCGCTTCAGGTCAGTTCTGGATGCGTCCTTCCGCGTCTGTGCTATCGGCAAAACTCCCGTTTCTGCCGAAGATAAGACCACGCTCCTTGGAACAGCTTTCCCGGAGCGAGATCCCGAAAGACCGGACAACCACCTGATGAAGCCGTTCAAGCTAGCTCTCCTCGCCCTCACACTGCTCACCGTCGCAGCTCTCTCCGCAAGCACTCACCACGGGGCAAACTCGGCCGGCATCGCCCTCGCCATGGAGCCCGCAAGCTGGGTCTTCGTAGCCTTCGGCCTTGCAGGCGGAGGCTTCCTCCATAAGCGCCGCCCTCACGGCCTGGATCTGACCTCCGGCGCACAAACGCCGCCGGCTCCTCAAGCACCGCCCGCTCCCAGCACCGTGCGGCGAACGCTCCGGACCACAATCTTTCCACGGCGCGCCCGCAGGGGTATCGCCGCACTGCGACGGGTAAGCTTTGCCTCCGGCGCAAAGTTTCTCGCGACATCCACGGCGGCTCTTCTGCTACTGTTCTCCACTGACAACGCGGCCGCTGACACCATCAATCTGTCGTCGTCACCCGTCTCCAGCATCGCCCTTTCGCCCTCCAGCGACACCCTCTCGCTGAACAGCGGGTCCGTCACCGCGGACTCCAGCGCCGGTGCCTTTACCCTCCAAACGGGCGACTTTGTCATAGGCGACTCGGAGATCCCGGATCAGACCATCGCCTTCTCCTTCCAGGACACCCTGACCCTCAACGGCATCACCGAAATCCTCACCTTCAACGGACAGGATGTCGTCACGCAAAGCGCCGATACTCTCACCATCTTCGGCGGTGCGCCGGTCGCCTTCGGCGATGAGCTCCTGTCAGTGCAGGACTTCAGCCTTGCAGAAACGAACATGGGTGACTTCCAAATCAACACGGAGGCCAGCGTCACGTCCACACCCGAACCCGGTTCCCTGCTCCTGCTTGGCACCGGCATCGTCGGCGGCGCCCTGGTCCTGGCGAGAAAGGGCTCAGTCAAGAAAGCCTGAAGCGCCAGCTACTCCTCACCCAACGCCCGCATCAGCCGCCACTCGAACTCCACACCCTTATAAAACGCCTCCACCCGGATGCGCTCATCCCGCCCATGAGCCCGGTCATCGCCCTCATCGATCCCCATTCCCGAGATCCCATAGCTCGGAATCCCTGCCGCTAACGTGTAGATCGAATCACTCGCCCCCGTCTCCATCGTCGGCAGAATCGGTATCGCCCCAAACTCCTCCTCCGTCACTCGCCGCAACGGCCGCATCACATCCTCCCGCATCGGTGGGGGCGCCATCGCCCCCTTCGTCGGCGCCGTCGGAAACACCGCTCCCCCGTTATCGACGTAATTCACCGTCAGCTTCGGGTCGCCGAACACCCCAATCAGCCGCTGCCGTACCTCCTCCGGAGGATGCCCCGGCAGAATCCTGCAGTTCACATTCGCTGTCGCCGACCCAGGCAAAGCATTCGGCGCATGCCCACCCGAGATCATCGTCGCCACGCACGTCGTTCGCAGCGTCGCATTCATCCGCGGATCCTTCGACAGCTCCTCCGCCGCACCGGCATCCATCGGCGTCGCCAACACCCGCTCCAGTAGCGCCCGCCTCGCCGGCTCAGCCGTTTTCTCCTCATTTCGCAGATACCCCCGCGTTACCTCATTCAACTCCGCCGGAAATGGATCCTTCTCCAGCTTCGCCAGCGCATCCCCAACCTCGTAGATCGGGTTATCCGCTCGCGGCAGCGAGCTATGCCCACCCGCACTGGTCGCCACCAGCTGAAAGTCCGCATACAGCTTCTCCGTAGCCTCTACATCCAGCTCCGCAGCCTTCCCGCCTTTCAACACCACCCCACCTGCATCCGGGTTCATCACAACGCCTGCATTCACCAGATCCGGCCGGTTCTTCAGCAGCCAATCCATTCCGTTATCCGCACCGCCCTCCTCATCGGCCGTCAACGCCACAATGAGATCCCGCTTCGGCACGAAACCGGCCCGCTTCAACAGGATCAGACTCGTCACCAGCGCCGCGTCCCCGTCTTTCACATCCTGCGTTCCACGCCCGTAGAAGAACCCATCCTTCTCCGTCAGCTGAAACGGATCCAAAGTCCAGTCGGACCGCTTCGCCTCCACCACGTCCAGGTGGCAGATAAACATCACCGGCTTCAACGTCGCACCCTTGCCCGCCCGGTATCGCACCACCAGGTTCAGTCGCTGATCGCGCGGCCCCACGACCTCCATGTCGCCCGCCGGAAACCCGGCCTTCAGCAGCCGGTCCCGCATCGCCTCCGCCGCCAGACGCGTGCTTCCACTACTGTGCGTCGTGTCTGTCGTGATGAGCTGCTGAAAGACATCCCGCGCCAACTGCCGGTCTCCCACAGACAAACTTTGCGCCGACCCCAGGCCGCAAAGGCAAACCGCACAGATCCCCGCACCCGTGTTCCGCTGCAATGCTCCCCATTTCTTCAACTTGGCCTCCGCCTCTGGCTTGATCTCGCTTCTATACTCGCATGGGGACTCCGCACCCCTCCTATGACCTCCACCCCCACCGCCGGCCAAGCCGAAACCCCAGCCATCGCCGTCGAACACGTCTCCAAAATTTACGGCAGCTTCGTGGCCTTGCGCGACCTCTCCCTCACCCTCGGAGCCGGCACCAGCGTCGTCCTTCTCGGCCCCAACGGCGCAGGCAAATCCACCCTGCTCAAGCTACTCGCCGGCCTGGCAAATCCCAGCTACGGCGAAATCCGCATCTTCGGTCAGCCACCCGCCAGCCTGCGCGGGCGCATCGCCTACATGGGCCACCAAACCATGCTCTATGACGAACTCACCGGCCCTGAAAACCTCGAGTACTTCCTCGGTCTCCAGCGCCCCGACCTCACCACCCAGCAGCGCAAGCAGCACGTGCTCAACGCCCTTCGCGAAGTAGCCCTCGACCCCGCCAACCCCCGCCGTCTCGCCGAATACTCCCAGGGCATGCGTCAACGCGCCTCCCTCGCCCGCGTTCTGCTCACCGACCCCGACCTGCTCCTGCTCGACGAACCCTTCTCCAACCTTGACACCGCCTCCATTGCTGCCATGCTCGCCCGCCTGCAACGCTACCGCGCCCAACCGGCACCGGGAACAGTCCCCCGCACCCTCCTGCTCACAACCCATCAGGCCGAACTGGCGCGTCCCCTGGCCCAGCAAACCCTGATACTCCGGGACGGCCGCATCGTCGAACTCCCGCCCCAAACTCCCGTCACTGCCCCGCTCTCCACCCCGGCTTTCCCCTCATGAGCCACTCCCCCCAGGTTCACAAGACAAACGCAGCCCGCCTCCTCGACTCTCTAGGGATCCGCTACGAACTGCGCGCCTACGAAGTCGACCCCGAAGACCTCACCGCCATCTCCGTCGCCAAGAAAATCGGTATGCCCCTCGAACAGGTCTTCAAGACCCTCCTCACCCGTACTTCCGACAACACCTATCTCTTCGCCGTCATTCCCGGCGATACCGAACTCGACCTTAAGAAGCTCGCGGCCACCGCCGGCGTTCGCAAAGCCGAACTTGCCGCCCTCAAAGACGTAGAGCCTCTCACCGGCTACATTCGCGGCGGTGTCACCGTCCTTTCCGCCAAAAAGCCCTTTCCCGCCTTCGTCGACGAAACCCTCGAACTCTTCGACCAGATCTCCATCTCCGCGGGCCAGCGCGGCCTCCAGATCGTCCTCTCCCCGGCCGATTACCTCCGCGCCACGGAAGCCCGGATAGCCGACTTGACCAAACCCCCGGCCCCGCACGCATGATCTACCTCCGCCACCTCCTCGCCCACCTCCGCAAAGACCTCCAACTCGAGTGGCGCAACCGCGAAGGCATCAACGGCATGCTCTTCTTCGCCCTCCTCATCGTCGTCGTCTTCTCGCTCGCTTTTGACCCCACAGCCTTCCCTACGGTCGCCCGCCAGATCTCCGGCGGTCTCCTCTGGGTCGGCATCCTCTTTGCCTCCATCACCGCTCTTAACGGCTCCTGGTCGCGCGAGCTCCGCAACGGCGTCCTCGACGCCCATCGTCTCTCGCCTGCACCAGCCTCCGCTCTCTTTATCGGCAAAGCTCTCGCAAACTTTAGCTTCGTCACCGTCGTCGAGCTCATCCTCGCCCCCGTCTTCACCCTCTTCTATAACCTCCACCCCCTCGGCAACACTCCCCTCCTTCTCCTCATCCTCCCCCTCGGCACCTGGGCTCTCGTCTGCAACGGCACCTTCTTCGCCGCGCTTAGCCTCCGCAGCCGCAACCGCGAGCTCCTCCTCCCGCTCATTCTCTGTCCCATCGCCATGCCCGCCCTGCTCGCCTCCATCCAGGCCACCACGAACGTGCTCACCGGCGACTTCGACCCTGGTCTCTGGATCCGCGTCCTCCTCGCCTACGACATCCTCTTCACCACAGCCTCCGTCCTCCTCTTCGGCGTAATCCTCTACGCCGAATAACCCGCTCCCACACGATCTGCGGGCCACTCCGGGAGCCCCAGCTCCCGCTTCTGAGCCCCGATGACTCCGAAGCTCCACAAAGGCTCACCCCATCCCCTTTTTCGGCCAACGCAACACGTCCGCGATTTGCATGGCGACCTCCGAATACCGGAAACCCAACCCGCGTAGAATTTAGGGGTGACGCAGACATCCGCAACCCGAGCCAAAGCCCCCCTCCTTGGCCTCATCTGGTTCGCCCTTACCGTCGTGGCACTCGGCTACGGCTTTTACCAGGCCATGACAGCGCCTACCGAAGCGACCATGGGCAACCTCTACCGGGTTTTCTTCTACCACCTGCCCCACGCCATTCTCAGCTTCGTTTTCCCTTATGTGAACACCGCCGCCTGCTTCGCTTACCTCTACTGGCGCAACCGCAATCCACCCCGCGCCATGATCGCCGATGCCTTCGCTCTCGCGTCCGCCGAGATCACCGTCCTTTACTCCACCATTGGCCTCGCCACCGGTATGCTGTGGGCGCGCCCCACCTGGGGCATCTGGTGGACATGGGACGCCCGCCTCACCACCTACCTCCTCCTCTGGCTCCTCTACGTCAGCTACCTGCTTGTCCGCGGTTTCGCCGGCGGCGGCGCTGCGCTCCCCGGCGGTGGCCAGCCCGGCCTTGTCTCCGCCGTCCTCGGCGTCTTCGCCGCCATCGACATTCCCATCTGCTTCATGTCCATCCGCTGGTGGCGCACCCAGCACCCCGCTCCCGTCTTCGGCGGCGGCCCTGACTCCGGCATCGACCCGTCCATGCGCGCGGCCGTCCTCTGGAACATGCTCGCCTGGGCCATGTGGGGAATTTTTCTGCTGGGCTGGCGCTATGCCCTCGAGCGCCGCCGCCAACAGCACGCCGCTGCCAGGGCCCTCGCCTTCCTCAGCGCCGACGCAACCAACGTCCCATTCCCTGTTGTCACAGAGGTCGGCTAATGCCTCAGATCCCCTTCCACACCCTCGCCGAGCGCCACCTCGTCTTCGCCTACTGCGCCGTCTGGCTCCTGCAATTCGGCTACGCCGGCTGGCTCTTCGCCGCCTGGCGCCGCACCCGCCACATCCTCTAAGTTCATGCGAAAAAAAGCAACGGAGTCCGATGGTGCGTTGGACTCCGTTGTTCCGAGGAGTCATGCCTGACCCACCTGCCAGTAGAGCAGCCGAGTCATCTCCCTAAACCCACCCCTCGACACAAGGTTGCGCTCCCCGGCTTCTTTTCCGCATTGCGACCCACCCCCCGCCGCCATACACTCGGAACCAGTGTCACCCCGCTTTAGCCTTCGAAACGCCCTCCGCTGGCGACTCAGCCAAACCATGCAACGCGGCGCTGCCTCTGCCCTCCTTCTCCTCACCGGCTGCCATCGCAACCACTTTCCCAGCTTCCCCGCCGACTACCGCGAATACGCCTACGTCACCGATGGCGCGTCCGGAACCGTCACCGTCCTTGACCTCGTTAACATGCGCCTCGACCACACCCTCCAGGTCGGCCGCCGCCCTTCCGGCCTCGCCGTCAACCCCAAACGCAATGAGGTCTACGCCGTCAATACCGGCAGCGACTCCGTCTCTATCATCGACGCCACCCAAAACAAGGTAGTCGGCACCATCGGCGTCCACCGCACTCCTTACGCCATCAGCGTCGACCCCAACGGTCGCCGCGCCTACGTCGCCAACTCCGCCTCCAACTCCGTCTCCGTCCTCGATCTCGGAACTCGCCGCGAAATCGCCATAGCCGGCACCGGCGAGGGTCCCGGCCTCGCAGAAGTCTCCCCCGATAACCGCACCGTGGTCGTCAGCAACCGGCTCGCCGGCAGCGTCTCCGTCTTCGCGGTAGACGCCTCCGACAAACACCCACTCCACCTCCGCGCCGCCTTCCCCGGCTGCCCCGGCGCCACCGACGTTGCCATCCTTCCCGACTCCAGCAAAGCCTTCATCGCCTGCTCCGGCACCCACCAGATCATGGCCCTCTGGCTTGCCGCCGCTCCCGACTCCTGGCGCGGCAAAGGGGACGCCAGCCTCCAGCAGG
The DNA here is from genome assembly GCA_964249715.1 of uncultured Acidobacteriaceae bacterium. Lineage (GTDB taxonomy): Bacteria > Acidobacteriota > Terriglobia > Terriglobales > Acidobacteriaceae > Granulicella. The sequence goes on from CAXUDN010000102.1 coordinate 7,060, forward strand.
ACCACCTGCTCGCTCTCCTGGATGTCGGCAAAACCCCCACGAATCTCGCCGTCAAACCCGACGGGGGCGAGATTTTTTCCACCAATTTCGACGGCAACAGCCTCTCCGAAATCTCCACCTGGACCAACGAGGTCGAAAACACCTACCCCGGCGTCATGCAGCCTTCCCGAGCGGTCGTAGGCCGCGATAACGCCTCACTCTGGATCACCGACTTCGGCTCCGACTCCGTCAGCCTCTACTCCATCGATGACGGCCACATCGAAGCCAGCGTCCGCACCGGCTCCCATCCCGACGCCCTCGCCCTTTCCGCCGACGACCACCTCCTCCTCGCCGTCGACGCAGGCTCCGCCGACATCGCCGTCATCCGCACGAACAACGGCAGCCCCACCCTCTTCACCCTCCTCCCCGCCGGCCCCCAACCCAACGACATAGTCACCCTAGCCTTCCACACCCATTAGCCGAACCGCCCCTGTAAGGCTCCTGGTCGCGAGCGATCCACAACTTCACTCGTCTCCGGCGTCACCTCTCCTCGTCTCACCACACATGCAGTCCGCCACCACCTCCCCGGCCCTTCTCGCCGAACCCCTACCCCACCCCACCCCGAACCGCCGCGACCTCCTCGAACTCCTCCTCGGCTACGGCGCCATCCTCCTCGTCCTCTGGACACCCCCACCTTTTCAACGCGACCTTTATTTCGTCGCCGCCGCTATTTTGTTAGCCGCCAGCCTCCGCCCCCGCGCCAACAATCGCACCCTCGGCTTCACCGCCCAAAATCTCGCCCAATCCTGCCTCATCCTCCTTCCCGTCACCCTCCTCGCTGCCGCCGGCCTTGCCCTCGCCGCTCAATACAACACTCTCCACCTGCCCCCAACTCCCAAAGCCTTTCTCCAACGCTACTGGGGCTACAGCATCTGGGCCTTCGCCCAACAATTCCTCCTGCAGGACTTCTTTCTCCTCCGCTTCCGCCGCCTTCTGCCCAACCATCCCACCCGAGCCATCCTCCTCGCCGCCGCGATCTTTGCCTTCGCCCACGTTCCCAGCCCGATCCTCACCGTCTTCACCCTGGTCTGGGGCCTCGCCGCCACCGCCTGGTTCGTCCGCCACGCAAACCTCTACCCACTCGCCCTCAGCCACGCCATCCTGGGCATCGCCGTCTCCTGCACCATCCCCAATCACACCACCCACAACATGCGCGTGGGCCTCGGCTATCTCACCTACCGCCCGCACCACCACGCCCCTCACCTAAGAAACAGCGACCACACCGAATCCACCAAAGTGTGAGTCACCGCCGAAGCCCCCACCCGCCGGTCCGCCCGCCACGCTCGCCCATAAAACACCCCCGCCAGCGCTGCCAAAACCACATACCGCCAGTTGAAATGCACCGCCCGCTTGTTAAAGTGCGACAACCCAAATAGCACAGCCGTCACCCCCAAAGCCCATCTCCGCCCCAATCGCCGCTCCAGCAGATTCTGCATCCATCCCCGAAAAAACAGCTCCTCCGGCACCGCAATCAACAGAAACGTAAACACCGGCGCCTCCACGAACATCCACGGCCGCGGCCAACCCCCATGCCAGTGCAAGAACCCCAAAGCCAACCCCAGCGCCACCGCCGCCGGCGCATACATCACAAACTCCCGTCCCCCAACCCAAAGATCCCGCCCCCGCAACCGCAGATCAAACCCCACCCCTCGCAAACCCCGCACGCCCAAAAACCCCAGGATGCCCACATCCACCAAAACCATCTTCCCAAACACGCTCAGGTGTGCCGGCCACGCCCGCTCCAGCCAGCGCAGGTCCACGGCCAAACCCAAAAACAGCAACACGACCCAATCCACCCAGATCCCCCGCTGCTCCGGATCTCTCCGCCGGGCCCATCCCAACCCCACCAGCACCACCGGCCCAATCGCCAGATACGCCCCCAACCACGCCCACGAAATCCGCCCGTACGCTCCGCTCACCAGCCCATACGGCAAACAAAGCAGCCCGGACAGCACCACCAGCCGCGTCTCCCCGATCCGCTCAAAAATCCCCCGCGCCCGCTTCGCCCAAAAGCCCGCAAAGAGCACCGGCGCCAGCGTCATCAGAGCCGCCACCACCAACATCCCCAGTCGGAACCCATGCAGACCAGGCACCCCCCTGCTAGCGTGAAACTCAGGTAAATGGCTGCCCCACCAACCCGGGTGGCCCGTTCCTTGCGAAGCAAAGGGCGGGGTCCAGCCAGTCGACGCCAAGGAACGGAGCAGTTTGCCGTACATTTTCGCCATGCTCGATAGAACTACTCACTCAGGGTGGCAGTTTGTGATCGGTCTAACCTCACCGCCGCTGCTGGATTGGTTACTTGGCTTGCAGGCCGTGAAAACGCGCCACGCGGAAAGGATCAGACAATCACACTGTTTAAAAAAAGACGGCGAGACCTGATTTCCGCTGAAGTCACCCAAGTATGTTCGTCTTTTTGCAGCCGACAACCCGGTGTTGAGGCAACCCACTCCCGCAACCCTTCCAACCTTACTTCAACCCGCCCGACTCTTCCCCGCATCCCGCACCCGCAACGCCGTATCCTATACCGTGAAGCCACGCGAGCGGACCGCCCCCGGCAGCCGCCACGCCAAAGGAATTTCACCTTGTCGACCATCGCACCCCCGGCCCCGCTTCTCCCCATCCTCTCCACTTCCCAAGCCCCCGCCACCTCCACCTGCGACCCAGGCCTCTCTCTGGACCCCTGGGCCATCGACGCCCTCACCCCCACCTACGGGCCCGGCGCCTCCGCCCTCGACCACATCGCCGCCAACGCCCCCCGCCAGGGCGTTCTTCCCACCGAATACCGCAATTCGACTCCGGAAGAACTCGACCTCCGCATCCGCGCCGCCAAACGCGCCCTTGGCGATCGTGTCGTCATCCTCGGCCACTTCTACCAGCGCGACGAAGTCATCCGGTACGCCGACTTCGTAGGCGACAGCTTTCAACTCGCCAACGCCGCCATGACCCGCCCCGCTGCCGAGGCCATCGTCTTCTGCGGCGTCCATTTCATGGCCGAAACCGCCGACATGCTCTCCCGTCCCGACCAGGCCGTCATCCTCCCCAACCTCGCCGCGGGCTGCTCCATGGCCGACATGGCAGACTTCGAATCCGTCCAGGCCGCTTGGGAGGACCTCGCCGACGCCTTCGGCACCGACCTCGACCAACCCGGCCCCGACGGCCGACAACCCATCATCCCCGTCACCTACATGAACAGCTCCGCCGCCCTCAAAGGCTTCTGCGGCGAGCACGGCGGCATCGTCTGCACCTCCTCCAACGCCTCCACCGTTCTCCGCTGGGCCTTCGAGCGCGGCCAGCGCGTCCTCTTCTTCCCCGACCAGCACCTCGGCCGCAACACCGCCAAAGCCATGGGCATCCCCCTCGACCACATGCCCCTCTGGAACCCCCGCAAACCCCTCGGCGGCAACACCCCGCAGCAACTCCAGACCGCCAAAGTCATCCTCTGGCACGGCTTCTGCTCCGTCCACAAACGCTTCACCGTAGCCCAGATCGCCCAAGCCCGCCAGCAGCACCCGGACGTCCGCGTCATCGTCCACCCTGAATGCCCCATGGAAGTCGTCGACGCCGCCGATGAAGCCGGCTCCACCGACTACATCCGCAAAGCCGTCGAAGCCGCCGCCTCGGGCTCCATCATCGCCATCGGCACCGAAATCAACCTCGTCCAGCGCCTCGCCGCCGATCACCCGGACAAAACCATCTTCTGCCTCGACCCCGTCATCTGCCCCTGCAGCACCATGTACCGCATCCACCCCGGCTACCTCGCCTGGGTCCTCGAATCCCTCGAACGAGGCGAAACCCCCAACCGCATCACCGTCCCCGAATCCACAGCGGCCCCCGCCCGAATAGCCCTCGAGCGCATGCTCAGCGCCAAGCCGGCCCCCATTCAGCCCCAAGCCTGACACGCAGGTCCCATCCCTTCAGTTGTCATTCCCGAAGGGAATCTGCGGTTGCAGTCGCTTTCTTTCCATTCCCCGAACGGGGAGCCTGCTGTTTGTTTTTCCCTCCCCAGTCGCACACCCAACCCACTCGACCCAGGTAAATTGCCCACGACAACCGGAGTTGTCGTGGGTCAGAGATTCTTGACAGCAAAGGCGAGCAGAAAGCCAAGGCCGACCAGGAAACCGATTCGTGCAACCCGACCTAACCATGTCCAGAGGCGTAAGTACAAGGTCTCGCGGCGTTTCGCCTTCGCTGCTCGCTTGTTGTAGATTGCTGCTGCCCCTAGGCGATTGGACCGAAAGTCATCTATGTCTTTTTGCGATATAGGGGCTTGGGTTTGCACGCTTCGCGCACCACTAACCATGGTGGCGTACTCTTCAGCATCGGTTTCGTGTTTGTCTTTATGCGCGTCTGCTGCCTGCCCTTCATGAAGGAAATAGCTGTAGTGGCCGTAAACAAAGGTCCAGAACAATGAACACGCGGCACATACCAGCAAGCAAGTCCATGCTGTGACGAGCCAGTGCGGGTGCCCCGGGGGTTTACTCAGAGTTTTCAGATACCCCATGAACGTCACGCTTAGAGCAATCGTGCCCCCGGAATATAAAGCAAGCCCATTGTAGAAACGCTCGTTTGAGGCCCTTGTGCCCTCGCTGTCCTTTCTCTGCGCATCGAGCGCAGCAGTTACTGTCTCTACGGCACAACTTGTACGCTGTAGGGCGAAATGCTGCTGAGCGTTCTGCGGTTTGAAGTCGGACATTCTTACCTATCTGGGAGTGTAGGTACGACGCTATTCGATACTGATCTTGCTTTCATCAATATCTGTGATCTTGAAGCGTTCACGAAGATGCTGACTTAGTATTTCCCTCACTTGTTCGTCATCCAATGCCGTGTTGGAACTAATACGGAGCTTGATCGTGTGCGTGACAATGGGGTCTCCTTCGCGTTTTCCGTCGCGGTTCCATGGGTCTTCATAATTGGCGGCGTAAGTCATAGACCTATCATAGGGTGGTTCTCCTTGGCCAGCTACGCGACTCACGACCGAAACCCTAAGGCTATGACCCGTGACATTGCGCGGGCAAGCCTACGCTGACGTGACCCACTTGCCGCCTATGAAATGTCCTTATTAGAACCCGCTTGTATTCACTAAAACGGACATTTCAGACCCATACAGAGCGTTGTTCGCTCAACGAGACCGCTGCGCCCCAACCAATCACGCCAACCCGCTCAGGCGCTTGCGGCTACGGCCTTCTTCGGCCGCCCACCCTTAGCTCCGTTCCTTCGCGCAGCTTGCCGTTTCGCCTCCGTCCTCGCGACGCCACCCTTCTTGCCAAGTTCAGCCATCCAACGACGCGTCCCATAAACGCCTTCGATCAAAGCCGGCAGATAAAAATCCGCATCCACTGCCGGGAAGCTGATCCCCGTCCCACGGCCAACCAGTTCATAATCTGCCAACTGCTCATGCGTCGCATGCTCCAGTCCCTGCAGGTCCTCGACGGGCAACACCAATCTGCGATGATTGCTCAGTCCGACGATGAGCAGGTTCAACCCCGGAACATGCTCGACTGTTTGCGCTACCTGATCGTCATCATGCAGCCTGGCGCTCTTCAGCGCCTTCTCTATCTCTAGATCCGTGGTGACCACTGCGCGCTTGGCCATGATGCTTCCCCCATAAAGCGACGAGTTCTGCAACGTGCTTAACCCGGTCGCCTCCGAATGCCGTCCTGTCTGCTTCTACACGATCGCCGCAACACGCACCTTGTGCTTCGGCCGGCCGCCCTTCTTCCCATTCTCTCTGGCAGCCGTGGTCTTCGCCTCACTTCGAGACTTGCCACCACGAAGGCCCATCCTGCTCGCCATCCAGCGCTCCGACCCAAACACACCTTCCAAGAGCGCTGGCAAATACAGGTCCGCATCGAGCTTTGGGAAGTGAAGCCCATAGCCGGAAGGAGAGATCTCAATCTCGCTCAGTTCTTCTGGCGTTGCACTCTCCAGGCCCTCCGCATCCCGGGGTGAGAAAAAAATACCCAGATTGGAGCTGAGTTGCACCACGATGCGCCGAATGTGACGGTCATATTTGGCCGAAACCGCCTTGGGAACCCGGGACTGCAACTCCTTTGCCCTCGTGTTCGCCGTTTCAAGTTCATCCTGCGTGACCATGGAAGCCCTCCCAGGCTTGGCAGAGCTCCGGGATGTGCTCACCCAGGCTCCTTTGTAGCCCATTCAGTTCGCGCCCTGCGAAGCCGAAGTTCTCCCGAAGGCTTGCTGGCCCTGAAGGACAGTTCAGCAAGAAAATGGCTTCACACCCATTCCCGATGACATGGGCGTGCGCGGGCCGATGGTCGTTCGGATAAATGGACACTCGAAAGCCAGGTAGCCTTAAAACCGTAGGCACAGGAACAGAATACTAAACCTAAACCCTTGGGTTTTGCGTTCAGCCAACAAAGTGACGCACTCCGACCAGCGCCCATTCATCCCGATACAATCCAACCCGCTCCCTTCGACACCGGTACGGACATCCAACACCCGAGGCAGCAAAACCGCATGCACATCATCGTCGTAGGCTCGGGCATTGCTGGCCTCATCGCCGCGCTCGAACTCAGCCGCGCCCACACCGTCACCCTCGTCACCA
>CAXUDN010000103.1:0-1332 GCA_964249715.1 uncultured Acidobacteriaceae bacterium
GGCGTCAAAGTCTTCGGCGACCACCTCCACTCCCTCGACGACTCCCTCACCTTCTGCCGCGAACTCCTCAGGGCAGGCCACCCCTTCGTCATCGAAGAGAAGCTCGAAGGCGAAGAGTTCTCCCTCCTCAGCTTCACCGACGGCGTCACCCTGCGCCACATGCCCCCCGTCCAGGACCACAAGCGCGCCCTCGAAGGCGACCGCGGCCCCAACACAGGCGGCATGGGCAGCTACACCGCCGCTGATGGCCTCCTTCCTTTCCTCACCCAGAACGACATCCTCGCCGCCCAGTCCATCAACACCCAAACCATCGCCGCCCTCCACGCCCAAACCGGCCAGCCCTACCGAGGCATCCTCTACGGCGGCTTCATGGCCACCCGCGACGGCGTCCGCCTCATCGAGTACAACGCCCGCTTCGGCGACCCCGAAGCCCTCAACCTCCTCACCCTCCTCGACACCGACCTTCTCGCCATCTGCAAAGCCATCACCAGCGGCACTCTCCACGGCCTCCAGGTCGCCTTCCGCCCCGCCGCCAGCGTCTGCAAGTACCTCGTCCCCGAAGGCTACCCGGACAACCCGCGCACAGGTGACCCCGTTATCCTCCCTGCCTACCCTCTACCCGGAACCCAGATCTTTCTCTCCGCCGTAGACGTCCGCGCCGGCGAGATCATCGCCACCGGCTCCCGCACCCTCGCCGTCGTCGCCACCGCCGAAACCCTCGCCGAAGCCGAAGCCGAGTGCGAGCGCACCGTCGCCACCATCCCCGGTCGCTTCACCCATCGGCGCGATATCGGCACCGCCGACGCCCTTGCCCGCCGCGTCCACCACATGCGCACCCTCCGCTCACCCCGCACCTGAAGCCAGTCGCTCCGTTGCGCAACTTCGCGCTCTTCGCGTCCGTCGCGTTCGTCTTTCCCCAGCCACGGCCCATAATGGCCTACCCTGTAGAAAGCACCCCGTCATGGGCAAACTAATCTCCTTTCCCAAACCCACCCGCGACCCCCTGCGCGTCGGTGTCCTCGGCTCCACCCGCGGCACCGCCCTCCAGGGCATTCTCGACGCCCTCGCCGCGGACCAACTTCCCGACGTCGCCCTCAACCTGGTCGTCTCCGACAAACCCAACGCGCTCATCCTCGACCGCGCGGGCAACGCCGGCGTCGACACCCTCTATGTCGACCCCCAAGGCCTCGATCGCCCCATCTACGACGAAGAAGTCACCCAGGCCTTCGAGGAAGCCGGTACCGACCTCATTCTCATGATCGGCTACATGCGCATCGTCAGCTCCAACTTCATCGAGCAGTGGCGCGGCCGCCTCCTCAACGTTCACCCCTC
>CAXUDN010000103.1:1432-9481 GCA_964249715.1 uncultured Acidobacteriaceae bacterium
CAATGAGCACTCCCACAATCGGCATCATCATGGGCTCCCGCTCGGACTGGCCCACAATGCAACACGCCGCCGAAGCCCTCGACGCCCTTGGCATCTCCTACGAGGCTGAAGTCGTCAGCGCCCACCGCACCCCAGACAAACTCTTCGCCTACGCCAAAACCGCCCGCGACCGCAAGCTCAAGCTCATCATCGCCGGAGCCGGAGGCGCAGCCCACCTCCCCGGCATGATCGCCGCCCTTACCCCACTTCCCGTCCTCGGCGTTCCCGTCGAGAGCAAAGCCCTCCACGGCCTTGACTCGCTCCTCAGCATCGTCCAGATGCCCGGCGGCGTCCCCACCGCCACCTTCGCCATCGGCCCCTCCGGCGCAAAAAACGCAGCCCTCTTCGCTGCCGCTATCCTCGCCCTCACCGATCCCGCCCTCGCCCAACGCCTCGACACCTACCGCCAAAACCAGACCAGCGCCGTTTTGGAACACCCCGACCCACGCGACACCTCTGGTCACTAAGGGCAGCCATCTCACTCGTTGCGTACCTTGGCGTGCCTTGAGTCCTCTGCGTTCGCAATAACCTTTACCTTTGCCCTTCTTTTCTTGTTGTCATTCCCGCAGGGAACCTGCTTCTCGGATCGCCAATGAATTCCACCACGACATCACCGCATCCCCTACGCCTCGGCATCCTCGGCGCCGGCCAACTCGCCCTCATGCTCGCCGAAGCCGCGCCCACCCTCGCCGCCAAACTCCCGGACGCCCCCCGCCTCGAAATCCTCTGCGCCGGCAACCCCGGCGACCCTGCCGAAGCCGTCGCCCCAGTCCTCGAAACCGACCTCACCGACCCCGCCAGCGTCCACCGCTTCGCCGACCAGGTCGATCTCGTCACCGTAGAATCCGAAAATATCGACGCCCACGTCCTGGAAGGCCTCAACCTCTACCCCAACGCCCGCGCCATCGGCATCGCCCAGGACCGCCTGCTCGAAAAGCGCTTCTTCCACGACTGCGGCATCCAAACCGCCCCCTTCGCCCCCGTAGACTCCCTCGAAGACCTCCAAACCGCCATCACCCAACTCGGCCTCCCCGCCATCCTCAAAACCCGCCGCATGGGCTACGACGGCAAGGGTCAGGTCCGCCTCGCCCACCCCGACGAAGCCGCTGCTGCCTGGATCGAGGTCGCCGAAGCTCCCGCCATCCTTGAAGGTCACGTCTCCTTCACCAGGGAGGTCTCCCTCATCGCCGCCCGCAACGCCTCCGGCGACATCGTCTTCTATCCCCTTACCGAAAACCACCACCGCGCCGGTATTCTCCGCACCTCCGTCGCACCCTGTGACTGCGCCGCCCTCCAACCCACAGCCGAAAGCTACCTCCGGGAACTTCTCACCGCCCTCGACTACATCGGCGTCCTTGCCGTTGAGTTCTTCGTGCTCCCTGGCCAGGGTGGAGACCAACTCATCGCCAACGAGATGGCCCCTCGCGTCCACAATTCCGGTCACTGGACCATCGAAGGCGCCGCGACCTCCCAGTTCGAAAATCACCTCCGCGCCCTGCTCAATCTCCCCCTCGGCCCCACCACGAGCCAGCCCACCGTCATGCTCAACTGCATCGGCACCATGCCACCCATCGCGGAAACCGCCCGCTTCCCCGAACTCCATCGCCACGACTACGGCAAAGAACCCCGCCCCGCCCGCAAAGTCGGCCACCTCACCTTCCCTGCCCACGCCAGGGAAGCTATCGATTATTGGACCAACCGCCTCGGTGACGAGTAACTCCTCATCTTCAAAAAAGAAGGGCGCTCCCGAAGGAGCGCCGTAAGGAGAACCGAGGTCCTGGTTAAAAGTTGAACCGCCCGCTGAACTGTAGTGTCCTCGAGCCGGCGGTCGGGGAGTAGGGTGCGCCGAAGCTGGTGATGTAGCCGAAGGTCGATCCACCCACGGTCGCGTTCGGTGTGTTCAGCAGAGCATGATTCAGCAAATTAAACGCCTCCGCACGAATCTGGAACTCGCTCTCCCTGTAGATATGGAATCCACGGAAAAGGCTGGCGTTGATCTGCGACTGGCCCGGCCCGCGGAACTGGTTCCGGTGCGTGCTGCCGAAGTGCGGCGCAAGAATTGAGTTAGGCGTCTGAGTTGCCGAATACGTTGGCTCGGTGGGGTTGGCGAACGAGGTTGGATCGAACCACGCGCTTCCACCCGTTACCGCCGAGTTCCCCGGCGTGCGGTTATGTCCGCCGAGCTGGTGATACGGCTTCACGAGGTCGGCATAGAGCGAAGAGCCCGGGGTATTGATGGTATTGCTGTTCGCGCTTACCGAGAACGGGGCGCCGCTTATGTGGCTAATTTGACCATTCAGCTGGAACCCGCCGAGCAGGGCCGATGCAAAGCCGTTCTTCACAAATATCTGATCCCGGCCGAACGGCAGATGGTAGATGGTCCAGAACTGCAGGTTGTTCGGGCGGTCGTAGCCCGCCGTAGCGCGATTGAGCTTCCAGTAGGCGGGATAGGAGAAAGCCAGGCCCCCGGAACCGGAACCCGCCCCATTGTCCTCGTAGTTGAAAGCGTGAGACCAGGTGTAGATGAGCCCAAACTGCGCCAGCCGGCCGGCGCGTCGCGAGAGCTGCGTCTGAAGGCCGTTGTAGTTCGCGCTGAATGTCGGCGCGTTCTGCGTGATGCCGCCGGTGTTGTAGCAGATCGTGCCCGCAGCCGTCGTGGGGTTCGCGCAGTGCTGCAGGTTGATGAGGGTGTTCGCCTGGAAGTTACAAGCTCCTGTCAGGTTCGAAGAGGGATTAAACTGGCCATTCGCCATGCAAAGCGTCGATCCGCTGGGCACCGGCGCCGCATTCAGCGTGTAGCCCGCGAGTTGGCGCACCTGATGCGTTCCCACATAGCCGATATTGGCCACAAAGCCGTGACCGAGATCCTGTTCGACAAACAGGTTCCAACTCTCGATATAACCGCGCCGGTAGTTGGCGGGCGCAGTATTCGTCGACCCGGTGATCGGCAGTCCCACGAATCCACTTGAAGTGTTCGGCAACACGGGAGTCGGGATGCCGACAGACAGCGGCAAAGGATTGCTGTTGTTGTTTGGATCAACCGCAATGCTATCCGTTGCGGCGCCGGAGTAGGAGGGCGCCTGATCGATCGGATACGAATCACGCAGAAAACGCAGGCTGTCCGGATCCGTTGTAAAACCTGCGCCGGACCGGATCACCAGACGATCAGTCAGGCGATAAGCAACGCCGACACGCGGCAGGATCTGCCCCCACCCCATCTTGAAGCCGGCGTTCTCAGGATTGCCGTTGATCCCGCCGATCTCCACATTGGCGGTTTGCGGCAGCGATGGATCCAGACGATAGACACCCGACCGATCCCTGTAGGGCGCGGGGTAAAACTCGTAGCGCGCGCCGTAGTTCAAGGTCAGCTTCGAGCCGATTGTCCACTGATCCTGGGCGTAACCGCCAAGCTCGGTCCAGCGCATGGAGTTTGGGTTGTAGAGCTGCACGGCCTTTTGAACCGAGGCGCCGCCGTTCATGTTCGGCAGACCCAGCAGGAAATCCGCGAAAGAGAGATAGGAATTCAAGTTATCGCCCGTTTGTACCCCTGCTGCATTGGCGTTGGAGAGATCCTGCGGTCCGGTAGTCAGGCCGCCCTGGAAGTAGAAGCCGCCGCGCGGGTTAACAATGGCGCCGCCGGAAGTCGGTTGGAAATGGTTCAGGTCGAAGTGGTAGTAGGTGAAGCCGTATTTCATCGCGTGCTTGCCCAGCGTCCAGCTCACGTTGACGTCGCCGGTGAACTGGTTGTCACGGAACAGGAATGGATTCGCTGTCTGGGCATTGCCCAGAGTCGAGAGACCGCTGGCGCCACTGCTCGATTCACCATAGAAGGCGAAGATCGGCTGGCCGACATAGTTTGGTCCCACGCCGTTCGTTCCCGGGATGCCGAGCGTGTTCAGGCCAAAATCGCCATCCGCTACATCCAGCTGCGACTGGGCGCCGGTCACCTGGCGGGTATAGCCGCCATCGGCATCGATGACCAGCCTCGGCGTGAGCACGTGGCTGAAGTCGATCCCCACGTTCTGGAGGCGCCCTGAGGCCGCACCGGCCTGACCCCCGTCGAACGGCGCGCCACCCGCCCCACCCAGGGGCTGGGGATCCAGAACGGTGAACGGCTCCACACTGTAATGGCCGAAATAGCTTGTCCTGTCGGTCGGGTTATACGTCACCTTGGAGTCCGCCGTGTTGCGGTTATAGGCAAACCCACTGGACCCCGCATAATCCTGGTACAGCTGGTTGTTCAGCTGCGCGGTCGTCGGCGTTCCTACCGTTTGCGAGATCGGCGCCAGCAAGGCCGCCATCTTGGCCGAGCCCGGAAACTGACGGGAGGCCGGAATGGCGTTACTCCCATATTCGGACAGAAACGTGGGACGTTGGCCTACCGGCAGATACGGTCCAACGCCGCCCGGCTGTGGATCGTAAAGAATCGCCCGCGCCGACGCCGTCGTGAGCGACTGGACCTCAGAGAAATCTCCCGACAGCATCTTTGCGTCCAGCACCGTATCGAGGCCGGTCGTCAACTGCCGCCGCGTCGTGCGGTCGAAGTCCTGGAAGAAGAACAGCTTGTTTCGCCCCGTCAGGATCTTCGGGATATAAACCGGGCCGCCGATCGAGAAACCATACTCGTTGTAAATGTTTTTCGGGATCCTCGGATAAGCTGCCTGGGTCTGGGTGTAGGCGCGCGCGTTTACGTTGAAGAGCTGGTTGTACTCCCACACGCTGCCGTGAAGATCCTTCGTCCCGCTCTTGAGAATGACGTTGATCGAAGCGCCGCCCGCGACACCCTGCTCTGCATTGAACGAATTCGTCGTGATGTTCACCGTATCGATCGCATCTGGCGGTGGAACATACGCGACCAGGTACGGTAGCCAGCCATAGGTGTTCACCGCACCGTCGATGCGGGTCGTGTTGCCCATATCCTCAAGGCCGTTGAAGTTCACCGAAAGCGCGCGCGAAGGATTCGACGCTGTGGAGTTCTGCTCCTGGACGCCTGCCGCACCCGGAATCAGCGTGTAGAGCGCCTGGAAGTTGCGTCCCTGAGAGGACGTAATCGGAAGGTCGGCGATCTGCTGCGTCGAGATCTGGTGATTCACCTCCGCCGTCTCGGTCTGCAGGATTGGAGCCGACGTATTCACCGTCACCTCCGCGTTGACGCTCGCGAGCTGCAAAGTCGCATTGATACGCACGACCGTGTTCACCTCGACCGCGACGTTCTTCTGGGTGTACCCACCGAAGCTCGCCACCGGCGTAACTGTCACCGTATACGGTCCAGGCTCCAGGTTCGGCACCAGATACTCCCCCTGACCGGCGGTAGTCGTCTCGCGCTTTTCGCCGTTCGCCTGGTTCGTCACCGAGATCTTCGCGTTCGGAATACTGGCGCCGCTCGGGTCCGTCACCGTCCCCGTCACGGTGCCGTACAGCACCTGCGCCAGCATCAGCGGAGTCGTCATGACCGCAATAGCAAACACCACCAACTTCCACCACAGGGAACACAAACGGCGACCGACGGCCCGGGAGCGTGAAAGCTCGATTTGCATCATCATTCCTCCGAAAGGTAACGGCAAACATAAGGCTCGGTGGGCCCGGGCGCGTGCAATGTGTGCTGTTGTTAAACCGCCAAACTTTATGCAGCGCGAAGGTTCGCTGTCAAGTTATTTTCGGGAGTGAAAGAAATGTCGGGCAACCAGCAGCGCGCAACCTGCCTCGCCCACACTGAGGTAGCGCGCTTTAATCCGCTCCAGACTAAATCTGGTCCGAGACAGCGAAGGGACGCCCCGGGGCGTCCCTTCCAGACCGTCCGCGCTCCCGGTACGAGACCGGGGACCGCGCTACATATTCGTCAGACCGGAACGCATGTCCTCATTGAAACTCGGCTTGATAAAGCTCAACGCATCCGCCACCTCGGCCTCAAACCCCTCACGCTTGGCAATCAAAGCCGGCGTCGCCACCGCCCACTCCGCAGCCGTACTCTCGAGCAGGCCCGCCGCCGCCAGATTCGCCGCCGCCGCCCGCAGATCCTCCACGGTCGCATTCAAATACTGTGCATCCCGAGGATCCGCAATCCACACCGGCGCATCCGCGCCCAACACATGACTCAGCCAGAACACGTGCCCGGCCAGAAACTGCTCGCGCTGGTCAGCCGTCGTGTCGTTGAACACAAAGCGGTTCTGCTTCGCCGAAAAATACCGCGTCGTCACCGGGACCGGCTGCCGGTTACCGCTCTTCACCAGCTCCAGTTGCCCCTGATCCAGCGTCTTGCGCACGGCGTTGTAGCTCAAACTTTCCGCAAACGGCTGCTCCATCGCGCTCAGGATCTCCGCAAAGGTCTGCGTCAGCGAGGCCGAAACCTTCGCATGCAGAATGGCCTCCGCGCCCGTCTCCAAACGAATCTCCCCATGCACAATGAACGTGTCCGCGCCGCTTGTTGAGCCATGCACCGGCCACGCAAACTTGCCAAACGACAGCGGCAGCCCCAGCATCGTCAGGTAGCAATCCGGCCGCGGATTCTTCAGCCGTTGTGCCGCCTCATTGAAAAACGTTCCAAGCTCCCCCGCATAGCGCGGGTCCGCTGCGTCAAACGCCTGCCCCAGTTCCAGCAACAAATGCTTGCCCGGTGCTGCAGGGACGCTCACGTGGAAACGGCTCGTCGGTTCGCCGCTGAAACTCGTACCCGCCTGGAGCGGTTGAAGGTCCAATCCCGCGGTATGCGCCGCCAGTTGAAGCTGCCCAAAGGCGTCGGTAGTAGCTGTGCTCATATGCTTTTTCCTCAATCAAACAATGACTTTCTATTTTAGAGGCCTCCCCCGCACTTTGCTCCCAGCCGCCTCCCCCGCGTACCCTGAAACCCCATGCTGACCGCGTTCGTTCGCAATGCCTTCTTCACTCTCGCGCTCTCTCCCGCACTGCCGGCCCAGAGTCCGTCCGCAGCGCCGCAGCCCGATCGTGGGGGCGCCTTCCGCACCGGCCATTACCGTAATCTCTTCACCGAAGACGGTCACAAGCCCCGCGAGGTCGACGCCAGGCTCCAGGCCGCCTTCCAGCAGCTCTTCCACGGCGATCCGCAGACGCAATCCGTCTACTTTGAGACTGGCTCCAACGCCAATGGCAAGCTCGCCTACATCACCGATTGGGCTAACCACGACGCCCGCACCGAAGGCATGAGCTACGGCATGACCATCGCCGTACAACTGGACCACAAACAGGAGTTCGACGCGATCTGGAATTGGGCCAAAACCTACATGTACCAGCCCGACCCGAAGCACCCCAGCTACGGTTATTTCGCCTGGTCCTGCAAAATCGACGGCACTCCCAATTCCGAGACCCCCGCCCCCGACGGCGAAGAATATTTCGCCATGGCCCTTTATTTCGCCTCAGCCCGCTGGGGCGACGGTCAGGGCATCTACAACTACCACCGCGAAGCCGACACCCTCCTTCACGCCATGCTCCACCGCGAGCGCATCGTCGGCCCCACCAAATTCGGTAACCGCGACGAAGCCGCCGAAGTTGACGAAGCCCACAAGATGATTCGCTTCGTTCCTGACAGCTTCGGCAGCACCTTCACCGACCCCTCCTACCACCTGCCCGCCTTCTACGAGCTCTGGGCCCGCTGGGGACCGCCCGAAGACCGCGCCTTCTGGGCCCAGGCCGCCGAAACGAGCCGCGGATTCTTTCCCCTCGCCGCCGACAAGACCACTGGCCTCGCTCCCGTCTACGCCAACTGGGACGGCACCCCGCACACCACCCGCTTTCCCCAATCCGCCATCTTCGGTTACGACGCCTGGCGCGTCGCCAGCAACTGGTCCGTGGATTGGAATTGGTGGCACGCCAGCCCCGAAGAGCCGGTTCTAAGCGACCGCATCCAGGCTTTCTTCGCCTCCCAACCGCCTGCCTACGGCGACGTGTATACCCTCCAGGGCGTCCAAATCGCCTCCCAACACTCGACTGGCCTCATCGCCACCAACGCCGTCGCCGGCTTGGCCGCCAGCGACCGCACCCGCGCCCGCCAATTCA
>CAXUDN010000103.1:9581-13278 GCA_964249715.1 uncultured Acidobacteriaceae bacterium
GCCGCCCTGACCCTTCACGGAGCCCTCCCCGCCCAATCCGTCCCCGTCGTCATGCTCTCCGATATCCACTTCGATCCATTCCACGACCCCGCCAAACTCCCCCAACTCCTCACCGAACCCATCGACCACTGGCCCGCCATCCTCAACAGCCCCACATCCCCCACCCAGGCCGCCGACCTCCAAACCCTCCAGAACCAATGCGGCGGCCGCGCCCTCGATACCCCCTGGCCCCTGCTCAAAACCACCCTCGCCGCCGCCCACAACGCCGAAGCGCGCCCCCTCTTCGTCACCCTCTCCGGCGACATCCTCACCCACGAGTTCCCCTGCCGCTTCCGCCACACCGCCCCCAACACCACTCCGCAAGAGCTCGTCGCCTTCTCCGCCAAAACCGTAACTTTCGTTCTCGCCCAACTTCGGCAAGCTTATCCCCGCACCCCGGTCTACGCTTCCCTCGGCAACAACGACTCCGGCTGCAATGACTACCGCGAAAACCCGGACGACCTTTTCCTGAAACAAACCGCCGACGCCCTCCGCGCCGCCACCCTCGACCTCAAAGTCACCTTCACCCCCGAAGGCGACTACGCCATCCCGCTCCCCGCGCCCATAGAACACACCCGCCTTCTCGTCCTCGAGGACATCTTCGAATCCCGCGAGTTCACCACCTGCGCCGGCAGCCCCGACCGCACCGCCGAAGCCGCCCAGATCCACTGGCTTCGCACCCAACTCGCCGACGCCCGCACTCACAACGACCACGTCTGGCTCATGAGCCATATCCCGCCCGGCGTCGACGTCTACAACTCTTTCCGTCGCTACATCTTCCAACCCGCCGGTCTCTGCAACGCCACACCACGCCCCTTTCTCGCCGACACTGCCTTACCCGACGCCCTCCTCGACTACGCCGACACCGTCCGCCTGGCCGTCTTCGGCCACAGCCACATGGATGAATTCCGCCTCCTCCACCGCCCCGCTCCCACCGCAATCTCAACAGCATTGTCATCTCGACCGGAGCCGTCGGCAACGCCGTCCTCTCGGCCCAATGAATTGTCATCTCGACCAGAGCGAAGCGAAGTGGAGAGACCTGCGGTTGGGGACGCGAGGGCCGAAGGCACAAGCCAGCCAGCCATCCCCGCCAAACTCGTCCCCTCCATCAGCCCCTACGCCGGCAACCGCCCCGCCTTCCTCGTCGCCACCGTCGATCCCCACACCGCTATCCTCAAAGATTGGCGCACCTTCGTCTCCCCCAGCCCCGATGGCAGCACCCCACCCTGGACAGAGGCCTACCGGTTCACGACCGCCTTCCACGTCCCGGATTTCTCCGCCGCTTCGGCCGAAAAGCTCACCTCCGCCTTCACCGCCGACAAATCCGGCCAGTCCCCTGAAAGCACCGCCTTTCGCCAGCATTACTACCCCGGCGACATCGGCCTCTACGCCCTCGGCCTCGCCCAGATCTGGCCCGCCTTCGCCTGCTCCGCCCGCGAAGTCCGCCCCTCCGCCGTCCACGACTGCATCTGCGGAACACCTCAACCGACCGCGCCGCAACCCCAGCCATAACACGCCGCTACTTCGAGCACACCATGCACCCCGTATTTGGATCCTTGTGGTACCACCCATCATTGATGGTGCATATCCGCGACTGCTGCAGATCGTCACAGTTGCCGCCCAGTCCTGGAGTGGTAGTCCTCGGCGAAACATACCGGCCCCCGTTCGCAGTCGCTCCGCCGGACGGAAGGTTCAGCGGCGGCGGTGGCTGCACCATCCATGTCGCCGGCAGCCGCTGCATCAGCACCGGCGGTATGCCGCTCCGCTGGGCGACAAAACCATTGTTGCTCTGCAGCATGTCGCCCTGGAACTGAAACAATCCCTGGTCCGGCCGGGTAGGCATCACACCGTTCGGCCGGCACCCCATCCCCTGCATGCACATCTGCACCGGCGCTCTGCCCTTGTAGTACATTGTCACCAGATACATCCCATTCGCCGCGGGCTTGATCGTGTACCTGCCCCACATCTGCGAGCGCAACCCGGCTTGCGGGCCGCCGTCATTGATCGACGACGAAAAGAACGTCCCATCCGCGCCAAAGCTCATGAAGTTGTGGATGGTGCCCCCCACCTGCGCCGGCGTCATCTGGTGCCATGAACCCGTCAAAGGATTGCCCCCGCCCGCCTCCGCATTCTGGCCCGCACTGTAGGACAACAAAACAAGACTGAGGCTCAACCCCAACAGCATCGACAAACGCGCAGTCTTCACCCGCCGCAGACCCAAACCTGCGACCACCTTCCCAAAGAACTCATGCATTTCCGTGTCTCCCGCAGCTCACTCTAGGCGGAGAAACGCCCTCCCCCTCTGACCCGGATACGACAAAGGACGGCAAACACCCCGTTTCGCTCACTATCGTCATGTCAGACCGGGCGGACTGCCGCCCGGCACTCCCTCGTTGCCAACCTGGCCTGCGCCTCGCAAATCAGGCGCTCTTAATGAACGCCACCCCGCGTCAACGCACATATAAGCTCCCTCGCTTCAGGGAAGCTGTCCACCAGTTCCGTCCGCGTCCCCGTCTCGTAATCCGCATACTCAAACCCCGGACTCACCGTGCAGCCCAGCAACGCCCACGCCCCTTCCGTCGCCTCGGCAGGCAAAATTCTCGATCCCTGCCATACACCCTTGGGCACCACCACCTGCGGCCGCTGTCCCGTCTCCAGATCCTTCCCAATCACCAGCCGCTCCACCCGCCCGCTCGGCCAAAGCTGCAGCATATCCACCGCCGCTCCCGCATAGTGATGAAAGATCTCATCCGACCGCAGCCGGTGCATCTCGCTGAACGTTCCCGGCGCGAGAAGGTAGTAAATCGCCGTGGTCAGCCGCCGAGGCCCGTCATACCGCTCCGGCTCCGACGAGTTCGCATACACCGACGCAGGCAACACCGCCCCACTCTTATATGTCTCGCAAAACCACCCTCCCTCCCGCGGGTGCGGTTCCAGCCTCAAAATCCGTTTGGCATCCTCAGCCGTCATGCGTCCCTCCCATCGCTCCCAGGATCCTCTGGAACGCCCTGCCCTTCCACCAGCACCACCGAAGTCTCAATCTGACGTTGGGGAATGTCCCAATAGCGCCGCAGCAGCCTCTCCTTGTCTTCCTCAGAGACCACGCGAAAACCATGGCGCTGGTAAAACTGGATCGCCCGTACCGAGGACGCCCACGTTCCAATCAGTACCGGCCCGCATGCCTTCTCGCGCAAAAACGCAAGCAGCCGCCCACCAATCCCCGCGCTCTGCTGTCCGGTCCGAACGTAAGCATGGCGGATCAACGTGACGTCCTGCACTTCCTGGATCCCCATCACGGCAACCAGGCACCCCTCGTCTTCATATCCCCAGAACCGCACACCCTCGTCCATCTCATGCCGCAGTTCCTCCGGCGGCATGTAGGGTTCTCTCCAACGGTCTGCCGGGATGATCCCCTTGTACGCTCGCGCGCCGTCATTGATGATCTCCCAGATCGTCTCGAACTCATCCTCTTGGCAGCTCCGAATCACAGACGCTGGCCTCCGCCCAAATCATAGCGAAAAGCTCTCGCAGCCTTTGCGCTCACGCTATGCTCGGAACACAAGCCTCCCAAAATCTAGCCCTCCACGGAACCCCCTTGCGCCAACGCCTGGAACGCTACTTCGCTTTCGCCGACCACAACACCACCTGGCGCACCGAG
>CAXUDN010000104.1:0-5562 GCA_964249715.1 uncultured Acidobacteriaceae bacterium
CACCAGCACCGGCGTCTGCATCGCCGGCTGCCGAAACACCCCCGCACGGATCTCGATCGCCTCCATCCGTGCCGTCCCCGGCGCCGGATGTGTCGTGTGGTGAACCTTCCCGCCCCGCCTCGCCGACTTCGCTTGCCCAGACTGCATTCTGCCTCCGTCGTATTGAACTACCGCTTCGGTTACGCTTCGCCGTCCTGCTTTGCTTGTCTTTGCTTTCCTGTTGTCATTCCCGAAGGGAATCTGCTGTTTTCCCTTCTGGCCCAAAATCCCACCGCGCCACACTCACCTCCACTGCCCGCAAACTCTCCGGCTGCGCCCGCGCCACCGTCGCCACCCAAACCTTTACCGCCCCCGCCCGCAGCAGCACCTTCGCACACTCCCGCGCCGTAGCCCCCGTGGTCAGAATGTCATCCACCAGCACCACCTCACGCCCCCGCACGGCCTCCGCATCCCCAATCCCGAACGCCCCCCGCAACTCCCGCCGCCGCTGGTCCGGCCGCAACGCATACGACGCCCGCGTATCCTTGGTCTTCACCAAAGCCTCCGGCCGCAACGCCAGCTTCCACCCCGGCCGCAGCCGAGCCACCCGCCGAACCCCAGCCCGCGCCAGCAAGCCGGCCTGATTAAACCCGCGCTGCCGCTCTCGCTCCTTAAACAAAGGCACAGGCACCACCACCAGCTCCGTCGCAGCGAAACCTTCCAGCTTCAAGAGCGCCTCGGCCATCGACTCGCCAAGGACATGCTCCGCCACCCGCCGCATTCTTCCAAACTTCAGCGCATGCAACATCTCCCGCATCTCGCTGTCATACAGGCCAAAGCTCACCGCCTTGGCAAACGGCGGCGGGGCCAACCGGCAAGCCGTACATTCCGTAGCGCCCATCGAAACCGCAAACCGCGCGGATTCCATCCCCAGCGCATCCCCACAGCGAGAACAGGTCAACTCATCCGATTCCAAAGCCTGCGCCCGCACCCGCCCTACACAGGCATCGCACACGCGAAGGGGGGTCAAACCCAGCATCGGGCCGCCACAAATCCGGCAATCGGAGGGCAGCACCGCATGGAGAACATCCGAAGCCGCCGCCTTCCCCACCCCGGCGCAACTTCGCAAAACCCGTGTGACCGCCCGCCATCGGCTCGCGGGGCTCCCCGGCTCCAGCACACCAGGCGGCGCACCTGATTCAGGACCAGGCGGCCCTCCGTTACCAAGCCGGATTTGCCTCCCGCTATCGCTGAAGACACACCTCGCACCCGGAGCCACGCGACTGTTGATCAGACCTGGACGTGCGCCGGTTGCCCGAAGTATAGCTTTCCCCCGTGAAGCAGGCAATCCACATTCCGGTCATGCCCTTCGAATCCGTTCATCGCGTACACGCCCGGGTGCCACTCCGCGCTATCCTGAAGAGGAGTGCGACTCACCGCCACATCTCCGGCCCTGAACCAACCTTCAACTGCCAAAACTCGTTCGCGCGCCGGCCTGCTGCTCTCCGATTACCTGATTCTCGGCAAACCGCGCGTCTCCGCCATGGTTCTGCTCATGGCCGCGGGTGGCTTCTATCTCGGCTCCCTCGCCTCCGGCATCAGCCCATTCCACATCGGCCTCATCAAAGCCCTTTTCGGCATAGCCCTCGTCACCGCCGGCTCCTCCGCCCTCAACCAGGCCCTGGAGCGCAATACCGACCTCCGCATGCCCCGCACCGCCGCCCGTCCCATGGCGCAGCATCGCATCGGCCTCGCTCACGGCCTCATCATCGGCTTCCTTCTCATCGTCGTCGGCTCCACCTATCTCGCTTTCACCACCAATCTCATCACCGGCACGCTCACCCTGCTCACCGCCGTGGCCTACGTCGCCATTTACACGCCCCTCAAGCGGATCACGCCCCTCAACACCTTCATCGGCGCCTTTCCCGGCGCGCTTCCACCCCTTATCGGCTGGACCGCCGCCCGAGGCCTCATCGAGTGGCCCGCCGTCGCACTCTTCGCCATCCTCTTCGTCTGGCAGTTCCCGCACTTCATGGCCATAGGCTGGCTCTATCGCGCCGATTACGCCAAAGCCGGCATCCGCCTCGTCGCCACCGACCCCGATACCCACGACGCCGCCCGCGGATCCGCCTTCCAGGCCCTCTTCTACGCCGTTCTCATGATCCCCGTCAGCCTCTGGCCCACCTGGCTCGGCACCACTGGCCGCCCCTACGCCCTTGCCGCCCTCTCTCTCGACGCCTTCTACCTCTACGCCACGGTCCGCTTCGCCCGCATCCTGCGCACCCCGGAAGCCCCCGAAAATCGCGCCACCGCCCGCAATCTACTCAAGGTCTCCGTCATCTACCTGCCCCTTCTGCTTCTCGCCATGATCCTCAACGCCCAGGGCCGCCTCTTCTTCTAATCCGGTGTAGCCGTCTTGTTCACGCGATCGATCACGAGCGTATTCACCGTCACCATCTTCGGCTTCAACTCCAACCCCAACTGCTCCTTCAGCGCCGTAAACAACGAAGGCAATCCCGCGTCCCCATTTCCCGACCCATCCTGCGGCGCAAAGTGCAACGCAATGTCATACTTGCCCTCAACCCCAGTCTCATCTTCAATCGGCTGCTTGATCGCCGCGGCAAGTATGCCCGCGAACGTGATCATCGAGATCGCCGAACCCCGCACCTGATCCCGCATCATGTACGTCGGTCCACCCTCCTTTTCCGCCTTCGTCAGCTTCGGGCCGCCCTTCGCCACCACCATGCCGTACCCATGCTCCTCCCGCGTCGCAAGGTGCGCCACCAGCCCAAACCGCTCCCGCAACAATCCCTGCATCAACGGCTTCAACCGCTCGTACGTTAGCGGCACATCCCCCTCTGACTTCACCTCCACGTCAAAAACCGCATCCTCCAACCCCTTCGGTGCCCCGGCAAACCGATCCGTCGGCACGTCATACGCTAGCGAGATAAGCAGCGACAACGACGCACCCTTCATCGTGAACCGCGGCAGCCCATACGCTCCAATCGACGTGAACCCCCGATCCTTCTCCGCCACCGGCCGCACAGAAGCCACCTCAAAGCGCGCCGCCACCCCCGCCTGCGCCGCGCCCCCATCCTGTCCAGCCGCGCCGCCATCCTGTCCAGCCGCGGCCCCACCCACCCCCAGACACCACCCGCACACCACCATCCAAAGCATCCAACGCCGCAAACCCAACCTCCCCATTAACCCCAACACTCCACCATCCCGACGCCACCCCTGGCAACATTCACTTGCGCTTCCCCAACCCAGGCGCGTCTCACCTCCACTCTCACCGCATCGCCCCACCGCCGCACAGCTACACTAAAACGAGCCCGATGACCGCCATCACCGCCCCCGACCCGACCTACCGCACACCACCCGCCGTCATCTGGGGCATCCTCGCCGTCTCCGCCGTCGCTTCGCTTTTCCTCGCCTGGCTGGTCTACTATCACCCTCCCACCGACGTTGCCGGCACCCACCTCGCCTTTCTCCCCGCCCTCAACGCCGTCCTCAACGCCCTCTGCACGGTCTTTCTCCTCATCGGCTTCCGTCACATACGCCGCCGCGAAATCCTACAGCACCGCAATAGCATGTTCGGCGCTTTCATCGTCTCTTCCGTCTTCCTGGTGACCTATATCGTCAACCACATCCTCCACGGCGACATGCTCTTCCCCCGCACCCACCCCCTCGCCCGCGGTATTTATCTCTGGGTCCTGCTCACCCCCCACATCCTCGCCGCGATCATCTGCCTCCCGCTCATCCTCATCACCTTCTTCCTCTCGCTCAGCGGCCGCTTCCCCGCCCACCGCAAGCTCGCCCGCTGGACCTTCCCCATCTGGCTCTACGTCTCCGTCTCCGGCGTCGTCGTCTACGCCATGCTCGCGGCCTACCGCTAGATGCAAGGGGACACCCGCAAACTCCTCACCACAGGCGGCAGCATCTTCGCCGTCGGCGTCCTGTGCATCGCGCTCCTCTTCGCCGTCTTCGGCGGAGCCACCCGCTGGGGTCCCCACACCAACGGCGGCTGGCTCGTGCTCATCCTCGCCCTCGGCTGCCTTCCCCTTGGCCTGCTCCTCTCCGCCCTGGGCATCGCCAAGGTCATCGGCGAAAGAACCCGCGCCTCCCATCGCAACACCCCTCCCTAACCCTTTCCGAACCTCGCCGTCTTCTGTAAGGTGACCTCACTCCCAGGAGCCTTTCCGCGTGCGCGCAAGCCTTGATCTCGCCCTGAGCTTCACCCTGGCCCTGTGCGTCGCCGCTCACGCCCAGGACCCTCCGCCTCAACCGACACTCCCGAGCACCCCCCAGCTCTCCCCCGGTGCCGCCTACACCGACGCCCTCCATCCCCTCGAAGTCACCCGCCACAACATCGCAAACTGGTCCGACATCGAACTCGCCGCCATGACCGTCGCCATCCGCGCCGCCAAGGCCTCCTGCGACATCCGCAAACCCACCGACTATACCGGCCCCGACCTCGTCGACCTCGCCCGCCTCTGCAGCCTAGGCCAGCAATGGCCTGCGGTGATCGATGCCGCCAGCCGCTACATCACCGCCCCCACGCAGCCCAAACCCCTCCTTACCGACGCCTACACCGCCAAGACTGAAGCCCATCTCCATCTCAAGCAGGAACCCGAGGCCCTCGCGACCGCCCTCGCCCTCCTCGCCGCCGTGCCCTACACGACCGAAGCCAGCCAGTGTATCGACGAAGCCCTCGACTACATGCGCTTCGTTCACACTGCCGACGCCATCAAGCTCGCCCAGGCCAGACAGCCCCTGGTCCTCGCCGCCCTCCAAACCCCCGCACCTCCTTTACCCGACGGACTCTCCCCCAGCACCCTCTACGCCAACGGCCTCTCCCTCGCCATCCTGCAACAACTCGCCGTCAGGCCCGCCGCAGCCCAATCCACCGTCGCCGCCCTCGACGCCGCTCTCCCTGCAACCATCCCGCAGGACGACGCCCTCCGCATCACCGGGCAGCGCCGCCAGTACGCCCTCCTCGGCAAGCCCCTCTCCGGCATCACCCCGCTCGCCTCCCTCAGCAGTCCCACCGACACGCTCCCGATCCTGCCCGCCCGCAGCGCCCTCACCGCCCTTCTCCTCTTTCCCGACTGGTGCGCACAGTGCGTCCTCATGGGCCCGCACCTCCCCGAAACCGTCTTCCAGGTCGAAGGCCACTCCGCTTATCTCTACGCCCTCCTCGCCCAGACCGTCCCACCCCGTACCCGGGATCCCAAAATCACCAACACCGCCTTCAGCCCCGCCTACGCCGCCTCCATGCTCGCCGAAACACCTACCGTCACCGTCCGTCCCGAGACCCTGAACCATTTCCAGGCCACCGACTTCCCGCTCCTGCTCGTCACCGACCCCAAGGGCGTCCTCCGTGTCCTCACCCCCGTCACCCCACAGGATCTGGAGCCCGGCGGCTCGATCGACGCTGCCATCGCCCTCGTCGGAAAGAACTTCACGCCCCCACCCAGCGCCCCGATCGTCCCCGCAGCCGGGCACGTCAACCGGCACTAGCAACAGAAAATACACTGCCCCATTCTGCTATCCTCTCCTCTGAAACGGAGCAAAACCCATGGC
>CAXUDN010000104.1:5662-13237 GCA_964249715.1 uncultured Acidobacteriaceae bacterium
CTCCTCGGAGGCCGTGGCGGCGGCGAAGGCGCCCCCGAACGCGCCGGCTCCTACGCCTCCTCCGGCTCACAAAGCGGCGGCTATGGCTCCGGCGGCAATTACGCCGGCTCCCGCCCCAACACCTCCTCAGGCGGCAACTCGCAATCCGTCCCGGATTACGCCGACCAGGGCATCACCGACGAAGATATCCCCTTCTAACCGGACCACTCGCCCCGGACGCCGAGCGACCATCACAACCGATCTTCGCAGCACTATGCTTCGCTTTCTCCTCACTCTCGCCCGTACCGCCCTCCTCACGGCGGTCGCGTGCGGTGTTGCACACCCTCAACGGCACTCCCTCGGCTCCGCACCTCCCACCGCGCCCGCGGTTAACCAGCCGCCCGCACCCCAGCCGCCCCCCCTCGTCCGCCAGCCCGGATCCGCGGCATCGCATACCCCCGCCAGTCCCGCTTCAAGCTCGACCGCCCATGCTGGCGCGAGCCCCGCGGCCAGCCCCGTCCCCAGCGGCCCCATCGGCCCCATCAGCACCGGCCTTGGCGCCATCCAGTTCGCCGCCGCCAACTTCGGCGTCCCCGCCCCTCAATCCCTCACCCGCCAGCTCGCCTCCGACGACGAACGCGCCCGCATCGGCGCCCTCAGCTCCCTCGGCGCCCCTGGCCAATACCTCTCCCACGGCCATGTCCCCTTTCCCCATTCCATGCAGCTCGACATGATGCAGCTCGGCAACTCTGACGAGCTCGACGCCATTCTCACCGTGGAACTCGATCAGCACGTCCTCAGCGCCGTCCTCGTCCCGGAGGCCGAAGGCACCTGGCGCCGCGTCGCCACCCTCACCTTTGCCTCCTCCTTCAACGCCGGCGCCACCACCCCCTCCAACTTCGTCCACCCCCTGCGCTCCTGGCTCGAACCCGGACGCTACCGCGCCGTCTACCACGCCACCGTCAACGGCGCCAACGGCGATTTCACCGAAAACGAAGCCGACCTCCGCATCATCAACGGCCACGCCGCCGTCGTCATCAGCTTCGTCAGCGGCGCTCGCCAGTGCGACATCACCGGCCAGCTCCGCCCTCCACACCAGACCTGCGAACTCATCCAGCGCTGGCTTGAACCCGCCCCCAACGACCCCACCCACCACTTCACCCTCATCACCGGTCTCGGCCACACTCCCGCCCACGACGCCGACGATCCCCTCACCCACTCCCGCAACTTCCGCCTTACCCGCCTCCGCACCTTCGCCTGCCAACCCTTCATCTTCTCCGACGCCACCCAGCACTTCGAACCCACCTCCAACAGCGCCCCCTGCGCAGTCCGAGACACCCCACCCCCCCACCCAGAACACCCCACCCCCTGACCCTTACCTTTGCCTTTGCTGTCGCTGTGCTGTTGCTGCTGCTGTTGCTGTCGCTGTTGCTGTTGCTGTTGCCTTTCTGGTTGTCATTCCCGCAGGGAACCTGCTTTTTGCCTCTCCCCTCCGCAGCAAACCCGCCTCCCCATCGCCCTGAGCCCTCCCTCAACCGTCTAACCACCCGATGCTCCGCCGATTCCTCACCTTCCTCGTCACCCTCCCCCTGGCCGCGCAGACCCTTACCCCCCACAAACTCACCTACGCCCCCAGCCAGTCCATCACCCTCAACGTCCCCGCCCCTTTCACCATCGACGTCGCCGCCACCGGCCTCCATCGCGTCCGCTTTCTCACCCAATCTCCTGACGGCCGCATCTTCGCCACCGGCATGTACAACCTCGCCGACAACACCCAGGGCAGCATCTTCATCCTCGAAGGCTGGAACCCCACAACCCACCGCTTTACCCACATCTCTACCTACCTCGACCACCTCCGCAACCCCAACAACCTCGCCTTCTACACCGACCCTGCTACCCACCAAACCTGGCTCTACCTCCCCCTCACCGACCGCCTGGATCGCTTTCCCTATCACCCCGGTGACGAACACCCCACCGCCCCGCCCCAAATCCTCATCCGCTTCCCCGACTACGGCCTCAACTACAAATACGGAGGCTGGCATCTCACCCGCACCGTCGCCCTCGCGGATCTGCACGGCCACACTCGCCTCTACGTTGCCGCAGGCTCAAGCTGCGACTACTGCAAGGAACGCGAAGTGATCCGCGCCTCGATCATCAGCATGAACCCTGACGGCTCCGACCAGCGCATGCTCGCTCACGGCATGCGCAACGCCGTCGACCTCCGCTTCGTCACCGACCTCGACGGCGGCTCCCTCTTCAACACCAACATGGGTGACGACCACCTCGGCACAGGCGAACCCGAAGACACCTTCTTCGAACTAGACAGCAACGCCCACCTCGGCCCTATCTCACGCGCCTCAGCCCAAACCGACGACTCCGCCATCCCAAACGCCCTTCACCCTCCCCATGCCCTTGCGCCGGCGCTTATTCCTGTCTCCCTCCGAACAGAAGGGGCACGGCTTCAGCCGTGCCATACAAACTGCGATGAAGCGGCGGCTTCAGCCGCTGAGGTAAGCCTGGCCATCCCCAGCCCCCCCGGCGCACCCAGCCCCCAACCATCCCCCAACTACGGCTGGCCCACCTGCTTCTTCGCCCACGGCAAAGCCACCCTCGACACCACCCCACTTCCCGACATGCCACCCCCGGACGATCCCAACACCCAATCCGAGCGCCCAGCCGACTCCAGCTACGGCGCCCAACCCGGCATGTACAAGCAAGGCACCCTCACCGCAGCCGCCGGCGGCCGGACAAACGTCACCGATCCCAACGCCAACCTCGGCCCCGTCCCCGCTCCTCTCACCGACTGCTCCGGCGTCCCCCTCGCCTACACCACCTTCCCCGCCCATAGCTCCCCCCTGGGCCTCGCCTTCTTCGGTCCCGACAACCCCACCCTCCACAACACCTTCCTCGTCGCCCTCCACGGCGCCAGCCGCCCCCGCATCGGCACCGGCTACGGGGTAGCCCGTTTCACCCCCGAAAACCGCACCCCCCAACCCTTCATAACCGGCTTCCTCACCGAAGACGCCGGCAAACCCACCGTCCACGGCCGCCCCTGCGGCCTCCTCCGCCTCGCCCCCGACACCTTCCTCCTCACCGACGACAAACTGGGCCTCGTCTACTACATCCACCCCCGCTCCTGAGCTAGGGCGGGATGACCTGACTCACACAAGGTCTGCGAGTTGAACGATCCGTCCAATGCCAGGTACAGAGAGACCACGCAGCTTGGAATCCTCGGTGACGAACAGGTCCACCTTGCCGTAAGCCGCGGTAGCCAGATGCAAAGCATCTACCGCCTTCACGCGATGGGTTGCACGCAGATCGACATAGGTCTGAACTGCCGCTTGCTGGTAGGACAACATCACTACCTCGCGAGACCGAAACAGGAGGCGGTACGACGCTAGCGCAAAGACATTGCTGTTCCTCGTAGGAGCCACCAACAGTTCGCTTAGAAGATACAAGCTCACCGCAAGCTCATGCTTGCCCTCCCGAAGTCTCTGAAAGAGGTTCCTGGCAGCGTCTCCGAACAGAGGATCGTTTTCGTAAGCGTAAATCCAGATGTTGGTATCAACGTAGATCAGCACTGGAAAGGATCTTCTTCCTCTCGTAGTCTTCGAACAAACTCAACAGGGCCACCCTGTTTTGCATACTCCTCCTGTTGCGACAGTCGTAGATAGTCGAAAAGATCCCACCACTGCTCTCGGGTAACTTCACCTTCCTCCGGCAACTCCGGCGGCACAAGGGGCATACTCGCCATAGCGTCCTCCTCTTACGCCAAGTGTATCGCTCGCGCAGACCCTTTCGCCCCCTTCGCAGTACACTCAACCCATGATCGACGAAGCCACCTTTCGCCGCGAATCCGACCGCGCCCTCGAGTCCCTGAAGCAGTCCCTCATCCGCGCCGAAGACGCCGGTGCCGAGTTCGAAGCCGAAGAAAAGAACGGCGTTCTCAACATCCACTTCGAGGACGGCGCCCGCTTCGTCTTCTCCCCCAACACCCCCGTCCGCCAACTCTGGATCTCCGCCCAATCCACCTCCTTTAAACTCGACTGGAACGAGACCACGCACGCCTTCACCCTCCTCCGCACCGGCGAAGACATGCGCACCCTCACCGAGCGCCTCGTCCGCGAGCAATCCGGCGACACCACCATCGCCCTCAAGTAGCCCGGCCATGCGCTGGCCCCTCTTCCCCCGCCAAAATTCAACCAACAACACACGCAGATTCGGCTTCGCCGTCGTAGGCCTCGGTCACGGCGCCACCAAATTCCTCGAAGCCCTCGAAGATTCCCCCACCACCCGCGTCACCGCCCTCGTCAGCGGCAACCTTGCCAAAGCGCAGCGTCTCGCCCGCACCCACAACATCCCCACCGCCCTCACCTACACCGACTTCCACACCCTCGCCGACAACCCCCAGGTCCAAGCCGTCTATCTCTGCCTGCCCAACCACCTCCACCGCGAGTTCACCGAGCGCTCTGCCCGCCTGGGCAAGCACATCCTCTGCGAAAAACCCCTGGCTCCCACCGTGGCCGACGCCGAAGCCATGATCGCAGCCTGCAAGCAAGCCAACTGCCTCCTCGCCATCGGCTACCGCCTCCCTTTCACCTCAGTCCACCAGCGCGCCCGCGCCCTCCTGGCCTCCAACGTCCTCGGTGAACCCACCGCCGTCCACTCCGCCTTCGGCTTCCACGCCCACCCAGGCTGGCGCCTCGACCCCACCCTCCCCGGCACCGGCTCCCTCTTCGACGTAGGCATCTACCCCATCCAAATCCTGCACACCCTCTTCCCGGCAGGCTTCATCGTTGACCGAGCCACCGTCCACCACGCTCCAGACAACCACCTGGAACTCGCCACCGACTGGCACGGCCACCTCACCCGAAACAACGCTCCCATCCACTGCACCTCCTCCTTCCTCACCAAAATTCCAGACTCCTTTGAAGTCCAAACCACCCTCGCCCGTCTCACCCTCCAACCCGCCTTCGCCTACAAGGGCCTCCACCTCCGCGTCCGCGCCCACTCTCCCGCCCACCGCCACCTCGACCTCGACCTCCCCACCCCCCGCCACGAGCCCTCCTCCTTTCGCCTCGAAGCCGAACACCTCGCCCACTGCGCCCAAACCGGCACCCCCCTCCAAAATCCCGCCGAACTCGGCCTCCGCGACCTGGAATCTCTTGAAGAGATCCTTCGCGTAGCCCGCAGGTAAAGCCTCACCGCCCCGAAAACCGATCCAACCAACTCCGCGGCCGCTCCCCCACCAATCCCTCACGCCCCATCACAAACTCCCACGCCTTCACATACTTCCAATGCACATACACGGCATGGTTCAGATGAAACACCAACCCCTCCACCCCATCCAAAAACCCCGCCTTCAGCCCATACCCCTTCGCAAAGGCCACCACCGGATTGAACAACGCATGAAACATCAACCCCGCAGGGGAATCCCCCTTCTTCAACAGCGCCTCCACCCCATCGGTCGAATACTCATTCATATGGTCCATGTACAACGTGAAATCCGGATACCCATAGTGCATCAGGGCTCCCCGCAGCACTCCCTTACTCGCTGCAACTTGAGGCGTCCCATGCGGCCCCGCCCCTTCCTCCACCAACGCCACACCCCGCTTAAACAACCGCAACTTCTCATCCGGATACAGTCCCCCATGCCGCATCCACCGCCGCAGAAACAGGTTCAATCGCGCAATCCAGTACGCCTCATGCTCAGGCTGCAACAGCACCCGCTGCAACTCCGCCGCCAGCTCCGGTGACACTACCTCATCCGCATCCAGCAGCAGAATCCAATCCCCTGTACACCCCCGGATCGCGATATTCTTCTGCTCCGCATGCCCGCGAAACTCCCGATTGAAACTATGCTTCGCCCCGAACTCCCGCGCAATCTCCGGCGTCCGGTCCGTTGAACCAGAATCCACAATCACCACCTCATCCACCCAGCGCAGCGACTCCAACGTCCGCGGCAGATTCCCCTCTTCATTCCGCGCAATCATCGCCACAGAAATCGTCGTTCCATTCGCCAGCATCTAGGCCAACTCCCCAATTTCCTCTCCTGCTCCATGCCCCAGCACCCGCGCAAACAGCCCCGCGTAGCGTTCCGGCATCGCGCGTCGCTTCATATCCCGTCCTATCACCATGTGCACCGTCTCCCCTTCACACAACACGGCCTTATCACTCGCCCGCAGCACCGCGTACGTAAACCGCACGATGCTTCCCCGCACCCCACTCAACCGCGTCCGCACCAGCAACTCATCGTCATAGCGTGCCGGCGCCTTGTACCGCGCCTTCGCCTCGATCACCGCAATCAGCGCTCCCTCTTCCTGTTCCATTCGCTTGTAATCCAGCCCAATCTGACGAATCAACTCCACTCTCCCCACCTCAAACCACACCAGGTAATTCGCGTGGTATACCACACCCATCTGGTCCGTCTCCGCATAGCGCACCCGCACCCGCGTCTCCGCATAGCCTTGCGCCAGAACCCGCTCCAGGCTCTGCGTCATCTCCAGGTCGTCAATCGTCATACAAGCAGTCTAGGATAGCCACTCGAATGCTGACGCTCCGACCCACCGACGCCCTCCTCGTCATCGACATGCAAACCGATTTCCTTCCCGGAGGTCCCCTTGCAGTGAAAGAGGGCGACGCAATCATCCCCGGCATCAGCGCCCTTGCCACTAAATTCGACCACGTTCTCCTCACCGCCGATTGGCACCCTGCAGGCCACATCAGCTTTGCCAGCACCCATCCCGGCAAGCGCCCCTTCACCGACGCCATCGAGACCCATTACGGCCACCAAAGCCTCTGGCCCGATCACTGCGTCCAGAACACCCCCGGTGCCGAGATCACCCCCAAGCTCGACATTCCCCACGCTGAACTCCTCCTTCGCAAAGGTTTTCGGCCTGACATCGACAGCTACTCCGCCTTCGTTGAGAACGACAAACACACCCGCACCGGCCTCGCCGGCTATCTCCGCGAACGAGAACTCCACCGCATCTTCCTCGTCGGCCTCGCCTTCGACTTCTGCGTAGGCTCCAGCGCCCTGGACGCCCACCGCCTCGGCTTCGAACCCATCGTCGTCGAAGACCTTACCCGGGCGGTCAATCTTCCCCCCACAACGACCGCTCCGGGATCGCTGGCCCACACCAGACAGGCCTTCACCCATCACAACGTCCGCACCTGCACTTCGGCAGCAGTCACAGAAAGGCGCGTCGCCGTCCACGCATGACATCTCCCGGAAGCGCTCCGTCCGACTGGCCTGAAACCCTTGCCACCGTGCTCACCTGCACCTACGAAACCCGCGCCGGCCGCGCCCTCGCCTTCGGCCTGCCCTCGTCCAAACACTTTCACATCACCTATAACTACTGGGCCAACAACGAACTCCACACCGCCGACAGCTACACCGAAAAACCCATCCCCCAGGGCAGCCTCTTTCCCATCCGCTACAACCCCGAAGAACCCCACAAAAGCCACCACGCCGGAAACCAGCCTCCCCCACGCGCCCCCCTGCTCGCGGTAGGCATCGCCGGCTCCGTCGTTCTCTCCCTGGCCTGGCTCCTCTTCCTACACGGCTGCCAACGGTAACCCTTTCTGTCTTACCCT
>CAXUDN010000105.1:0-13094 GCA_964249715.1 uncultured Acidobacteriaceae bacterium
CCACCTCCACCTACTTCCAGGAGCTCGCCCAGCGCATCCAGAACTACCTCGTCGAATCCATGCCCGAGTGGAAAAAGCAGTACCCCGGCGTCGAAGAGCTCAAACTCGCCGTCATGGGCTGCATCGTCAACGGCCCCGGCGAATCCAAACACGCCAACATCGGCATCTCCCTCCCCGGCACCTTCGAAGAACCCAAAGCCCCCGTCTACGTCGACGGCAAACTCTTTACCACCCTCAAAGGTGACCACATCGTCGAAGAGTTCCAGGTCATTCTCGACGAGTACGTGGAAAAGCGTTACGGCCGACAACTCACCGAAGCCTAAGCCCCCGAGAACTCATCCGTGACAGCCAGATCAGAACCCGCGTTTACCCTGCGCTGTGTAAGCCGCGCCTTCAGGTTGGGAGCTCGGAAAGTCTGGAGAAGGCAGACGACCCTCATTCGCCGCTGAGGCAGTTCCCTCGGCCTACGCGGGCTCCATGTGCTCCGCTCTCAGTGAAGGAGACAGCATGAACACACCCATCACAATCATCGGCGCAGGGCTCGGCGGACTGATGCTTGCACGCGTCCTCCACGTTCACGGCATCCCTGCGACGGTCTATGAAGCGGAAGCCTCAGCCCACGCCCGGGCACAAGGTGGCATGCTCGACATCCACGAACACAATGGCCAGCTTGCACTCCAAGCCGCCGGACTCTTTGACCAGTTCCTGGCCATCATTCACCCCGGCGGACAGCAAGGGCGCGCCCTGGACAAATCCGGCAACGTGCTGCTGGACAACCCGGATGACGGTACAGGCGGCCGGCCGGAGGTGCCCCGCGGAGAGCTTCGCCGAATCCTGCTTGCATCGTTGCCCGCTGACACCGTCCGGTGGGGGCACAAGCTCAGCACTGCGGCTCCCCTCGGGAACGGCCGGCATGTTTTGACCTTCGCAAATGGCTCGACGCTAACAACCGAACTTCTCGTAGGGGCGGACGGCGCCTGGTCGAAGGTTCGCCCATTGCTCTCCACGGCGAAACCGGCGTATGCCGGCATCACTTACATCGAAACATACCTCTACGAGAGCGACGCCCATCACAAGCCGAGCGCCGAAGCCGTAGGTGGAGGCATGATGTTTGCCATGGCGCCGGGAAAGGGCATCATGGCGCACCGGGAGCCCCGCGGCGTACTGCATACCTACGTGGGCTTGAAGAAGCCCGAGGACTGGATGACGGGTATCGACTTCTCCAATCGTGCGGCAGTCGTGGCCTGCGTCGCCAGTGAGTTTAGCGGCTGGGCGCCGCAGTTGACCGCGCTCATCACCGACGGGGAAACCAACCCTGTCCCGCGCCCGATCTATTCGCTCCCGCTCCAATTCCGATGGGACCGCACACCCGGCGTGACGCTACTTGGTGATGCAGCGCACCTGATGGCGCCATCCGGCGAAGGAGCCAACCTTGCCATGTACGACGGCGCCGAACTCGCGAGGGCCATCGCCGCGCACCCGCAAGACCTGCAAGCCGCGCTCACTGCCTATGAGGCCGACCTCTTTCCGCGTTCCGCCTCCGAAGCTCGGGAAGCGGAACGCATGCAGGAGGTGCTCTTCGGCGACACCTCGCCTCAGAGCCTGTTGGACTTCTTCACCGCGAACGAGACCGTTGCGTAGTGGCCTGCGTGCAGCTCTGCCCTACCTTGCCGCCATTCGGATTCGTCGCGAGCAATCGCATTCCCGTCAAGGACCCAGCAGACGGCCGTGTTCGCTACAAACACCGTCAGCTGAACTCTGCGAAGCAGCTGCTGGTCGAATTGCTTTCGCACCGGCGGCACGGTAGGGTGTAGCGGGTGTCACCTCTTCCCTTTTCGCGTCTTTTTGGCTCGTCCGGCCGTCGCGCGGTCGAGACCCTCGCGCCGCGCCGCACCTTCGATGACGTCATCCTGCCCCCCGCAACCCGCCGCGCCCTTGAAACCGCACTGGCCCAGGTCACGCAGCATGATCTGATCTTCAGGGGCTGGGGCCTCGGCGAACGCCACTCCACCGGCCTCGGTCTCGCCTTCAACTTCGCCGGGCCGCCCGGCACCGGCAAGACCATCTGCGCCGAGGCCATCGCGCATTCCCTCGGCAGCCAGCTCCTCGTCGTTCGCTACGCCGAACTCGAATCCATGTGGATGGGCGAAACCTCAAAAAATGTCGCAGCCATCTTTCGCACAGCGCGCGAAGAAGAAGCCGTCCTCTTCTTCGACGAAGCCGACGCGATCGCCGCCCGCCGCTCCACCTCCGTCGACATGGGCTCCCAGCGCGAGTCCAACAGCGTCGTCAATGTGCTCCTCCAAGAGTTGGACCGGTACACCGGCGTCGTCATCTTCGCCACCAATCTCGCCGCCAACTTCGACCCCGCCTTCGAGCGCCGCATCCGGACTCACGTCCTCTTCGAGCTGCCCGGCGAACCGGAACGCGTCCGCATCTGGAAGGTACAGCTCCATCCATCCCGCACCCCGCTGGCCCCCGACGTCGACTTCAACGCTCTCGCCCAGCAATACGAAGTAAGCGGCGGCGATATCCAGAACGCCGTCCTGAAGGCAGCCCTGGCCGCGGCAGCCGAGCCCCTACCCGACCTCGAAAAGAAGATTCATCAACATCACTTCCACGCGGGGATAGAACAGGTCGTCGCCAGCAAACGGGTAATGCAGCAGTCCATTTTTGACGACCGTCCATTAGCTTTAGCAGAACCAGAGCCAGAGCCGGAAGTGCTCCCTCCAGCGATCTCGCCACAGGTCTCGCAGCTGCTCACCTACGGCCTGCCTGGAGCGGCGCTGCTCATCGCGCTCGTTGCGCTCGGAGTCGCACTGTTCAAGTAAAGCTGGCGTTACAAGCAGCACCGCGCCATCGATGATCTCCGCGCATCAACACTTGGCGTGGCCGAAGTCCCCCACGGTAGGCAAAGCAACCGCGGACGTCGAAGGATCTCTGTAGTTAGCTCGCATCTGAGTTGCACCTCAGGGAACCGCCTTCAATGCGCCATCCGCGACTCGGAACCCTTCTCGACCCGCACAATATCGAACCGCGGTGTGCGTTCATCAAACGCCATCGAAAGCCCCAATAAATCGAATTGCGCAAAGAAACTCTCCCATGAAATTGCGGAAATCTCCGGCTGCGCGATATCAGGTTTGCCCATCAAAAAGGTCAGGATCGCAGGCTCTCCATCGTGTTTGAGCCGCTTGATCTCCGCCGGGAATGCGTTATGACGACTCGCCCAATGCCGGATCAGATCGTGATCGCGTGTCGGTACCATCTGCACACCTCTTCTTTGCAAGGGCGTACATTGGCGCCGAAGTCCAAACCCTGTTCTTCCTCTATGCTCTCAATCTCTGGACGCAAGCGCAAGGCCGTCCATCGATTGCCTGCTGGCTTCTTCCGTCACGCACATCATGGGAGCGCCGATCGCTCCAAAGCCATGTCCGAGCCATCTCACTTCCCCCGCCACCGCCCCACCGACCGCACCATCCGACCTACCCGCCCCGGCCGCACACCCCGCTCCACCCGGCGCCGCCTGGCCTTCTGCTTAGCCGCCTCCAACTCCCAGTGCAACAGCCCATTCCACGGCTTAAGCGCCCGCAAAGGGTAAAACGTCTCCCGCCACCGCACCCCACCCCGCCACAAAGTCACCCCCGCCGACCGCACCATCGCCCAGATCATCGCCGCAGCCCCCAGCGGATAAAGCCATCCCCACCCCGCTTCCACCCCCGTCACCTCACTCATCTCCCGGTAGTTCGCCGCGATGCACCCCAACACGATCGCCGACGGCAGCACCGTCCTCAACCAAACCAGCCCCAGCAACGGCAGAAGAAAGACCAATCCAAGAAATCCGCAAAACCCCATCGCCGCCCACACATGGAACCCCACCGAAGGGAAGGCATTCTTCGTCATTCCGCGCACCAACCCCCGCATCCCCGTAGCCCAGTGCACCAGGACCAGTCCCGGCGCAAACACCATCCGCTGCCGCATACCCGCCGCCTTCACCCGCCTACCCAGCGCATAGTCCTCCACCACCGCCAACCGCTGCGGCGCCAACCCACCCAACTCCTCCAGCGCCTCCCGCCGAATCAAATTGAATGCCCCCATCCCCATCGCATCCCGCGCCGCCTTGGGATCCGCAACCCGCCAGGGCCGGCAGATCCATAACCCGAATACGCTCAAGAACCCCATCACCACGCTCTCCCCCCACCCCCGCACGGTATGGGTCGGCACCACCACCACATGATCCGCCCGGCTCTTCTCCGCATACGTCACCGCCCGGCGCACCATCGACGGCGACATCCACACATCCGCATCCGTCAGCAGCACCCACTCTGACCGACTCCGCTCTACCCCCACCTCCAGCGCAAACGTCTTCGCAATCCACCCCTCCGCCGCTTCTGTAAGGTGAATCACCCCCAACCGCTCCGGCTGCCCCTCCGCCATCTCCTCCAGAATCGCTCCCGTCGCATCCGTCGACCGGTCATCCACCGCCACAATCCGCAGCCACGGATAATCCTGAGCCAGCAACGTCTCCATCGCTGGCCTCACCGTCTCCGCCTCATCCCGCGCCGGCACGATCAGCACCACGCCCGGCCCTCCCACCGGCCCCAGATCCCACCCCACCTCGCTTAAGTCCGGAACCTCCCCCAACCGATTCATCAGCGTTCGCGTCCTGACGCACCAAACCACCGCCAACACCCAATCCAACCCCTCCAATCCCGCCTTCCATCCCCAGGCAAGGTGCGCCCACCACCGCCCCGCCTCCCGAACCACCGCCCCAGCCGCACTCACCTGAGCAACCAACCTCTCGTCGCAACACCCCGACCCGCAATAGACAAAAACCGATAGCCGAGAACGGGAAGGCGGAGCGTCAGCCCTGCCGTACTCTCATGCTGCCCTGCGGCTTCAGCCACTGAGGTATGCCGGACCATCTGCTCGGGGCCAACGCGCAAAATTCTCCTACGCCGCCACCGCCCCACCCTGCACCGACTCATCCAAAGGCGGCGCAAACCGCGCCCCAACAAAGAAAATCACCGCCCCAATCGCCAGCGTCACCAGCGTCGCGCCCAACCCCACTCGCAGATTGAACTTGTCGCTCAACATCCCGATAATCTTCGGCGACGTCGTATCCCCCAACAGATGAATCACCAGCAGCTGCCCTGCCATCGCTGTGGCCCTTAGATTCGCCGGCACCGCATTCAACGTCGCCGCATTCACCGGCCCCGTCCCCAGGAAAATCAAAAAAACCGCCGCAAACAAGGAAGGCACAATCATCCCCTTCGGCCCAAAAAAACAGAGCACCGCCGGCGGAATCGTCAATAACGCACTCAAAGCCGGCACCAGGTACAGCGCCTTTCCCGTCTTCTTACTCCACCACTGCGCCAAAGCTCCACCCGCCGCCGTTCCGCCAATCCCAGCCACCACAATGACCGGCCCCATCACATTGCCGGCCGCATCCTGCGAATACCCCGCCACCCGCTGCAAAAACGAAGGCATCCACCACGAAATCCCACCCAGGGAGAACGTAACCGCCGCATACCCCAGAATCGAGCACAGGTACGCCCCATTTTTCGCCAGCGAAAGCACCGTTCCCTTCTCCACCTTCGCCTTGTCTCCACCCTCACTCGCTGCCCGTGCCGGCTCCCGCATGAAAAACAGGATCAACACCGCCACAATCGCCCCAGGCACCGCGGACGCGATAAACGAGTCACGCCATCCATAGGTTGACCCAATCCACGCTCCCGCCTTATATCCCAGCGCCGCCCCAAACGGGATCGCCAGGTTGAAAATCGTCAACACCCGGTTTCGATCTTTCTCCCCGTAAAAGTCCGCCAACAGCGCCGGCGCAAAGATCCCAAAACACGCCTCACCAATCCCTAGCGCCGCATGCCGAAAATTCAGCGAATCGTAATCATGAACACTCGCCGTCAGAAAATTCATAGCCGCAATGGCCAGGCCGGCAACCACAATCATTGGCTTGCGAGGGAACCGGTCCCCCAGCCACCCCGTAATCGGCGACGCACACATGTACGCGATCATGAACCAGAACGTCAGCGTCCCAATCTGGTCGTCCGAGATATGGAACTCGCCCTTGATCTGTTCCTGCACACTCGGCAGGATGTACCGGTCCAGGTAATTCACCACATTCATCGCCGTCAGCAGCACCAGCGCCACCGTCGCGCCCTTCGCCACTCCCGCCTTCGGCTTCTCCGCCGTTGCCACCGTGCCAGCCGCCATATGGAGCCGAGAATACCAGCCCCACTCTCTCCCCGTCCCCAAAATCACGCAGAACCGGGTGCCCCAGGTCTGTCTCTCCCCTCCCCCCCCACACCCAAACCGGGTGGCCCATCCTTTCGCCAAGCGAAAGGGTGGGTTCCATCCTTTCGCCACGCGAAAGGGTGGGGTTCGCCCCCGGCCAAGCCCACCGGCAGCTCCCCCAAGCCCATCACCCGACCTTTCCTCTCCCCCTCTGCGTACAATTCCACCCCACTCTCTACAATAAAAACAAGCACCCTCACCCAGGCGATGGAATCGGCAGGCCACACCCCCTCCGCATCCACGGAAGTCCACCCCTAACTCATCTATTTTGAATACTTTGCACCTGAAGTATGAGGGGGAGGGAGGATACCCCGGTACACTAACCCCATCCCCCACCCGAACCTCAACCCGCGCGTCTTCCTCTCCGCCGGTGAGGCCTCCGGCGACACCTACGGCGCGCAACTCATCACCACTCTTCGCCGCCATCTCCCCGAAGCCACTTTCACCGGCCTCGGCGGCACTCTAATGGAAGCCGCCGGCCAACAACGCGTAGTCCGCGCCGAAGACGTCGCCGTCATGGGCGTCACCGAGATTCTCCGCCACATCCCTCGCATCTACGTCAGCTACCGCAAACTCGTCCGCAGCCTCCGCCAAAACCGCCCCGATGTCGCCGTCTTAATAGACTTTCCAGACGTAAACTTCCGCCTCGCGGAACACCTCCACCAGGCCCGCATCCCCGTCATCTGGTTCGTCAGCCCCCAACTCTGGGCCTGGAAGCGCTCGCGCCTCCGCTGGGTCCAACAACGCGTCGACCGCATGCTCGTCATCTTCCCCTTCGAGCAACCCTTCTACGCCGCCCGCGACGTTCACGCCGAGTTCGTAGGCCATCCCCTGGCCGAACTCCCTCCACCCTCCCTTCCCCGTGAAACCTACGCCGCCCAACACAGCCTGGATCCCACCAAGACCTGGATCGCCCTCCTACCCGGCAGCCGCTGGAAGGAGATCCGCGCCAACCTCCCCACCCTCCACGAGCTCGCCATGAGCGACCTCATTCACGCCTCGTCCTCCGCCACCACCTTCAACGGCCTCGACCTCGAGGTTCCCCGCGACCCCGCCGCCGGCACCCACTACGAATTCCTCCTCCCCGTCGCCTCCACGATCCGAAAACGCGACCTTGAAGCCTACATCGAAGAGCTCAATCGCGACCACCTTCGTTACTGGGGCCCCGAAGCTCGCTCGCTCCGCCTCACCCTCGTCCCCGACGCCCGCGAAGCCCTTCACCACGCCCGCGCCTCCGTCGTCGCCAGCGGCACCGCAACCGTACAAGCCGCGATCATCGGCAATCCCTTCCTTGTCGTTTACCGCGTCAGCCCTCTCACCTTCGCCCTCGCCCGCAAACTCGTCGACTACCCCGAAGACTTCGGCCTGACCCGCGACCTGAGCGGCAATCTCCCCGTAGCCATGGTCAACCTCATCGCCGGCAAGCGTATCGTCCCCGAACTCCTCCAATCCCGCTTTACCGCGGAAAACGTTGCCGCTGAACTAACCCCCCTTCTCCACGACAGCCCCGAACGCGCCCGCCAGGTCGCCGCCCTCGCCGAAGTTCGCGATCGCCTCTCCCCAAATGCAGGTGCCCCAGCTTCCGCGTCTGAGACCTCGATTGGATCGACGGCCATCGACCGCGTAGCCGCCACCGTCCTCAGCTTTCTTCGGGCGGAACAGCCGGCAAACCTAATCTGAAGCGCCGTTCGCTTTGCCTTGGTTATCGGCAGACCCGCCGCGCACCCCCTGTCTGCCTGTTACAGCCGCAAGCCGCTAAATCCAACCCGCCCCTACCCACGTCTAAACCCATAGCGGTCGATCCCGCGCGCCCCATCGTGTCCGACCAACGAAAAGGCCCATAATGGATTCGACCAAGGTCCCCGCTCCCATGCTCAAGCGCGCTTTCACCCTCCTCGCCGCCACTCTGGCTCTCGCCGCCGCCCACGCAGCGCCGCCCGCCACCCGCGCCCAAATCGACGTCCAGGGCTACGTCATCCACGTCGACCTCGACCCGGCCAACGGCAAACTTTCCGCCACCGCTGCCGTCACCTTCACCGCCCTTCAGGATCTGAATCTGGTTACCCTCGGCCTCAACAACGGCCTCCTCGTAACCAAACTCACCGACGGCGCCAACGCCAACATCCCCTTCGAGCGCAACACCGCCGACTCGACCCTCCGCATCAGTCCCGCCAACCCCGTCGCCAAAGGCGCCACCGTCACCTGGAGCTTCACCTACGCCGGCGCGCCCACCGCCGAAACCAGCCCCGTCGATGGCGTTGACTTCGCCCAGGTCGCCGACCCTGTCAGCTTCCTCCTCT
The DNA here is from genome assembly GCA_964249715.1 of uncultured Acidobacteriaceae bacterium. Lineage (GTDB taxonomy): Bacteria > Acidobacteriota > Terriglobia > Terriglobales > Acidobacteriaceae > Granulicella. The sequence continues at coordinate 8,610 of CAXUDN010000105.1, forward strand.
ACCCCGGCCGCTGGTTCCCCATGAACGGCCTCTACACCGACCGTTTCACCGCCGAAATCCACGTCACCGTTCCCAAAGGCGAGCGCGCCATCGGCAGCGGCCTCACCGGCGAGCACAAACTTCCCGGCGACCGGACCGAATTCGTCTATAACTGGACCAAACCCGGCTTCCCCGGCGCCATCGTCGTCGGTAAATTCCTGCAGCCCATAAGCGCCCCGGACGCCCCTAACATCCATGTCCTCGTGACCGACGCCAACAAAGCCCGCGCCCAGCAGATGGCGGAAAACGCCGCCAAAGCCTTTGAATTCTTCACCGATAAATTTGGTGGCGCCGAATCGCCCCTCATCACCGTCGTGGAACTTCCTTCCGACTCCGTCTCCGCTGCCTGGGCCCCCGAAATGGTCGCTGTCCGCCCCGACCGCGCCAGCGCCCGGCTCATAGCGAACACGGTCGCCCACCAGTGGTGGGGCTCTGAAGTCTCTCCCGCCACCCTCAATGATGCGTGGATCACCAACGGCATGAGCCGCTACGGCGAACTCATGTACGTTGAAGACGCCAACGGCAAAACCGCTCTCCAGAATGCCATCACCGACACCGAAGCCGCCGCGCTCGCCTACGACACCGAACCCCTCACCACCCTCGCTCGCACCGACCCTTTCTCCCCCCAGTTCCAAAACGACACCCTCGATAAAGGAGCCATGGTCTTCCATATGCTCCGCTGGGAGATGGGCGACGATAAGTTCAACGCCTTTCTCAAGTCCCTCCTCTCCCAGAACATTGACAAAAGCATCCGCACCACCGACGTCCAAACCGTAGCCGAAGCCCAATCCCAGCTTCAACTCACCCCTTTCTTCAGCCAATGGCTCGACGGCACCGGCGCCCCTGAGTTCGGCGACAACTTTTCCGTTTTCCGCCTCGGCAGCAACAAGGGCTTCCGCACCGTGGGCGCCGTCACCCAGGATTTAGACCTCTTCAAAATGCCCGTCGATCTCCGTATAGAAACCGAAGGCAAAACCGAAGAGCGCCGTATCGACCTTTCCGGCACCGAGTCTGCCTATACCGTCACCACCTTCGGCCGACCCAGAAAAATCGTCATCGATCCCGATAACTGGCTCCTGAAATCCACCCCCGATCTGGCCGTCCGCGTTGCCGTCCTTCGCGGCCAGCAGGATGTAGCGCAAGGCGACCTCATCGGTGCCATCACCGAATATCAGAAGGCCCTCGACAACAATCGCGGCTCCTCCCTTGCTAACTACCGCTTAGCCGAGGTGTTCATGACGCAGAAGAACTACCAGTCCGCCGCCAACAGCTTCCGCGACGCCCTCCGCGGCGACGGAGACCCCCGCTGGACCGAAGTCTGGAGCCACATCAATCTCGGCAAGATCTTCGATATCACCGGTCAACGCGAACGCGCAGTGAACGAGTACCGCCAAGCCGTCCAAACCAACGACAACACGCAAGGCGCCGTCAATGAAGCCCGCTCCCTCATGCAAAAGCCCTACCAGGGCACTTCACCGCAGGCCGGCGAATAGCTCTACGCAACCCCAATCACAGAACAAAGCTCCCGAACAGCCTCTGCGCTCTTGTTCAAAGCCGTCTGCTCTTCCTCGGTCAGCTTGATCTCAATGATCTTCTCCAACCCCTTCGCACCCAGCTTGCAAGGCACCCCCACAAACAGTCCGTTGATCCCGTACTCTCCCTGCAAATAGGCCGCGCAAGGCAGAATCTTCTTCTTGTCCTTAAGAATCGCCTCCACCATCTCCACCGCGGCAGCCGAAGGCGCGTAATACGCCGACCCCGTCTTCAGATATCTCACGATCTCCGCGCCGCCATTGGCCGTCCGCGCCTCCAGCTCCTTCAACCGCACCGGCTCAATCAGCTCCGTGATCGGAATGCCGGCCACGGTCGAATACCGCGACAACGGCACCATCGTGTCCCCATGCCCGCCCAGCACAAACGCCGTCACGTTCTCGACTGAAACCTCCAACTCCTCCGCAATGAATGTCCGGAACCGCGCCGAATCCAGCACGCCCGCCATCCCGATCACCCGCTCCCGCGGCAACCCGGCCTTCTTGAAAGCTGTTTGCGCCATCGCATCCAGTGGATTCGATACCACAATCAAAATCGCGTTCGGCGAAGCCTCCACAGCCTTCCCGACGACCTCGCTCATAATCTTGAAGTTCGTATTCAACAGATCGTCGCGGCTCATCCCCGGCTTGCGCGCAATGCCCGCCGTAATCACCACCACATCCGAGTCCTTCGTGTCCGCATAATCATTGGTCCCAACGATCTTGCAGTCCCGCTTCTCAATCGGCATCGCCTCCAGCAGGTCCAATCCCTTGCCCTGCGGCACACCCTCCACCACATCGATCAACACCACATCCGCCAACTCTTTCGCCGCAATCCAATGAGCCGCCGTCGCGCCCACATTGCCGGCGCCCACAATTGTTACCTTTTTCCGCATCGAGAACACTCACTCCGCAAATGAAAAACCGTTCCCATCATAGCGGAGCGTCCCTACAGCAGCTTCGCGACAACGGTGCACGGTAGCGATCACTTCACCGATTGAGGACCAACGAAGACGGCCCCATCACGAAGTTGCCGTCGCAATTGCCGCCCTGCACTGACAAGCCGACGAGACTCACCTGGCTGGCATCCGGCAGAAGAACCTCGCCGACCACAAAAACCCTGGATCCGTCATCCATGTCAAAACCTGCCACGAACTGGCTTCCTTCCACCAGACTATCTGCGCTCTTGCTCGTCGTTCCCTTGCTGAAGCAGGAAATCCCCCCAACGGCTATCGTTCCATTCAACGCCAGACGGCTGTAGGGGGCGAGTGTTTCGCCCAAACCGTACAGTGTGCCTCCCTGCTGCAGGCTGAGGCCGAGAGATACCTGCGTCGCGGTTCCTTGCATGTTTCCCTGCGCAAAGAAGAAGCCCGTGCCCGACCCCGCGTAGCTTCCGGACACGTCCCCGATGGAGGTCGCCGTGAACACCCCGGAACCCGCTATGGCGCAGAGCGCTGGGCTCCCACTCACGCTGTAGGTACCCTGCCACGACCCCGCGGCCCCGCTGGGCGCGGTTCCTGAAAGGGTGAGACCCAAAAGCGTCGCCGCTCCGGTCGAAACGGGTGACGCTATGGTGAACGTTCCATCGCTTGCCACAGCTCCCGTCAGATCTGCTCCAAACCCCACCGAGACACTCCCGGAACCGGACGTGCACGGAAGCTCAAGAAGACCGGCGCCTGTCATCCCTGTTCCATTCACGTCGAAGCTCACCGAAGCGCTTGGAGCACTCTGAGCGAAGTGCGCCGAGGGCAAGGACCCGAGCAGCAGCCAGTTGCCCGCCAGATTCGCCGGTTTCGGAGCAGTTACTGCTCCCGCACTGGGCGCGCCGCCTCCGCAGCCCACAAGAGAGCAAAGCACCGCAAAAGCCATGCCAAAGAACGTCAAACGCATCACGCGCATACGCGAGGAGCATACGCGCAAACATTGCTTTACTGCAGCTCTAATTCAGCTCGTCCTCGAACCGGGTCGGGCCCTATCCCGGACCCCTAACCATCAGCAAGCAGCCGGTCGCCGCTCCCACGCCTGAGCTAACCCCGAGCACCACAAAGGGCAAGCGTCAGCGTTCGCCCCCAACCCTTCCACCTTCATCGAAAACGAATCCTGGAACGTTGGAAAAAGGATAGGCGGCAGCTTGGCGCCACGAAAGCAGACCAACATCGTCGGTCCGTACGCTGCGCTGCTCCGTGCATCTCACCATTCGCGCTGCAAGCCGCGCCAAGTTCTCTTTAAGGAGCACCATGCCTACCGATCTCATCGCCCCGCAGGACCCGCGTTCCCAGTACCCCGGTCCCCCTTCCGATATTGAAATCCAGTCTGCCCCCGCCACCCAGCAAGCGATGTCCGAAAAGCCTGACTGCGGCGAGCTCTCCTACAAAGGCTCCGGCAAGCTCGCCGGCCGCAAAGCCCTGCTCACCGGCGCTGATTCTGGCATCGGTCGCGCCGCGGCCATCGCCTTTGCCCGTGAAGGGGCAGACGTCGCCATCAACTACCTGCCTGCCGAGCAGAAGGACGCCGAAGAGGTGGCAAACTACATCCGCCAGGCAGGCCGCAAAGCCGTTCTTCTTCCCGGCGACATCTCGAAAGAAGACTTCTGCGAAAGGCTCGTCGCCGACGCCGCCGGGCAGCTCGGCGGTCTCGATATCCTCGTCAACAATGCCGGGAAGATGGGCAAAACCGAGGGCATTCTCGAAACCTCCACCGAGCGCTTCGACGCGCTCATGAAGACCAACGTCTACGCCCTCTTCTGGATCACCAAAGCGGCCCTTCCTCATCTCAAGCCCGGTGGCTCCGTCATCAACACCACCAGCGTCCAGGGCTACGACCCTTCCGCCAACATCTTCGACTACGCCATGACCAAAGCCGCCATCGCCAACTTCACCAAGGGCCTCAGCGAGCCCTTCATGAAAAAGCACGGCAT
>CAXUDN010000106.1:0-13072 GCA_964249715.1 uncultured Acidobacteriaceae bacterium
ATGCATCACGCTTCACTCTCCAGAAACACGCCCATGATCGCCTTGCTCCTCGCCCTCGGCTCGGGCGCAATCATCGGCTGCTCCCACAAACACCCCGGCGCCCCCACCATCACCTCCAACGGCCGCCTCATCGACCAAAGCTGGATCACCGCCACCCAATCCTGCTACCCCGATCTCACCAAGCAGGGCTACACCACCGCCGACATCCAGCACAACCTCGCCAACACCACCGACCTCCACAACGCCTTCCCCGTCTACGCCGCCCAAACCCACAAAGACCTCGACGACATCCTCGGCAAACCCCTCCAAACCGGCCCCGACCCCGACACCGCCCAGCTCGCCCACTCGCAAACGCCCGTCCTCACCCGAGGCCAGGCCGCCGCCGGCACCGTCCCCGGCATGGCCGTTGTTCAGAACACGAACGGATCCGCGCCTCCAGACGCATTCTGCTCCATCCAACCCGGCATTCCGCAGGGCTTCTCGAAGTAGGATTACTGTATGCCCGACGTTTCCTTCACCGTAGACGGCAAGAAGCTCACCGCCCCCGCCGGCACCCTCCTCATCGACGCCTGCAAGGCCGCCGGCGTCGAGGTCCCCGCCTTCTGCTACTACCCCGGCCTCTCGCTCCAGGCTGCCTGCCGCATGTGCGTCGTCCGCATCGAGAAGATGCCCAAGCTCCAGACCGCCTGCACCACCCCGGTCGCCGAAGGCATGATCGTCCAGACCGAAACACCCGAGATCGCCCAGGCCCGCAAATCCACCCTGGAGCTTCTGCTCGGCAATCACCCCCTCGACTGCCCCGTCTGCGACGCCGGCGGCCAGTGCGAGCTCCAGGACATGACCTTCAAGTACGGTGCCGGCGAAAGCCTCTACGCCGAGGCCAAAAACCATCGCGAAGAGCAGCAATGGTCCCCCGTCGTCTTTTTTGACCGCCCCCGCTGCATCCTCTGCTACCGCTGCGTCCGCATCTGCGGCGAAGGCATGGACGTCTTCGCGCTCGGCATCCAGAACCGCGGCTCAGCCTCCGTCATCGCCCCCAACGTCCCCGCCGAGCTCAGCCCCGAACACCTCGCCCGCGTCGACTGCGAACAATGCGGCATGTGCATCGATGCCTGCCCCGTAGGCGCCCTCACCTCCGGCGCTTACCGCTACAAGACCCGCCCCTGGGAGATGAACCACGTCTCCACCATTTGCACCCACTGCGGCGACGGCTGCAAAACTACCCTGGGCATCCGCCAGACCGCCGAAGGCTCCCAGATCGTCCGCGGGGATAACCGCGACAAATCCGGCATCAACGGCGATTTCCTCTGCAACAAGGGTCGCTACGCCTTCGACTTCACCGAAGAACCCGACCGCCTCACCCAGCCGCTCATCCGCAAAAACGGCAAGGCTTCTCCCCTTACCGCCGTCAGCTGGGAAGAGGCCCTCACCTTTGCCGGCACCCGCCTCCGGGAACTCCGCGACACCCGCGGCCCCAACAGCATTGGCGTCATCGGCTCCAACCGCACCACCAACGAGGAATCCTACCTCCTCCAAAAGTTTGCCCGGACGGTCATCGGCACCAATAACATCGACCACCACCGCACCGCCGATTACGTCACCCTCGCCACTTCCCTGCAAGGGTCGGAAGGCCGTTACGCCTCCCAGCGCGACCTCGTCTCCGCCCCCGCCGTCCTCTTAGTCGGCGGCGACCCCACCGAACAGGCCCCCCTCACCGCCTGGAACCTCCGCACCGACGTCCGCCTCAACCGCGCCAGGCTTTACATCGCCAACACCGACGAAATCAAACTTCGCCGCCAGGCCAAAGCCTTCATTCAGGTCGCCCCCTTCGGCTACGCCAGCTTCGTAAGCTACCTCGCCGGCCACGACCACGAAGCCTCCGCAGCCTCCATCACCGCCCAGGCGGACAAACTCGCCACCTTCCGCGAGTCCGTCCTTAACGAACCCAACCTCGTCGTCCTCGTAGGCAACGAACTACGCGACGGCGAACTCACCCGCCTCATCCAAACCCTCCCCAACGCCAAATTCGCCTGCAACGCCGACTACGTCAACTCCCGCGGCGCCAGCGACATGGGACTCCTCCCCGACATCCTCCCCGGCTACCAGCCCCTCACTGGCTCCACCGCAGCCGCCGAATTCAACACCCCCACCCAACCCGGCCTCGACCTGCTCGCCATGTTCGACGCCGCCCAATCCGGAGACCTCGCCGCCCTCTACGTCGTAGGCTCCAACCCGATCACCCGCTACTCCATCGACCCCGAAACGCTGAATAACACCTTCACAGTCGTCCAGGACCTCTTCCTCACCGAAACCGCCCAGCTCGCCGATGTCGTCCTTCCCGCCGCCTCGCTCTACGAAAAATCCGGCTCCGTCACCAACTCCTACGGCGATCTCCAACTGGTCCAGAAAGCCGCCGACAAACCCGGCCTCCGCACCGATTTCGAACTCATCGTCCGCCTCGCCGACAAAATGGGCCACCCCGTAAAATCCCTCGTCCCCTTCGGCCGCGGCGCCACGGCAGGCGTCCGCGCCGACCTCGGCCAATCCCGCGGCGCCCAATCCGGCGAAGCCGATCGCCACGCCGTTTGGCTCAGCGCCAACAACCTCGAACCCAAAACCTCCCCCTTCGACCCCTTCGCCATCCTCGACGAAATCCAACGCCTCGTCCCTGGCTACACGGACCTCCGCCGCCTCCAACTCCTAAGCGCCAACGACCAACACCTAACCCCCGCCTCCACCGGTCTCGTCCAGATCGGTAACTCGACAGGAACTACCCGCAAAGACCTGATCCTCCCCAGCCGCGACACCCTCTTCACCTCAGGCTCCCTCACCCCCCACTCCCCCATCCTCCAAGGCATCAACCGCCACCAGCAACGCGAGGTAGCCGACCACTTCGCCGAAGCCGCCGGAGACTAATGCCTGCATAACGCGGGATCGTCATACTTCGCCCTCGGAACATGGCGATCTTTTTAAGGTTATCTGCTATGAGAGAAGCACTTTACCCTTACTAGGTCTGGAGCATTAGGTCGAGTAGACGGTAATCCGGGAGCAATCCAGAACCGCCTACATGCAATGGTCCCGATCCCTTCTCAAGGAGCGTTCTCTCGTGTCGGGTTTCTGGCACGCCTCCTCAAGCTTCTTAGGCCACGATGTCGACGCTATCGCGTTCATGCAATGGTCCAGACAGCGGGCGATGGACGGCCAATGGTCCTATCAGACAGTTGGCTGGTTGTTTACCGGTTCGGCGTTGCCTTTCAGCTCCAAGGCCGCTATGCCAACTTCACACCAACTGACGAGAACGGTGTTCAAGAGACCTTTCCCCCCTAAACCCAGTCTGACGCAACACTCTAAATATCCTCTAGAATCCTCCCGAGACGCATCCTCCTCACCGTGGAGTTCGATTGTTCGCACATCGGCTTTTAACAAGAAGGCAGTTTCTGCTAAGCGGGGGCGCCGGCGTGTTGTCGGGTGTGGCCGCGACAAAGGAGGTCCTCTCCCAGGTGACAGCGGCAGCAGCCGCTGATTCGCGTGTGATGCACATCATCGGACACTCGCATATTGACGCCGCTTGGCTTTGGCCATGGAAAGACAGCGCAGATCTGGTGCTGACCACTTTTCGGAGTGCGCTGGACCGGATGCAGGAGACACCTGGCTTTCGGTACAGTCACTCTTCTGCCGTCCATTATCGCTGGGTTCAGAAGGCCGACCCGGAGATGTTTGCCGAGATCCTCACCCGGATCCGTGAAGGCCGCTGGGAGGTTGTGGGCGGATGGCCTGTCGAGCCGGACTGCAATATCCCATCGACGGAAAGCTTTGTTCGGCATTGTCTCTATGGCAAACGCTATTGCCGGCAGATGTTGAAGGTTGACGTTGATATCGGTTTCAACCCAGACTCGTTCGGGCATGCGGCTGGCCTGCCTTCCATCCTGAAACAGGCAGGTTACAGATACTACGTCTTCATGCGCCCTCAGGAGCACGAGATGACGCTGCCACGTCTGTTTTGGTGGGAAGGCCCTGACGGCTCACGCGTGCTCACGTACCGCATCTACGGGGACTATGATCGCGCACCGTCTGGAATACGCGAGGCAGCGACGTACGGGTTTCCAGACGGCGCAGAACACAGCGCCTTTTTCATGGGAGTTGGCGACCACGGAGGCGCTGTCACCAAGGCGTACATTCAGCAGGTCCTCGCGATGGCGGGCGACCCCACTCTACCGAAACTTCAGTGGAGCACGCTCAAAGAGTTCTTTGCCGCGATGGAGAGATCTCCCTCTTTTCAACATCTCCCGGTAATCCGGGGAGATCTACAGCATCATGCGCGTGGCTGTTACTCGGCTTGTGGAGACGAGAAATTTCAGAATCGCCGGGCGGAACATGAAATGTTTCGCGGGGAGTCCATTGCAGTAGCAGCTTCGTTGGCTCATGGACAAAATCCTCCACCAGGTTCGTTCGCGGATGCCTGGGAACGCGTGCTCTTCAATCAGTTTCACGACATTCTGGCCGGCACGTCGCTCTATTCCGACTACGTGGATGCCCGGGACGGAATCGGGCTCGCGTGTGAAATGGCGGAGGAATCCAAGGTCGCGCACCTGGAACAGATTGCAAAGCGCGTCGATCTGCACGATGTTCCGGAAGGCGCAATCTTCGCCTGGAACACGCTGCCATGGCGTCGATGGGCGCTTCTTGAATTCCACTACGCCACAAATTCCACGTCGCAGCGCTTTCAGGCCTTAAAGGCGCGCGATGGCAGCACAACATGCCTTCAACTGCGCGCCTCAGACAGCATGACGAACTTCTATCCTCGTCTATCCGCATGGGTGGAGCTGCCCCCTTGCGGGTACAAGGTGTTCACCCTGGAGCGGGACACGCAAGCAATAGTCCAACCCTTCTCAGAACACGCAACGATCTCACCGGATGCCTTCGGTCTAAGATCTCTTCGCGCTCCCGACGGTACGGAGTTACTCTCCGGCAATCTCGGTCTGGTCGTCATTGAAGACAACAGCGACACCTGGGCTCATGGTGTCGCATCCTTTCGAAACGAACTGGGAAGACCCAGCTTTGTATCTTCGGAGGTGGTGGAGGATGGGCCTGTGACGCGCGTCACTCGCCAGAGACTCCGCTGGCAAACTTCCGACATCATTGTGGAGATCGCCGAGTTCACCGCCACCAGGGCTATCGAGCTTCGCTTCGTGATCGATTGGCGCGAGCACCAGCAGATCTTGAAACTTGAGGTGCCGACCAGATTTTCTTCTCCCAAGGTCTTCGCGAAAGTGCCCGGTGCCGCACTGCAGCGCAGAGCGGACGGGAACGAAGAGCCCTACCAGGACTGGGTGGCCGTCGAGGGTTCCCTTAATGGCTCGAACTATGCGTTGGCGCTGATGAATCGCTCCACGTACAGCTATGACTGCCTGCATGGTTTGCTGCGGACCATCCTGATCCGGTCAGCGCCTTATGCGCGCCACAATCCCAACCCTGTGCAAGAGGTCGGTGTCAACGCCTGGCAGGATCAGGGGCGCCAGGAACGAACCTTCTGGCTCATGGCGGAGGCTGGCACCGCTACAAAGCTCGACCTCGATCGCCGCGCTCTCGAGATGCAGACTCCCGCCGAATACGTTCTCGATTCTCGTCATCATGGCACGGAGCGATGGGAGGGCTCGTTTCTTGAGGTCACACCCAGCAGCGTTGAGGTGCTTGCGTTCAAGCGAGCGGAAGACACATCCGACCTGATCCTGCGCTTGCAGGAGCGCTCGGGCGGGGACACCAAAGCGCGGATCTCTCTTCCAAGTCTCGGTTTGATCCAAGAGATTTCACTGCGTCCCTGGGAGATCCGGTCGCTGGCGATTGCACCGTCGCGTGGCAAGCTCAGATCTGTTTCCACGCTTGAGATCGGATGACCACCAGATGACAAGCGGCTGCGTAGAGCAATTCAAAATTCGAGTACACTAACCCATTCGTATTCAACATCCCCATCGGCACTTTCCTGCTCTGCCTGTCCCGTGTACAGTGGTTGCCCCGAAGCTTTCTGGAAACCAAGTATGCCGGTCCTGCGACTTCCCAACGCCGACGTAACAGCGCAGCGCACGCGAACTCTGTATCGGCATCGCCTCATTCAACTCCTTCTCGTCACCTCGCTGCTGCTTCTCGGCAGTGGCGCCTCACTCTGGACGCTCGTCCGGGCCCACGCCCACGCTGTAGCTCCTACCCACACCTACCTCCTTGACAATGCACACCAAAACGAGTGGCAAGCCATCGGCCGCAACTGGCTCTTTCACGACAATATCGTCGAAAGCCGTCACTCCGACGACCGCGGCGCCAAGCTCCTCACCGGCTCATCCTCCTGGGCCAACTACACCCTCACCGCTGATCTCCACTTCAACAGTGATCGCGGCGACACGGGTGTCGTTCTCCGCACCCAGGACGAGCAAAACGGAGTCGACAGCTACAACGGCTACTACGTCGGGCTCCGCAAAGACGGCGGTACCCTGATCATCGGTCGTTCTAACTATGGCTGGGTCGAGGCCCGCCCCGTTCCGCTTCCCGGCGGCTTCCAGACCCTTGCCTGGTACCGTCTCCGCGTCACCGCCTTTAACTGCAACATCGGTGCCGTCGTTGAGAACCTCACCACGCAGCAGAGTGCCTGGGTCGCCTTTGAAGAACGCAAGTGCGTCAAGACCGGGCGCATCGGCCTGCGTGCCGTGGATGTTGACAGCGCTTGGCGCAACATTCGTATCGCTCCTGCCACCTTCGCCGACTACCTGGAAATACAGCAGCACACCGGCTCAGTGGAGCGCCCCGTCGTCCTCACCGGCCCACCCTGGTGGACGCCCTGGCACATCGCCGGGCTCTTCGCCGCGACTCTCATTTCTGCTCTGCTCCTCCAGCTCTGTTACTACCGCTTTCAGCAGTGGAAGACCGGCACAATCATGCATGAGCGCCAGCGTCTCGCGCATGACATCCACGACACCATGGCCCAGAACTTCGCGGGGCTCGGCTATCACATCCAGGGTGTCCGCACCGGCGTCCTCCGAGGCAGCTTCGAAGAGCCGCAACAGGTTGCCGACCAGCTTAGCCTTGCGTATCAGCTCATACGCCGCTGTCATACGGAAGCTAGTGAAACCATCGCGAGCCTTGGCTCTGGCACGCTTGCAAGCCAGGAAGAACTAAGCCGCATCCTCGCTGACGATGCTTACAGGATCGCCGGCCAGGGCATCACGCTTCAACGCGAAGTAACTGGCAATCCCCACGCGCTCAATCTGCGCGTCGCGAACGCTCTGCAACACATTGGCCGCGAAGCCATCGCGAACGCCGTCACTCACTCCGGCCTCACCCAGCTCACGGTCAGTGTTCACTACAAGCCGCGTTCGGTCGAGCTGCGCGTCCGTGACGACGGGAAAGGCTTCGCTTGCGGCCAGGGTACGCAGGGTTTCGGCATTCTCGGCATGCAGAAGCGCGCTCGCGACGTCCACGGCACCTTCGCCATCACGAGCGCGCCTGGTAACGGCACAGAGATTCGCGTCTTCGTCGCGCTTCATCCCGATCGCTGGCACGCTGCGCTTCTTCGCAGACCTCGCGCCTTCTGGACCGCGAACTCAGCCGAAACCGACCTGGGGAATAGCGAAACCCAGACTGTTGCTGCCTCGAAGTCCGCCTCCTGATCGAACGGGAATGCCCCGGCTACGATGCGCGCCTGACGCCAATTTCGAGCATCAAGCCTCCTGCTCTGAAACCCGGATCACCCCACGTCGAATCGCCGTTGTCACGGCCTCCGTCCGATCGCTCGCGTTCAGCTTTACCAGACAGCTCGTGACATGGTTCCGTGCTGTCTTGTCGCTGATATACAGCGCCTGCGCGATCTCCTTATTCGTAAGTCCCTTCGCCACCAGCGTCAGTACCTCCAGCTCGCGCCCCGTCAGTTCTTCGCGTCCCAGCGTCTCAAGCAGGCGGTTCGTGATCGTGGGCGGAATGAAGCGCTTGTTTTCGGCCACCATCTCGATGCCGCGCACAATCTCCTCCTGCGGCGTGTTCTTCAGCAGATACCCTGTGGCTCCCGCTCGCAGCGCTCCCAGAATGTCTTCCTCAGACTCGTAATTCGTCAGCACCAGAATGCGCACATCCGGCCGAGTCCGTTTCAACTCACTGATCGCCTGCGAGCCCTCCATCTCCGGCATTCGGAGATCCATCAGCACCACATCCGGAGGCGTTTCCAATACCGCCCGCAGCGCCTCTGCCGCGCTCCCCACCGTCCCCGTTACAAGGATGCGCGCTTCACTGGCCAGCATGCTGCACAGCCCGAAGCGTACGACCGGGTGATCGTCCACGATGAGCACCTTGATCGGCACGCCGGCTGCACCCATATTCCGAGACTGTAAGCCACAATCTCGCTTCACACCATAGCTCTTGTGCCGTGGTACATCTGCACTATTTCAGTTTGGGCCATTCAACACCTAGCGAGTTCGCTGCGGCCCAGTTATCGTCCTCCTGCTACGAACTCGCCTTCCTAGGGCGATGCGAAAGCGGAGGGACATCTTCCCTTTGCCTGGCTCGTCACCACAGGGTACCCACGCACAGGACTGGGGTTCCCGCCGCGGCTTTCCGCCATTCGGGCAGCCGCCGTGAAAGCGGTTTCACAACATCGGCCTTCGGAGATGACACGCTTGAAAAACCAAAGCACGATCCTCACCATCATCCTCGCCACGGCATCGCTCTTCGGTCTCGGCGCCACCTCGCTCCTGTGTTCGCCCGCGCTTGCGCAATCGGTGCGCGGTTCACTCTCCGGCAGCGTACTTGATTCTTCAGGTGCAGGCATCCCAGGCGCTACGGTCATCGCCCGCGATCCCAGCATAGGCAACGTGCGCCAGACCACCTCCAGTTCCGCGGGTTCCTACTCTTTCCCGGAGCTCAGCCTCGGTACCTATGACGTCACGGCCTCGGTCGCCGGCTTCTCCACACAGGTCCAGCACGGGGTGCAGATCACAGTGGGCAGCGTCACCGCTCTAAACCTCACTTTGCAGCCCGGCAGCACCAGTTCCGTCGTCAACGTTGACGCCAGCGCCTCGGGCGTTGAAACCGAATCCTCCGATGTCGGTGGCACCATCGAGACCCGCCAGATCATCCAGCTGCCCCTTGCCCTCGGCGGCGTCGGCGCCCTGCGCTCGCCGGAGGCGTTTGAGTTCCTGCTTCCCGGCACCACCGGCCCCGGCACCACCAACAGCAACACCGGCATTTACACCCTAAAAATCGCCGGAGGCCAGTCCTTTTCCAATGAAGATCTCCTCGACGGCGCAAGCCAGACCCGCAGTGAAAATGGCTCTTCCTTCGACGAAGAAGCACCCTCCGTCGAAGCCCTGCAGGAGTTCAAAGTCATCACCGGGATCCCCGCCGCGGAGTACGGCCGCTCCGGCGGTGGTATCGAGACCTTTGTCACCAAGAGCGGCACAAACCAGATCCATGGCACCTTCTTCGACATCTTCCGCAACGAAGCCCTTGACGCCAATACCTGGTTCAACAACGGCGACGTCATCCTGAACTGCGCCGGCGTTAACGACACGACCACCTGCCGTGACCTGTACCGCCGTCCTGACGACAAGCAAAACGATTACGGCGTAAGTCTCGGCGGTCCCGCCACCATCCCTCACGTGTTCAATGGTCGCGACCGCCTGTTTTTCTTCTTCTCCTGGGAACAGCTCAAGCGCCACCTCGGCGGAACACAGATCAGCACTGTGCCTACCCTCGCGGAGCGCAATGGCGATTTCACTGACCTATTCGACCCAGCCGCGCCCCCGCCGGGCGGCAGCACGGCCGTCAACCCCTGCGACGGCCAGCCCGTCTATCCCGGCGAAGTCTTTGACCCAGCCACCCAGACCGTCGTCAACGGCGCACCCTGCCGCCTGCCCTTCGCCGGCAACGTCATCCCGCAACAGCGTTTCAGCGCTGTCGCAAAAAACATCCTCGGCTACATCCCCGCGCCTACAACGTCCGGCCTGTACAACAACTTCTTCTACTCCAGCGCCATCCCCATCACCAACACAACATACACCATTCGCCTCGACGCCAATGCCTCCACAAAACACAAGATCTTCGTCTCGTACTCCACGCGGGACAACCTGCGAACCTGCTGCGGAACGCCAACGCTTCCCTACCCTGAAGACTCCTCAACCTGGCAGCAGGATTTCGACACGCACTTCGCCCGTGCAGGATGGGACTGGATCATCAGCCCCACGCTGCTGAACCACTTCAACTTCGGCTTCAACCGCTCCAACAGCGCCAATTTCGCTTACCCCACCTTCAACGGCATCAACTACACCCAGCAGCTCGGCATTCCCAACGCCCCCGCGTCCACCAACTTCCCCGGCATCCAGTTCGACGGCCGCGATGTTTATCGCAATCTCGGAAACGGCCTCAACAACGACTGGCTTGACAACGGTTTCCGCTTCAACGACAGCATCAGCAAATCACTCGGCCGGCACAGCCTTAAGTTCGGCGCCGACTACCGCATCCAGCAGTTCTCTCCCCTCAGCTACCCGACCAACACCCTCGGCTTCAGCCGCGCCCAGACTGCCTCCGATCCCGCCAACTCAGAGTTCGACGGCAACAGCCTCGCCAGCCTCTTCCTCGGCCAGGTCTCCAACGGCAACTTCGGCGCAGGCGTCGATGCCTACCAGCCACGCTGGACCGCGTTCTACTACGCGCTTTTCGCCCAAGACGACCTCAAGGTCAATGACAAGCTCACTCTGAACCTCGGCGTTCGCTGGGATGTCGACGTCCCCCGAACCGCGGCCCACAACCGCACATCGAACTTCAGCCCAACCGCAACCGACCCGGAGTTCAGCATCCCCGGCGCCCTCGTCTTCGGCACCCAATCCAGCGGCAACACGCGCTGGGCCAACACCTACTACAAAGACATAGCGCCGCGGATCGGCTTCGCCTTTGCGCCCTTCTCCAACGGACAGACCGTGTTCCGTGGCGGCGCAGCGGTCCTCTACGGGCCGCTTCTGTACGCCGATGACGGCAACGGCATGTATGCCGGCTACAAAATTCAGCCCGTCTTCACCAGCAGCAACGGCTTCGGCCCATCCTTCACGACGGACGGCGGCTTTCCCGCTTACACCCCGGCCCCCAATCTCGATCCCGGCCTCTTCAACGGCCAGCCGCTCAACGACAACTACATCGAGCCTCAGATGGGGAAACCGCCCGTCCTCTACGAGTGGAGCTTCGGGCTCGAACAACAGTTGGCCCCGGACCTCCTCTTTCAGATTGGCTATCTCGGAAACAAGGGCCAGAACCTCCGCTCCTCCCTCCAGAACATCAACAACATCCCGATCTCCGCATTCAACCTCGGCAATGAACTCAACGCCAACGTAGCCGGCAACACCGCAGGCATCGCCGCCCCATTCAACGGCTTCCTCTCGCTCTGGGGCGCAAACGCACCCGTGCAGCGTGCGCTCCGTCCGTTTCCGCAATACGACAACATCGACACCGGATGCTGCCTCCAGAACTCCGGCATGTCGACCTACAACGGGTTGCTCGTCTCCCTCAGCCGTCGCTACCGCAACGGTCTCTCCCTCCAGGTCTCCTACACCTGGGAGAAGAACCTTACCGATGCCGACAGCGCCATCCCCGGTGCGGGCTTTTCCGTCCCGCAGGTACAGAACCCCACCGATCTCCGTGCCGAAAAGTCGCTTAGCGGCGAGGATATCCCCCATACCTTCGTCTTTGCTCCCCTGTACCAGCTTCCCTTCGGGCGCGGCCGGACATACCTCACGCACGGCCCTGCCAGCGTCGTGGCTGGAGGCTGGGAGGTCGGCACGGTTCAGCGTTACCAGAGCGGTCAACCCGTGGATTTCTGCTGCGCAACCCCCATCCCCGGTTGGGAAAATAACATCTACTACCTCCGCAACCCCAGCCAGTCCCTCGCCAGCACCGCGTATCAGTCAGGTCGGCTGAATCCCTTCATCGCCGGCGAAAACAGCTACTTCAACCCCGCCGCTTTCGTCGACCCCAATAGTACCCCCGTGCGCGGCAACGGCCCCTACACCTTCGGCAACATACCGCGCTTCACCGGCGAGATTCGGACCCAACGCTTCTACAACGAAGACGTCAGCATCTGGAAAACCACACCTCTGCGCGAAAATCTCGCCTTTGTTTTCAAGGCCGAGCTTCTCAACGCTTTCAACCGCCACCAGTTCGCTCTTCCCGATACCAACCCTGCCGATGGCGCGTTCGGCATACCAACTTCCACCCTCAGCAGTCCGCGCAACATCCAGTTCACCGCACGCATTCAGTTTTAAGGGCATCACCCAACTCCCAGACGTCCACAACGTCCCCTATCTCGACGTCGTTGCGACCCAGTCCGCCCACGGCACAAAGATCCTCCTCTTTTGCGTCAACCGCCATCCGGCCCGCCCCGCGCAGGCCAGAACGCCGGCATCTGCGTCTTCCCGCCCCACCCAGAATCAAAGACCCATGCCCACCACAAAAATCGCCCTCATTACCGGAGCCAACAAAGGCATCGGCTTCGAAGTCGCCCGCGGAATCGCCGCTGCTGGCTACACCGTCCTCCTCGGCGCCCGCAATCCTACCCTCGGCGAAGAAGCCGCCGCCAAACTCAAAGCCGAAAACCTCGACACCCACTTCCTCCCCCTCGACCTCGCCGACCTCACCTCCCTCGCCGCCGCCGCCCAAACCATCGAAACCACCTACGGCCACCTCGACATTCTCGTCAATAACGCCGGCATCGCCGACCCCCAGGACGGCCCACCCTCCTCCGTCTCCCTGGACGCCGTCGAACGCATCTTCCGCACCAACTTTCTCGGCTCCCTCGCCGTCACCCAGGCCGTGCTCCCGCTGCTCCGCAAAGCCCCCGCCGCCCGCATCGTCAACGTCTCCAGCGGCCTCGGTTCCCTCACCCAAAACGCCGATCCCACCTGGGAATACGCCTTCGCCAAACCCCTCGCCTACAACGCCTCCAAAGCCGCCCTCAACATGCTCACCGTCCACCTCGCCCACGAACTCCGCGACACCCCCATCAAAGTCAACGCCGCCGACCCCGGCTACACCGCCACCGACCTCAACC
>CAXUDN010000107.1:0-5106 GCA_964249715.1 uncultured Acidobacteriaceae bacterium
GGGCGGGGACGCTGGAGTACGGTCGGTGGTGGTGGGGACTGCGGGGCATATTGATCACGGAAAAACGGCGTTGGTATGGGCGCTGACGGGGACGGACACGGATCGATTGCCGGAGGAAAAGGCGCGGGGGATCACGATTGATCTGGGGTTTGCGGCGATGGAGTTAAAGGGGGTGGGTGGGGTGCGGTTGGAGGTGAGCCTGGTGGATGTGCCGGGCCACCATGCGTTTGTGCGCAATATGCTGGCGGGGGCGGGCGGGATTGATGCGGTGATGCTGGTGGTGGCGGCGGATGAGGGGGTGAAGGCGCAGACGGTGGAGCACCTGCAGATCTGCCGGTTATTGGGGATTGAGCGGGGGCTGGTGGTGTTGACGAAGCGGGATGCGGTAGGGGAGGAAAGACTGGCGGAGGCGCGTGAGGAGGTGGCTCGGCTGGTCGAGGGGACGTTTCTGGAGGGGGCACCGGTGGTGGCCGTGTCGGCGTTACGACGGGACGGGATAGAAGAGTTGAAGGAAGCTTTGGCGGGAGTGGTGGAGTCGGTGCCGCGGCGGCCGATGGGTTCCGTGGCGCGGTTGCCGGTGGACCGGGTGTTTTCCGTGCGAGGGTTTGGGACGGTGGTGACCGGGACGTTGCAGGCGGGCAGGGTACGGGCAGGGGAATCGTTGCGGCTGGAGCCAGGAGGACGGGCGGTGCGGGTGCGGGGGGTGCAGGTGCATGGGAAGTCCCGGGCAGAGGCGGGGGCGCCGAACAGGGTGGCGTTGAATCTTGCGGGGGTGGAGGTGGGAGAGGTGACGCGGGGGGACACGGTGGTTCCGGAGGGGACGCTGGCGCCGGTGCGTGTGGTAGACGCGGAGGTGGAGACCCTGGCGGGGGCAACTGCTTTGCGGCATCGACAGCGGGTGCGAGTGTATGCGTTTGCAGCGGAAAGTCTGGCGACGGTTTTGCTGTTTGAGGGGGATGGGCAGGTTGGAGCGAGGAGATTGGTGCGGTTGAAGTTCGCGAAGCCGATGGTACTAGCGCCGGGAGACCGGTTTGTGCTGCGGCAGCCTTCGCCGGCGTTGACGGTGGGTGGAGGGAAGGTGCTGGATGTGTATCCATTGCCGCGGTTGCGGAAGGCGGCTGCGCTAGGGTGGCTGCGGGAGTTGCAGGGAGCTGCTGCTGGGGAGAAGGTGTTTTTGCGAGTGAAGCGGCGGGGGACAGCGGGAATGAATCTGGCGGCGCTGGTTGCGGAAACGGGATGGACGGGAACGGCGTTGCGGAAGGTGCTGGCGCTCCTGGTGGCGAGGGGTCAAGTGGTGGCGGCGGGGGTAGGTGGGGATTTTTTTATCGGGGCAGAGGCACTGGCGGAGGTGGAAGCGTTGCTCGGCCGTGCGTTGCAGGACGCGAATGGGAAGCGTGTTTCGCGGGCGGAGTTGCGGTCGCGGACTGGGCTGGAGGATTGGGTGTTTTCGCTGGCTGTGGAGAGATTAGTCGGCTCGCGGCGCATGGAGGTTCGGGGTGAGGAGATGGCGTTACCGGGGCACAGGATGCCGACGGAGACGACGGTTCCTGCTGGGCGGCCATTGGAGGTGGAGCGGCTTTACAGGGCGGCGGGGTTAGCGGCGCCGATTGTAAGTGAGGTGGAGGCGCGGTTGAAGATGGGTCAGGTTGAGTTGCGGGGTGTGCTTACGTCATTGTTGCGGGCGGGGAGGTTGGTGCGGTTGGGATCGGATGCATTGCTGGTGCATGCGGAGGCCGTGGAAGACCTGAAGGTAGAGTTAAAGAAATATCGGGGTGAAAAGTTCGATGTTGCTCATTTTAAATCGCTGACGGGTTTGACGCGGAAGCATGCCATTCCGTTGTTGGAGTATTTGGATGGGGTGCGGGTGATGAGAAATGTGGGTGGGATGCGGGAGGTTGTTTGATTAGGGGTCACGTGGCTTAAAGTGTGGCCCTGGTTCGTAGCCGTTCTTGTGGCCAGGTCACTTGAGCGTCGTCTGCAAGCTGGTCACAACAGTACAGCACTTTATCAACTCAGGGGTGGGTGAGATTTAGCGTTTCGGTCAGCAAATGCCTCGCCTAACAGGCGACAGCGGGATCAGTATAGGCTCCACCGAATTTGTTGCTGTGTGCCAGGCCAAGCGTCGCCGATACGATTACTCCCCCCAGATCCGTGCTTGCTGAATCGAAGTGGACCAGCTTGGTCAAGCGATCCAGTTTGCTCTGCGGAGCTCCTTCCACCCAGACGTGCAACGCATACGTGCCCCGGGGTGCAGCCTTTAGAAGTTCGCTGTGCCTAACAACCAGGGGTCAACATGCTCAGGTCTGGCTCAGGCACATCGCTTCAAGGGTCTGCTATGTTGACCTCTGCGTTGACCTGTCTGGCCATCGCGGTCCTGATGGGTTAGCCTGCTGGGGCGTACTGGCACTCGGCCTTTCAGCGCAGCCTGTAAGGCTACTATCGTCGCGTTCGCGGTTTGCGTTGGAAGCATTGCGGGGAGACTCTGGTTCATCGCTCTGCGGCGTTGTCATTTAGCAGGGACAACCCGGCCTTTTGGTGCCGGTCGCTTGAGCCACACGCCATGAACACGTTCGCAACACTTTGGTGTGTGAAAGTGCATCGACAAAAGAGTCAATGTGAAGTGGCGTGTTGATCAAGCGAGGTAGATACTGGAAACGTGTGGCTTCGGGCAACATTGGCGGGCTTTCTGGCAGTGCTTCTTCTGTCGATATCGTCAGCCGCGTCTGTCTGCGAACTTCGATGTGACCTCGCGAGCGTGAGCGCGCCTTGTCATGGACAGGCTGCCGCCTCTCCTCAGGAACATGGACAGGCCATGTCTTCCGAAATGCCCGGTATGACGACGGCTGCTATGCAGAAGGAGCACGAACCTGCTCGGGGAGTGCCCGAGCACGCTGCCATGCTGGCCCTGCCTGACGCCTGCATGCACCCTGTGTGCTCCGCGAGGCCGTTGCTGTTGAAGGACGAGAGCACTCAGCTCACTCGGGCTACTCTGAGCGAGCAAGTACCAGCCCTGGTTGCTACGCCGCTTTGGCCTAAAGCTTTCAGCACAATATATGCCGCACGAGGAGCCCCGCCGCTCCCGGTCTCTACACCCGTTTCTCTGCACACGACACTCCGCGTTTAGCAAGCGATCTGACAGGCCTTTCTATCGCCGAGCCGGTCTGCGCCGCTTCGTGCTGCTCCATTCTCTGGAGCGCAAGTCCCTTTCTGCTTCTTTCCCCTTCTCGCCTTCTTCACGGAGCTATGCATCATGGCAAATCGCCGTTCGTTCCTTCAGGGAACGTTGGGTCTCGGTGCGGGTCTGTTTACCAGCCGCGCCTCTGCTGACCCCGTCCTTCACTCCAGCAACCCTACGACGCAGGTCGCGGCCCGCGGTGGGTACCAGGGCAACAGTAGCGGTTCTCTTTCCAAAGTCGACAACCACAACGGGCCGGTTTCGAACACGCCTGTCGTCACCACCGATGTTGGCGACCTACCCTTCGAGATGGAAGGCGACGTAAAGGTCTTTCGGCTTACCGCCCACGTCTTCAAGCGGCAGATTGCCCCTGATAAGACGATCGACGTGTGGGGTTACAACGGCTCTGCCCCTGGCCCGACCATCCAGGTAACCCAGGGCGAGAAGATTCGCGTGATCCTGAAAAATGAGCTTCCCGAGGCTACCTCAATGCATTGGCACGGGTTTGAGGACCAGATCGGCTATGACGGCATGCCCGGCATCAGCCAGGAGCCCATCCGTCCAGGTGACAGCTTCACATACAGCTTCACCATCAAGCAGGAAGGGACGTATTTCTACCATTCGCACATGGCCATGCAGGAGCTCGCCGGCATGCTCGGTGCGGTCATCATGCATCCCAAGGTCCCCTACCGTCCGCATTGCGACAAGGACTTCGTTCTTCACCTGCAGGAATACGCCGTCCTGCCGAACTCCACCACTCCAAACACGATGAAGATGGAGTTCAATTGGCTCTTGCTGAACGGCAAGGCCGGCCCGGCAAACACGCCGCTGATCGTTCGCCAGGGCGACCGGGTGCGTATCCGGTTCGTAAATCTCGGCATGGACCACCACCCGATGCATGTTCACGGGCACACCTTTTACGTGACTGGAACCGAAGGCGGGCGTATCCCCGAAACAGCGTGGTGGCCAGGCAATACCGTACTGGTTGGGGTAGCGCAGGCACGAAACATCGAGTTCGTCGCCGACAATCCAGGCGATTGGATGCTGCACTGCCATCTGCCCCACCACATGATGAACCAGATGGCCTCGCAAGCGGGGCCGACGACGCGGGTGGCGGGCTTTCCCGGCAATTTAGGCTTGCGGGGCGACGATAGCTCCGGGCGAATCAATGGACGCGGCAGCAACGACAACAGCATGCAGGCCATGGCCATGGGTGCCGCAAGATCTCCTGACGCCTCCACCGACCCGGCCGTCCCCTCAGCTGCATTAGGTGGAGGCAAGGAGGCCACGGCTCCTAACGGCCCTCTCGCGAACACGCAACTCGACGCGGGAATGATGGGCATGATGCGGGAGCAGATGAAAACCGGCCCAAAGCTGAGTGAGTTGCAGCAGCGCAACCTGGACGCCTTCGACATGAGCAACGGCAGCATGAAGACACAAGCGAACGAGACCTCACAGGATGCAAACAACGTGCCGAATTTTCCCCAGGATGCCTATATGGAAGGCCCAATGATGAACATGGAAAAGCTGGTGGAAAAGCCCGAAAACCTCGGCCTGCGCCCCAACTGGAGCCGGTTCATGCAGGGCATGATGACCTTTGTGCGCGTGCTGCCGGCCGAGCAGTACGACCAGGTGGTGTCGGCCATGCGCGACGCCCAGCGCCCCGGCGATCCATACGCCTCCCTCTACCAGGCCCCCAGCGGCACAGCTCGCGGCTAAGCAACGAACACGCGAGCGGCTCACAGCGAGATCGAGACCAGCCAGCTGGGATGCGATCAACCGTGTGTGTTCACGCTCGCCTGGAGAAGTTTATGAAGATTCGATCTATGGCAATCAGCCTCGTTCTGGGCTTCGTCCCCATGACACTCTACGCCCAGCAATCGATGCCCGAGATGCCGGGCATGCAAATGGGTTCGCCATCGGCCAGCGCA
>CAXUDN010000107.1:5206-7644 GCA_964249715.1 uncultured Acidobacteriaceae bacterium
CCCCGCTCCCAAGCCGAACCGCACAAAGCAGCCTCCCGACCCGATGCCGAGTGACATCAAAAGCATGGGTCGGGATGCACACGACAACAAGGCCAAAGCAGCCGCTGCAAGTGAGCAACAGTCGGTTCAGCAGCAGGCCAGCCCAGGTACGGTAAAGCCCCCTGCCGGCAGCGACGCAACATCGATCACCGTTCCAATCCAGGAGCTGCAGGAACCGGAGGCGACCGGCTTGCGCACCGGTTCCGACCTCCCCGCGCCGGAGCTGCTCGGCGAAGTCGTGCGCCGGGACCCGATGACGGTCGAAGCCTTTCTCGGAATGGCGGATAAAAACAATCCGACCCTCGCGCAGGCGCAGCGTGATGTCGACCGATCCAGCCAGCAGGCGCGGCAGATCGGTCTTCCGCCCGATCCCACCATGGGGTACTCCGGCGACCATATCCGGGGCGGCAGTTATCACGGCGGCGAGGAGGGAATGTTCTTTTCGCAGGAAATCGTCTTAGGGCGAAAGCTGGCTCTACGACGCGAGATTTACCGTGCGGAAGGACGCTCCAACGAGCTTGCTGTCGAGATTCAGCGGGCGCGGGTGCACGACGATGTCGCTCGCGCTTTCTTCGATGCCCTGGCCGCGCAGGAAGGTGTTGCCATCCAGGACCGGCTGTTAAAGGTCGCACTGGACACAGAGACGAACGCCCATGAACTGGAGCGTGTCGGGCAAGCCGATGCCTCGGATGTGCTTACCGCCGAGATTGCGGCGGAGCAGGCAAAGGCCGACTTCGAGCAGGCGCAGAGGTTATTTCTTTCATCCTTCACCCAGCTCGCCACTGACGCGGGCCAGACCGCCCTGGACCCTCACCCACTGACCGGCGGCCTCGTGGATCCGCCTCTGTTCGATGCCGAGGGCACGGTCGTAGCCGACATGCAGCAGAGCCCCTATGTGAAGCAGGCTCAAGCGAAGGTAGCGGTGGCCGAGGCCCGGCTGAAGGATGCTAAGCGCGAGAAGGTTCCCAACCTGAACGTGAAGGCGGGTGAGTGGTATTCGGGCGAAGAGCTTGGCGCGACCAACGGCAAGGCCGGCTGGGAAAGCTTCGCCGAGGCCGGCGTTCAGCTTCCGCTCTGGAACCGCAATCAGGGCAACATCGGGGCGGCGCAGGCCGAACTGGACCGGGCACGCAAGGATGTTACCCGTGTACAGCTACTGACGCGCAACCGCGCCGAACCTTTGGCGCAGGCATATCAGACGGCCCGTTCTACCGCTGAGCGGTATCGCACGGAGATGCTGCCCAGGGCTCGCCGCGCCTATCAGCTGGAAGTCACAAAGTACCAGCAGATGGCGCAGGCCTACCCGCACGTGCTGACCGCGCAGCACATGCTCTTCACTCTCCAGCTCGCCTACGTTCACGCGCTCGCTGAGGAGTGGAGCGCTGCCCTCGCGCTCCAGAATTACACGCTGATGAACGGGCTGGACGAGCCCATGAGCGTGGGTTCGGATACGACAACCATGAATCTGCCATCTACTCCAGGAGGTGGCAATTAATCCGACTTCTAGTAAGTCTTTGTGCTGCACTTACTCTCGTTGGCGTGGTCGCAGCCCTGATCACCGGCCTGGTCCATCCGGCAAAGTTGCTGCTGTCTACATAGAGCACCTTACCCTATTGAACCAGGAGTTCCACCGCTTGCCAGATTGCTTCACACGGTGTCGATGGTTCTGGTAGAGGTCGATGTCATCCGTCTGGAGTCGACGCAAGTTAACTTCACTAGCTCTGCGGATGCGGTACGGCGAGAAGTTATGGTCGTGTGTCGAGACCAACAGTGAAAGGATGGATGTAAGAAGCGTCCAACTTGCGTTTGTAGGCCAACTTCGCCATCAAGGGCTCGATGACAGATAACGTCATCAGCGAATCTCACGAGATCAAAAAGACCCGGCTGGTAGGATACGACCTCGGCTCCAGGCGCTCGACTATCAATCTGATCTCCAAAATCACGAGTGCGAAAGGACTGACTCCATTTGAGCGGAAATGTCCTCACGAGATTGCCATTGGGTTCTTAGCAAGGCATCCTAGTTTCAAGCCGAGGCATCCACCGGTCCTGCAACGGCGCGTTTGTCCAGCAGCCTGACTACGGCATGGAGGTAGAAGCATGAGTGACGATCCTAAGATTTCCGCTCCATGGTTCCTGCGGTGGACGGGTGGCCTTCTCCATGAAACACCGGTCGATGCCGACAGCAAAGCGGATATGTTGGCTCTTTTCATCTGTGCGGGGCTCACCGTGTTTGGTGTTCTAGCGGGAGCGTCTCTATGGCTCCATTTTGCCCCGCCAGACCACCCCGGGTTCTTGTGGGTTGTAAGTCTGCTTGTCAGCTCCGCGTTTGGCGCGACTTGTGGCTATTTCCTGGGAGCAGCTCTCTTGGGTTTGCGCAGCGTTGTCCGCTTTGAGAAGAG
>CAXUDN010000107.1:7744-12462 GCA_964249715.1 uncultured Acidobacteriaceae bacterium
ATGCAACCGATGTGGACTTGTATTGGGATGGATCCTTTTCTCTTCCACAAAGCGGCGGTATACCAGCGCGGTCCTGCTGCTTTGCAGCAGAGCCAGTTTCTTTTACTGGATGATATGCAACCCGGAGAGGACAGACTCGCGCGTCCGTTCTCAAACCTTTCCTCGGAAGATCTCAACCAGCAACCAAAGATTGAGCCCGGCAATGATGACAGCGACGGCATAGCTCAGAGTGCGGAGCACGGCCCCGTTCACGAAGACTCCCATCTTCACTTTGTCGCTGGTAAAGGCCACTAGGGGAAAGACCGCAAAACTGAGCTGCATGCTGAGAATCGCCTGGCTGAGCAGGAGAAGTCTGCCGGTTCCCTTTGTCCCATAGAGAGCTGTCACAATCACGGCAGGCACGATAGCGATCAGCCGCGTGATAAGCCGACGTAACCAGCCGGGCAGGCTGATGTTCAGGAAGCCTTCCATCACGATCTGGCCAGCCAGAGTGCCGGTGATCGTGGAGTTCTGGCCGGATGCAAGCAGGGCAACAGCAAACATGACGCTTGCCCCGGCTGCTCCCAGCATGGGCGCGAGTAGCTTGTAAGCGTCTCCAATTTCAGCTACCTCGGGGTGTCCGCCACGATGGAAAACGGCTGCCGCGACGACGAGGATGGCCGCATTGACAAAAAGGGCGAGCGTCAAGGAGCTGGCTGAATCTATGTTTGCGAAGCGCACGGCCTCAGCCTTCCCGCTCGGGCTTCGCTCATATTGTCGCGTCTGAACGATAGAAGAGTGCAGGTACAGATTGTGAGGCATGACTGTCGCGCCAAGGATCGTGATCGCGATATACAGCATATCCGGGTCGGTGAAGAGGGCACGGGGCGGCTTCACAAAGCTCACCAGCAACGGAGCCCATTCAGGCCGCGAGAGTGCGACTTCAATCCCAAACAGCACAGCGATGGTGCCTATGAGCACCATGACCACAGCTTCAAGGTAGCGGAACCCGCGATGCTGTAATAGCAGGATCAAGAGAACGTCGATACTTGTGATGATGATCCCGGCAAGGAGCGGTATGCCGAAGAGGAGCTGGAGAGCAATGGCTGAACCGATGACTTCGGCCAGGTCACAGGCTGCAATTGCGATCTCTGCACCGACCCAAAGAAACAGGCTCATAGGCCTGCTGTAATGTTCGCGGCACATTTGGGCTAGATCACGCTCTGTCGCGATGCCCAGCTTGAGTGCCAGGCTCTGCAGCAGAATCGCCATGAGGTTTGACACCATGACGATGTAGAGCAGCGCGTAACCGTATCGGGAGCCCGCGGCCAGATCCGTTGCCCAATTGCCTGGGTCCATGTAACCGACCGCGATAAGGAAACCCGGACCGACGAAGCTGAGGAGCCGTCGCCACGGCTGCAGGGCAGAGGAAATGCTGACGGAAGCGTGCGACTCGGGCAAGGAGGGTCGAACAACAGGTTGGAGGGTTCCCATCAGAGTCCGCACCTGCAGGTCACGCCATGTCCCGGAGGCATGGTCCCGTCCATCGCGGGAATGCAGTGACCGTGGGGATCAGCTATAGGATTCCCCAGCTTCGCCGTGATGCGCTCCTCAAACGTTTCTGAAATGAAGTGCTCCAACCGTTCCGCCTCGTCATGCACCTCGCTGGCGGGATACCCCAACACGTGAAAGAGGAATGTCTCGACAAGCCGGTGATGACGAACCACCTCCAAAGCCCTTCTACGACCAGCCGTCGAAAGCCGGACGCCATCGCTTCGTTTGTAGTCCACGAACGATTTTGGGTCGGCGGCAAGCTTCTGCAGCATGTTGGTCACTGAGGCTGGGGCTACTCCGAGGCGAGCAGCCAGTTCCGAGCCACCCACACGTCTCTTGTCACCTCCCCCGAGCATGTAGATCGCCTTCAGGTAATCGTCTACCGCTTCGGTCTTTCGACCTTTTTGCTTCTCTGGCTTTTTTTTCACGAACGTAACCCTACGCACCTCATTTAGATTACCCTAAAACAAGATTAGGGGCGGCTACAGTGTTCTTGAGGGTACATTTCGCTCCAGGCTAAGTGACTTGGCGTCACAAGCACCATAAATCTCTGCTGCGGATACACCTAGAGCCAAGGGTGTGCAAGGGATGCGTGAGTTCAGTGCTGAAGTGGTGAGGATTACCTCCTTTGGGGTTGGGTGTGGGGGCCACGCGACGGACGGGATCGGCATCGTATCGAATCAGTAGTGGTGGTAGGGCGGCGAGTAAGAAATGCCGCGATCTTGTGGATCCGAACAGGTAGAGTGTGACCGACCATGGTCGGTCCTGGGAGATGGTATGGGACTGTTTACGCCGGATAATGACACGTTGCGGGAGTTGTATACGGTTCAGCTGCAGAAGGCGCTGAACATGGAAAAGCAGATCGTCGAGGCATTGCCGAAGATGATCGAGAAGTCATCGAGGCCGGAGCTGGCGAACGCTTTCCGGACGCATCTGGAGGAGAGCAAGGAGCAGTATTCGCGGCTGCAGCGGATCCTTGATGAGACAGCGGGTGAGTCGAGTGACAAGAAATGTCCGGTGGCTTCGGCGCTGATTAGTGAAGGGAATTCCGACATCAGCGATGCGGGTAATCCTGAGATCCGGGATGTGGTCCTGATTGCTGCGGGCAATCAGATTGAGCATCATGAGATGGCGGTGTATGGAACGTTGATTGCGTGGGCACAGGCGCTCGGACAGGAGAAGCATGCCGTTACACTGTCGAAGTCGCTGGAAGAGGAGAAGAATGCTGACCGCATTCTGACGCAGCTGGCGCAGCAGATCAATGTGGCGGCTCCTGCGGCTTAGGCTTGAGAAGCGGATCCCTCCGCTGCGCACTCGCGCTCCGGTCGAGATGACGGGCTCCGAGTGAGGAAAAGAACAGAGGCTCGCACCTTGGGTGGTGCGGGCCTTTGTTTTTGGGTGAGGTTGGGGCTTTATGCTGGCGGAACAGGGGTGAGCGTGCGGACGATCAGGTTTGTGAAGGCGGAGGCGCGCGGGAACGACTTCCTTGTGATCGAGGAGGCGTTGGCTGCGGGGGCCCATGCGGCTATGGCGAAGAAACTCTGTTCGCGGCATACAGGGGTGGGGGCGGATGGGATTGAGTTCGCTGACAGGCGTGCGGATGGAAGCTGGTTTCTGCGGCTGTTTAATGCCGATGGGAGTGAGGCGGAGTTAAGCGGGAATGGGACACGGTGTGTGGCGGCCTGGTTGGCGGAGAGTGAGGGGCTTGAAGAGGTGGCGCTGGGCACACAGGGTGGTGTGCGGCGCTGCCGGGTGGTGCGGCGGGAGGGTGACGAGGTCTGGGTGGAGACGGGGATGGGGGTGCCTCGGGTGATGGAGCGGCGGGTGCAGATTGCAGGTGTAGGGGAGATTGCGGGGGCTATGGTGAATGTGGGGAACCCGCATTTTGTGTTGTTTCCGGAGCGGGAGGATTTTGGGGCGCTTGGGATGAGCTGGCAGGAGTTGGGGGCGAAGGTGAGTGTGGATCCGGTGTTTCAATTTGGGACGAACGTAGAGTTTGTACGGCTTGCCGACGATAAGAAGGTGGAGTTTCGGATCTTTGAGCGGGGGTGTGGACCTACGGAGAGCTCGGGCACGGGGACGTGTGCGAGTGCGGCAGCGGCTATGGTGCTGCGGGGAGCGAAGCGGGCGCTGACGGCGGTGGCGCCGGGCGGGGAGCAATATGTGAGCTGGCTGGAGAATGGAGCGGAGATGCTTCTGACGGGGCCGGCGCGGGTGGTTTGTGTGGGTGAGGCGCGGGTTTGAGGCGGATCGTGAGGCCGACGTTGCGGGCGGGGGCGCGGGTCGCGGTGGTGTCGCCTGCTTCGGCGGCCAAGGTGGAGTTGGTGGAGCGTGGGGTTTCGGCGTTGAGGAGCTTCGGGTATGAGCCTGTGGTGATGCCGCATGCACTGAGCCGGGGGCCGTTGTATTACGCGGGTACGGCGGAGGAGCGGGTGGCGGA
The DNA here is from genome assembly GCA_964249715.1 of uncultured Acidobacteriaceae bacterium. Lineage (GTDB taxonomy): Bacteria > Acidobacteriota > Terriglobia > Terriglobales > Acidobacteriaceae > Granulicella. The sequence goes on from CAXUDN010000107.1 coordinate 11,718, forward strand.
TCTGCATGCGGCGTTTGCCGACCGGTCGATTGAGGGGGTGTTTTGTACGCGGGGTGGGTGGGGATCTGCGGAGTTGTTGCCGTTGTTGGATAGGGAGTTGGTGAGGACGAATCCAAAGGTGTTCGCCGGGTACTCGGATCATACTTCGCTGATGACGTGGTTCTGGCAGGAGTGCGGGATGGCGACGTTTTACGGGCCCATGGTGGCGGCGGATTGGTCGGTTGCGGGTGGGGTGGATGCGGGGTCGTGGTCGGCTGCTATGGCGGGAAAGGGGTGGACTTTTGGGGAGGCGGATGGGTTGAGGGTGTTGCGGGAAGGGCAGGCTACGGGGAGATTGTTGGGGGGGTGCCTGGCGATCATTGAGGCTGGGTTAGGGACGCCGTGGGGGTTGCGGGTGGAGGAGCCTTGTGTGTTGTTTCTGGAGGATATCGGGGTGAAGGCTTACCAGTGGGACCGGATGCTGCAGCATCTGCGTTTTGCGGGAGTGATGGAGCAGGTGACGGGGGTGGTCTTAGGGGATATGGGGGCTTGTGGGGAGCTTTCAGAGCTGGGGCCGCTGGAGGGGGGTTGCTTGCATGGGTTGGGGGATTTTACGGTGGCGGTGGCGGTGGGGCTGCGGTGTGGACATGTGGTGGGGGGAAATCGGACGGTGGTGTTGGGGAGTGAGGTGCGGATGGAGTGTGGGGTGGGGGTTGGGTTGAGGGTGCTGTAGGTGGTGGGAGAAAACAGCAGGTTCCCTGCGGGA
>CAXUDN010000108.1:0-1715 GCA_964249715.1 uncultured Acidobacteriaceae bacterium
ACTCGGACTTGAGGGAGTTGGAGCAGACGAGCTCGGCGAAGTCGGCGGTCTGGTGGGCCTCGGTGGAGCGCAGAGGGCGCATTTCGGAGAGGATGACTTCACAGCCGAGATTGGCGGCTTGCAGGGCGGCTTCGGGGCCGGCGAGGCCGCCGCCGATGATGTGGATTCGTTTCACCCTCCAAGGATAGGGGATCAAGCGGGAGAGGATGGTAACGGCTTTGAATCTAGATGGGTGACTGCAACGGCGCTGAGGAGGGACTCACCTTTTCTCCGGTCGTCCGTGTGCCGATCGTTTCGCTGGTATCAGCGATCAAGTGTCTCTGTCGAGACCTCGGCCCCGAGGGGTTCGCGAAAAGCTTCCACAGCGATGCGCTCGTAACGCACTTCCATCACGGTCAGAGTTTCAGTTCCTCCCGGCGCATGAAGAACAATTTCGTCATCCTCCCCCGCTCCCATGAGAGCGCGCCCCAGGGGTGAGGCCCAACTTATGTGGTTGCGGTCGAGATTGACTTCGTCTGTGCCGACGATGCTCACCACTCGTTCTGATCCTGCGGCATTGGCATAGCGCACGGTGGCTCCAAAGAATACCTTCGTCGCCCGCTGCCCCGTTCTCGGAGCTTCTGGATCTACTACTTCCGCAGCTTCGATTCGCTTCATCAGGAAGCGAATTCGTCCATCGATCTGCCGCAGACGTCGCTTGCCGTACTGATAGTCAGCGTTTTCACTGCGGTCCCCATTGCCCGCAGCCCACGTCACCACTTCCACCACAGCCGGGCGATCCCTGGTGAGCAGAAAATGGTGCTCCTCTTGCAGGCGCTCGAGCCCACTTGGAGTGATGTAGTTTTTGCCGTGGATCGCCGCGGGGTCCTCTGCCTTCGGTCTTTTCGTAAAACCCTTTCGCACCCTGAGGCCCTTTCTCGGCTGGATCAAGCCAGGCGCGTCAGAAGGTACAAGAGCGCAAACCCAGAGGCGTCCATACGTTCGCGATCTGTTTCGATTCTATTGTGGTCCCAATGCATACATCACTTCGAGAACGGCTTGATCAAGCGATCATAATCGCTGGTACACCTGCGCCCTGGGTGAAAGAGAGTTAGACCCGAACCTCTCAGGAAGTAGCCGGCAGACTGATCGAGTCTCAGCCAAACGAGATTCTTTGCTCCCTTTAGGGGGAGTTTCCACAACTGAGAGCCGTTGGGTTAGCACTGCCATGTGTGGCCGCGTTACGCCTGTGCGAAGTCCTGGAGCGCGTTGCCGCTGAGGCGCATGATGCGCCAGTCTTCCTGGGTTTTGCCGCCGATGCGTTCGTAGACGGCGATGGCGGGGGTGTTCCAGGTGAGGACGTCCCATTCGAGGCGGTCGCAGCCTTCGTCCACGGCGATGCGAGCTACGGCCTGGAGGAGGGCTTTGCCGATTCCGTGGCGGCGGAGAGGTGGCGTGACGTAGATGTCTTCGAGGCGGATGCCGTGGTGGCCTAGCCAGGTGCTGTAGCTGGGAAAGAAGAGGGCGAAGCCGGCGGGTTGTTGCCCCCATTCGGCGATGAGGGCGCGGAAGCGGGTGGGTTGTGGGTTGGGGAGCGGGGTTTGGGCGTCGGGGGCGAGATTCCAGCCGTCGCGGAGGAGGTCGGCTTCGGTGGCGTGGACTTCGTGCAGGGCGCGTTCGTAGTCGGCGAGTTCGCGGATGAAGCGGAGGAGGGTGGGGACGTCGGCGGGGAGGGC
>CAXUDN010000108.1:1725-12211 GCA_964249715.1 uncultured Acidobacteriaceae bacterium
GGGGGGGGTCCGGGGGGGGCGGGGGGGGGGTGGGGGGGTTGGGGGGGGGGGGGGGGGCGGATTTTGAGCAAGCTGTTGGTTCTCGGTGCTTGGTGCTTGGTGCTTGGTGCTTGGTGCTTAGTGCTTGGTGCTTGTTTCTCAGTGCTTGGTGCTTAGTGCTTAGTGCTTAGTGCTTAGTGGGGGGAGTGGGGGCGTAGGTTTTCGCAGGGCGGGCAAACAGTAGATCCCTCCGCTACGCTGCGCTTCGGTCGAGATGGCGACGTGATGGGGTGAGAACTGGGAACTGAGAACTGGGAACTACTTCTACGGAGCTTCGGGTTTGGCGGTGCTGGGTTTCAGGGGGATGTCGAAGGCGAGAAGTTCTTTGTTGGTGGTGGACCAGCGGACTTTGCGGAGTTCGAGGGTGGCCTTTTCTAGAACAGGTTCGTCGATGTCGCGGGTGTCGTAGAAGAGATAGCCGGCGAGGGTGGTGTGGGGGGCGACGGTGGTGGAGGGGAAGCCGAAGTCGGTTTGGTCTTCGGTGATGAGTTTGTCGATGCCGGGGTGGTGAAGGGTGATGGAGGGCAAGGGGGCGGGGAGAGGGATTTTGCTGCCGTCGGAATACTTTTTGCTGAACATGCGGCGTTCGAGGTCATCGTCGGTGGCGGCGTTGCGGGTGTAGTTGTCGCCGGCGATGAAGAGGATGCGGGTGTCGTCAAGAGAGAGGGGCTGGGCGGTGTCGTTGGTGACGATGACGCGGAGGGGGAGAAAGCCGTGGTGGAAGTAGTCGAGGCGGGTGTTCGGGCGGGATTCTTTGAGATCGCCGGGGTCGACGGCGACCGTGATGCCGTCGTGGGTGTCATGGAGGGCATAGGTTTTGGCGTCAGCCGGGGGTGGCGGGGTGCGGGGTTTGTCTTTCGCCCAGGCTGGGGCCAGGGTCGGAGCGCAGGCTAGCCCGAAGGTAACTGCGACGAGAAGCCTAGAGTGTGCGAACGCGCGCATGCTGCAGCGATTATCCTCTTGGAAATGCATCGTGAGCAAAGGCGGGGTACAGGGTCAAGGCTGAGGACCATGGGGAGGCTCGTTGAGGGCTGCAGGCGGGGCTGGCGACTGCCGGAGGCCGGCCCGCGGTGATGTTTTTCTACAGTGTGCTGCTGGGTGCAGGACTGGCGGTGAGCTCGCCGTGGTGGGGTTTCCGCATGATGACCACGTCGCGGTACCGGGAGGGCCTGCGGGAGCGGCTGGGTCGGGTGCCGGCGCGGGTGCGGGCGGCGGTGGGGGGAAAGCGGGTGGTTTGGCTGCACGCGGTGAGTGTGGGCGAGGTGTTGGCGGCAGCGGGGCTGGTGCGGGAGATGGAGGCAGCGCTGGCGGAACGGGATGGCAGGGACGCGTGGCGGGTGATGGTGTCAACCACGACGCGGACCGGGCAGGCGTTGGCACGGGAGCGGTTTGGGCCGGAGCGGGTGTTCTGGTTTCCGCTGGATTTTGCGTGGGCGGTGCGGGCGTGGATGCGGGTGCTGGAGCCGCGCATGGTGGTTCTGGTGGAAAGCGAGCTTTGGCCGCGGTTGCTGGCCGAGTGCCGGCGCCAGGGGGTGCCGGTGGCGGTGGCGAATGCGCGGATGAGCGACCGGTCCTTCCGGCGAGCGATGCGGCTGCGGCGGCTGTGGGGGCGGGTTTTGCCCGGGATTTCCATGTTTCTGGCGCAGAGTGAAGAGACGGCGGAGCGACTAAGGAAGCTTGGCGTAACCGAGCGGCGGGTGCGGATGAGTGGGAATTTGAAGTATGACCTCCAGCCGCGGCCGTCCGCTGCCGCGGAGGTACTGCGACCGTTGCTGGGCCGGCGGCGTTCGGTGGTGGCCGGGAGTATTTTGGCAGGCGAGGACGAGATGGTGCTCGAGGCCTGGCAGGGGGTGCTGGAACGGGTTCCGCAGGCGGTGCTGGTGCTGGCGCCGCGGCATCCGGAGCGTTTTGAGGAAGTGGCGCGACGGGTGAGCTCAGGCTTCGCGCTGGTGAGGGCGAGCGAGATGATGGCACGGCAGGGAGGCACGGGCCGCCTGGAAGGACGGACGGTGGTGCTTCTGGATACAGTAGGGGATCTGGCAGCGGTGTATGGGTTGGGCGATGCCGCTTTTGTGGGAGGAAGTCTGGTGAGGAAGGGCGGGCACAACCCGTTGGAGCCGGCAAGATTTGGGGTTGCCGTGGTGATGGGACCATCCTTTGAGAATTTTCGTGAGGTTGTGGCGAATCTGGAGGCAGAAAATGGCATCCGGATTGTGCATGATGTGCGTTCTCTGATGGAAAGCCTTAGCCAATTGCTTATGGATCCGGTGGAAGCAGACGCGCTCGGTCAGCGCGGTCTTGGGGTGTTTGCCCGCGAGTCGGGAGCGACGACGCGCACGGTGGAGGCGTTGCTGGCGATGCTGCCGGCTGTGCATGAGAGCGCCGTTGTGCCGGGGGTGCGGTCGTGAGCGTACGACGGCCGTGGGCGTGGCCGCTGGTGCCGGTATACCGCGCGGCTCTGGCCGTAGAGGATGCCCTCAGGGCAACGAGTTTTGCACGTCCGAGACGGCTGGAGTGGCCGGTTCTTAGTGTGGGGAGTCTGTCAGCCGGCGGGGCGGGCAAGACACCGGTGTGCCTTGCGTTGGCAAAGCTGCTTACCGAGCGGGGATGGAAAGTGAATGTGCTGTCGCGCGGCTACGGCCGGTCCGGGTCCGGGGTGGAGCGGGTGGATGCAGGGCTTGAGGACGCGGCGCATCGGTTTGGGGATGAGCCGGTTCTGCTTGCGGAGCGAAGCGGCGTGCCGGTGTGGGTGGGCGCAGACCGCTTTGCGGCGGGGCGATTGGCGGAGGCTTCGGCAGCGGTGAAGGGACGCACTCAGGGCGCGACTGACGCGCTGGAGCAGAACGGCGACGCGGGCGGTCCGGTGCGTGCGCACATTCTGGACGACGGCTTTCAGCACCGGTCGCTGGAGCGGCAGTTTGAGCTGGTGCTGGTAACGGAGGCTGACCTGCGCGACACGGTATTGCCGGCGGGCAACCTGCGGGAGCCCCTGGCGGCGCTTCGGCGTGCCGATGCGCTGGCGGTGCGCGAGGAAGAGCTGGACGAGGTAAGTGAGCGTTTGCGGGCCATAGGCGCGCCGGATGTTCCGTTGTGGACGGTGCGGCGGGCGTTGCGCTTCCCCCCTCCTCTCGGGGTTTTCGGAGCGGGGTTGCGGCCTTTGGCGTTCTGCGCTCTGGCGCGGCCGGAAAACTTTGCGGCAATGCTGACGGGGGCCGGTTGCGGGCTTGTGGACACGGTGCTTTTTGACGACCACCACAGGTATGCCGAGCGGGACTTAATGTCCCTGATCCGGGTGGCTAAAGGGATGACGGCAACAGGGTTGGTGACGACTGAGAAGGATGCGGTGAAGCTGTCCGGGGCGATGCGGGCGCGGTTGGAGGCAGAGGTTGGGCCGCTGATGGTGGTGCGGCTGGAGACGAGTTTCGTGTTCGAATCGCCCGTTGTGCGGGCCTTGGAGAAGCGGCTGCGGGCGCTGCGGACCGAACCCAAAGAGGCCGAGGCGCACGTGCGGTGAGTGCCGGGCGGGTGCTGGTCGTGCGTACGGGGGCGATGGGGGATGTGCTCCACGCACTGCCGGCGATGGCTGCATTGCGGCGTTCGGCTCCTGAGACGGCGATCGACTGGGCCGTGGACCCGCGGTGGGCTCCGTTGCTGGTGAATGAGGCCGGAACCGGGCCGGTGGTGTCGCGGGTGCATCTGGCGGAGACGAAATTGTGGTCGCGGACGCCATGTTCCAGGAAGACGATGCGGTCGGTTCTGGGGTTGCGGAAGGCGTTGCGGGCGGGGCGTTACGAGAGCGTGGTGGATGTGCAGGGAACGCTGCGGTCCGCGGTGATCGGCTGGATGGCGGAGGGTGAGGAGTTGGTGGGGTTCCGGGATCCTCGGGAGGCGGGGGCTCGCTTGCTGTACGGGCGGCAGCTAGATCGACGCGGAGTGCATGTGGTGGAGCAGAATGCGGCGTTGTTGGGTGGAGCTTTGGGGATGGCAATTACGCCGATTGGAGTAGCTTTACCGGTTTGGCGTAAGGCGGAGGAGTGGGCGGAGGAGTTTGGGCGTGGCCGGTTTGCGCTGCTGGCGCCGGCGGCTGGATGGGGGGCGAAACAGTGGCCGGCGGAGCGATTTGGGGCGCTGGCGCGGGCGCTGCGGGAGATTGGCTTTGCTGTGCTTGTGAATGCGGCTGAGATTTCGGACCGATTGGGCGCGGAGGTGGTGCGGGCGAGCGGCGGGGCGGCCGCCATCGTGGAAAGCGATGTGACGCGGTTGGTGGCGCTGACGCGGCGGGCAGCGGTGGTGGTGGGGGGCGATTCGGGGCCGGTGCATCTGGCGGCGGCGCTGGGGCGGCCGCTGGTGGCGCTGTACGGGCCTACGGATCCGGCGCGGAATGGGCCGTGGGGTGGGGGGCCTATGCGGATATTGCGGGATTCGGGGTCGGTGACGAGTTACAAGCGAAACGAGGTGGTGGAGGCCGGGTTGGGGCGGATAAGGGTGGAGGCGGTGGTGGAGGCCGTGGTGGAAGTGACCGGGTGAGGTCTGGCGATCTATTTCCCTGAAGTAGAGAGACAAAACGGCCTCCGAAATTGCTCTGCGGGAGGCCGTTGAGTCAGTGGGGTTGTGCTTTGTGGAGCGAGTGGACAAAGCGGCCTCCCGAAACTGCTCTGCGGGGAAGCCGTAAGGTATAGGCCGGGGTGATGCGCCTAACAAAATCTTCGCTTCGTTTGAGTGTTCTTCCAAGGCCACCAAGGTGGTATTTCCGTAACCCATGGTGGGGATATAGAGCCAGTCCGCACGGAAGAGCGCCGGACCGAAGAGCGGAGACGGGTAGATTGGAAGCAATGGCAACTGGCGGGTCGAGGGGTGGATCAGGGTGGCAGCGGGTGGCGCGGCGGGTGCGGGTGCCCCTGGGGTTTGCCACGGCGGCGGTGTTTCTTGCCTTTGCGCGGCCTGGTGGGCGGTTGCTGCTGTGGAGCCTGGTGCCGGTGATGGCGGGGCTTTGGCTGCGCGGGTACGCGGCGGGGTATGTGAAAAAAAATGCCGAACTGACGCAGACAGGGCCGTATGCGTATACGCGGAATCCGCTGTATCTGGGATCGATGCTGCTGGCGTTTGGATTTGCGCTGGCGGCGGGGCGGGTGTGGCTGGGAGTTCTGCTGGTGGGGTTATTTCTGGCGATCTACTGGCCGGTCATTTTGTCGGAGGAAGCTTTTCTACGGGGGGCCTTTCCGGGGTTTGAGGGATATGCGGCGTCGGTGCCGCGGTTGCTGCCGCGGTGGACGCCGGCGCGGGTGGAAAGGGGTACGGCAGCGGGGGCGGGGCGGTTTTCGGCGGAGCGGTACCGGCATCACCGCGAGTACAATGCCGTTATAGGCGCAGCGGCGCTGTATGGGGCGCTGTTGCTTCGTATGTGGCTGGCGCACCGGGGGCGGTAAAGCCCGATTTTGCTGGGGGTCGATCGACGTTGAAGCAAGGCACACCCTCGGCATTTGCGACCCCGCGTTGGCTCCCGCGCCTGTTTCCCCTTCTTTTTTGCATGAGTTTGCCGGCGCAGATCTTTGCGCCCAAGCCGCCGCAGCGGCCCATTCCCGTGCTCCAGGCGCCATCCGGCGGTTTTGTGTATCCGCAACATGAGACGCTGACGTTTTCCGTGGACTGGCGGGTGTTTACAGCGGGTACGGCGGTGTTTCACCTGGAGACAAACGTAGCGAACCCGGGCCAGGAGAAGGTATTGGCCTCGGCGGATTCGATCGGGGCGGTCAACACCCTGTTTCCGGTGATAGACCAATTTCAATCGGGATTCGACACAAAAACGGGGTGCTCTTCGGGCTTCAACAAGCAGACGCAGGAGGGCCGGCGAAAGGTTGCGGCTGAGTTGAGTTTTGACTACGCGCATGGCAAGCAGTCGGAGTATGCGCGCAACCTGGTCAAGGGAACGGCGACGCGGAAAGACGCCAATGTGCCGGCGTGCGTGACGGATGCGTTATCGGCGATCTTCTATACGCAGTCACAACCGCTGGCGGTGGGGCAGACAGTGGAGTTTCCGCTGGCCGATGCGATGCGGACTGTGACTGTAGGGATGAAGGTGGAATCGCGCGAGGAGATCAAGACGCCGGCGGGCACGTTTCAGGCGTTAAAGGTGGAAGCGACCGCGGATGAGGGCATTGTGAAGAACCGCGGGCATATCTGGATCTGGTACACGGATGACCCGCGGCATGTGCCGGTGCAGATCCAGGCGCGGCTGTTCTGGGGGACGATTACGTTTCATTTGCAGTCGATCGACATGAAGTAGTGGATAAACCGCAGGTCTCTCCACTACGGCCTTCGGCCTCCGGTCGAGATGACAGGTTCTTTAGCATCCAAAGCCTTTGGAGGGTACGCGTGAGCAAGACACTGAACAACAACGATGAGGTGATGGCGACGGAGCCGGTGCTGTACTCGGACGAGGAGATGGTGACGGTGGCGAACTTTCCTGAACCGGCGACGGCGAATGTGGCGCGGATGGCGCTGGAGTCGGCGAATATTCCGGTGTTTATGCAGGGAGAGAATGCCAACAGCCTGCTGCCCATTGCGTTTGAGGTGCGAGTGCTGGTGAGGCCGCAGGATGAAGCGGCGGCGCGGAAGGTGCTGGAGGACTTCGAGGCGGATCCGGAGACACTGGAGACGGTCACGCGAGCGGAGACGGCGGATGAGGCGGACGCCGAGGGGTCTCGTGGGGGCTTCGAGCCGCGGTGAGGCAGGGTCGCGCGGTGGTTTGTTTGTCGGGCGGCATGGACTCGACTGTTTGCGCGGCGCTGGCGGCGCGGGATTATGAGGCGTATGGCCTGCATTTCAGCTACGGGCAGCGGACGGAGACGCGGGAACTGCAGTCAGCGCGCGAGGTGACGCGGCTAGTGGGGTTGCGAGAGTTGATGGAACTGCGGACGGAGCTGTTCCGGAAGATTGGCGGGTCGGCGCTGACGGATGCGGCGATTGCGGTGCCGGCGAGCGTGGCCGGGGCGCTGGAGGAGAATGCGCTTCGCAGCGGAGCAGAGGTTCCCGTGACCTATGTGCCGTTTCGCAATGCACATTTTCTGGCGGCGGCGGTGAGCTGGGCGGAGGTTTTAGGGGCTACGCGGGTGGTAATCGGGGCAGTGGAGCAGGATAGCTCGGGGTACCCGGACTGCCGGCCGGCGTACTATGAGGCCTTTAATCACCTGATCGCGGCCGGAACGCGGGACGGGAACATTCGCGTGGAAACGCCGTTGATCCGGATGCGAAAGAGCGAAATTGTCCGGCTTGGAGTTGAACTGGGCGCGCCGTTGCATGTAAGTTGGTCGTGCTACGCGGGAGAGTCCGAGGCCTGCGGTGTCTGCGAGAGCTGCGCGTTGCGGCTGCGAGCGTTCGAGGAAGCCGGCGTGCCGGATCCCATCCCCTACGCCGCGGGCAAGCAACAAGGCACGGCAAGACAAAGTCAAGAGTGTGAGATCTGAGTGCGGCTCCCGAGCCGGCACGGAAAAGAGGAAACAGGATGAAGCGAAGCTTGGAAGAGATGATTACGGGGCGGGGTTTGGCTGCGGTGGTGCTGAGCGTGGGGCTTTTAGCGTCGACGTCGATGCACGGGCAGGAGCAGACGGCCACGGTGCATGGACATGCGCAGAACCCGGCGGGACAAGCGTTGAACTCAGGTGACGTGAAGTTCACCAAAGACATGACGGTTCCGTTCAAAGAAGAGAAGTTCACCACGACGGCGCCGATCGACAAAGACGGCAACTATAACGCGACGGGTGTTGCGCCGGGTGAGTACTTCATCTACGTCATCCAAAGCGACAAGGCGGTGGACCGGCAACAGGTAACGATCAAGGCCGGCGAGAACAAAACACTTGATTTCGATATGACTCGCGAAGAGTACACGAAAAGCATGACGCCCGAGGAACGTAAGGCCATCGAGGAATACAAGGCCAAGAATGCGGCTGCTGTTTCGGGCAACAAGCAGATTGCGAACCTGAACGCGACGATAACCGCGGTGCGCGCGGACATCAAGACGCCTACGCCGAATTTCGACAAAGACATCTCTGATATGAAGCAGGCGACGGATGCGCGGCCGAACGAAGGACTATTGTGGTCGGTTCAGGGCGACGTGTATTACAACCAAGGCAAAAAGCTGGCGGCAACGGACCGCACCAATAAGACGAATCCCATGGCCGACGATGCCGTGAAGGGTGCGTATGATAACGCGGTCACCAGCCTGCAAAAGGCAACGGATTTGTTGGGTGCGGCCGCCAAGCCGAATGTGGAAGCGCAGGCCGGGGTCTATAACCAGCTCGGCAACGTTTACGGTGAGCAGGGCAAGGGTCCGGAGGCGAGTGCCGCATTTGAAAAGGCCGCCGGGCTCGATCCGAAGGGCGCGTCGATGTATTACACCAACGAGGCGATCATTTTCGATCACACCGGCGGCGGCGATCCCGAGGTAAATGCGGCGAATAAAGCCATTGCGGCGGACCCCAACAAGCCACTTCCCTACTACCTGAAGGCGCAGGCGCTGTTGGCCAAGGCGACCGTGGATGCGAAGGGCGTCATCGTGGCGCCGCCGGGCTGCGTGGATGCTTACCAGAAGTACCTGGAGCTGGCACCCGATGGGCCGCAGGCGCCTGCCGTGAAGGAGGTGCTGACGTCGCTGGGGCAGAAGGTGGAGACAAAGTACAAGGCCGGCAGGAAGTAAGAAGAGCAGGCAAAAAGAAGAAGGCTCGGCAGATGTTCGCCGGGCCTTCTTCTTTTGAGGGTGATTGGGTTGAGCGAGCGGATTTTGTTGTTTGAAGAGGCGCTGGCTGAGGTGCTGGCGCACGCCTCGGCGCTGGGCGGGGTGAATGATGGGGAGAGTCTGCCGCTGCTGGAGGCGCGGGGGCGGGTGCTGTGCGAGGCGGTGGTGGCAGACCGGGATCAGCCGCCCTTTGCGCGGTCGACGCGGGATGGATTTGCGGTGCGCAGTGAGGACCTTGGCGGTGACAATCGCGTGCTGCTACGAGTGCTGGGCGGGATCCGTGCGGGGGAGCTCTGGCGGGGACCGGCGGTGAGAGCCGGCGAAGCTGTGGAGATTATGACGGGCGCGCCGGTGCCCGACGGCGCGGATTGTGTGCTGATGGTGGAGCATGCGGTGCCCGACGGCAAGGAGTTGCGGCCGGAGGTGGGACGGCTGCTGGTAGCGGGCGAGAACGTGGTGGCGGCGGCGGCCGAGGCGCGGGCCGGGACGGAGCTGATTTCGGCAGGGCGACGGGTGGGGACCGCCGAGGTGAGCCTGGCGGCGAGTTGCGGGTACGCGACGCTGCGGGTGTATCCCCGGCCAAAGGTGGCCATTGTGGCGACAGGGGATGAGCTGGTGGAGGTGGGTGCGGCGCTGGAGGCATGGCAGATCCGGAATTCCAACAGCTACACGCTGGCATCGCTGGTGGAAGGTGAGGGTGGGGTGGCACAGCGGCTGGCGGTTGCGCGGGATACGCGGGAGGACCTGCGGGTGCGGGTTGGGGAGGCGCTGGAGACGGATCTGGTGCTGTTTTCCGGTGGAGTATCCATGGGGAAATACGATCTGGTGGAAGAGGCTCTGCGCGAGGCCGGGGCGGAGTTTGTCTTTACCGGGGCGAAGATTCAGCCGGGGAAGCCAGTAGTGTTTGGGCGCTTGCCGGGCAAGGCTGCGGGGCTGTGGACGTACTTCTTTGGGTTGCCGGGGAACCCGATTTCGACGGAGGTGTGCTTTCGGCTGTTTGTGGCTCCACTGCTGCGGGCATTGGGCGGGGAGACGGCGCGGGCGCCTCGCTTCGCGGAGGCGCGGCTGGCAGAGGACGTGCGGGGTGGGGCGAGAGTGACACGGTTCTTGCCTGCCGTGGTGGAAGGAGACTGGAGTGGTGTGCAGGTGCGGCCTGTGCCGTGGCAGGGGTCGGGCGATCTGGCGGCGAATGCGCGAGCGAACGGCTTTGTCGTATTGCCGCTGGGAGTAGAGAATTTTCGCGCGGGTGAGACCGTGCGGGTGCTGCTACGGTAAGGGCATGGCCGACGAAGGGTTGAGCAGGACTGCGGAGTCCGCGCGGGAGACGCTATCGCACTATGACGAGGCGGGACAGGCGCGCATGGTCGACGTTGGCGCGAAGTCGCCGAGCAAGCGGGAAGCAGTAGCCGAGGCGTTCGTGGAGCTGAATGACGCGGTTCTACGGGCGCTGCCGGAGAATCCGAAGGGCGACCCGCTTGAGGTGGCCCGGTTCGCCGGGATTATGGCCGCCAAAAGGACAGCTGATCTTATTCCGATGTGCCATCCGCTGGCGCTGAGTTTTGTTGATGTGCAGTTGACGGTCGCCGAGGGGGGCGTAGCCATTCAGGCGCGGGTGGCTACCGTGGCGGGGACCGGTGTGGAGATGGAGGCGATGACCGCGGCGTCCGTGGCAGCGCTTACGGTGTATGACATGACGAAGGCCCTGGATAAGGGGAT
>CAXUDN010000109.1:0-12141 GCA_964249715.1 uncultured Acidobacteriaceae bacterium
GGCAACCCCACCCTTTCGCGTTGCGAAAGGATGGGCCACCCGGTTATGGAGGGCTCAGCGTATTGGATTGAGCTATTCGCCGAGTTTGAAGCGGCGGATGGCTGTGGCGTAACCAGTGGCGCCGTTGCAGGTGATGAGGGTTGCGCAGATTTGGGGGTTGCCTTTGGCGGCTTCGAACTTGCCGGGCATGCCGGTGAGGAAGCGCTTGAGGACGAGCTCGGTTTCTACGCCGATGACGGAGTCATAGGGGCCGCTCATGCCGACGTCGGTCTGGAAGGCGGTGCCGTTGGGGAGGATGCGTTCGTCGGCGGTGGGGATGTGGGTGTGGGTGCCGAGGACGGCGGTGAGGCGGCCGTCGAGGTACCAGCCGAGAGCGACTTTTTCGCTGGTGGCTTCGCCGTGGAAGTCGAGGAGGATGACTTTGGCGGCGGAGTTTTTGGCGATCTGGGCGAGGAGATCGTCGGCTTTGCGGAAAGGGTCGTCGCAGGAGTTCATGAAGACGCGGCCCTGAAGGTTCATGACGGCGTAGGGCTGGCCGGTGGGAAGTTCGCCCTCGTAGAGGCCGAAGCCGGGAGTGCCGACGGCGTAGTTGGCGGGGCGGAGGATGCGGCGGCCGCGGTCGTGGCTGGCGGCGGGGACGGTCATGTACTCGAAGATTTCCTTTTTGTCCCAAATGTGGTTGCCGGTGGTGATGACATGGGCACCGAGGTCGAAGAGTTCTTCGGCGATGGCGGGCGTGATGCCGAAGCCGCCGGCGGCGTTCTCGCCGTTGATGATGAGGAGGTCGACTTCGTTGGTTTCGACGAGGTGGGGAAGGTGTTCGCGAACGATGTTGCGGCCGGCGGAGCCGAAGACGTCGCCGACGAAGAGAATGTTCATACAGGGAACAGGGTACAGGGTGGTTTGGGGGTGGTGCTTGGTGCTTGGTGCTTGGTGCTTAGTGCTTGGTGCTTGGTGCTTAGTGCTTAGTGCTTAGTGCCTGGTGCCGTGGGTGGGGTTTGGTGTGGGTGGGTGGTGTTGCTTGTAACCTGAAGACATGATCGAGATGCAGTACAACTTTCCTTTGCTGCCGGGCCTGCCGGCGGCGTGGCGGGAGCGCTTGCGGTGGGCGGTGGACGAGCTCGGCGACGATGACTTTGATGGTGTGCGGCCGACGTTCCGGACCGAGCGGCCGGAGCTGACGCGGGTGGCTGCGGCGTGGCTGCATTTGCCGGAAGAGCGTTTGTGGCTGACCGATGGGGCGCACCATGGGAGCCTGATCGCCATGATGGCGAGTGGGTTGGCAGGTAAGCCGATTGCGATGGATGCGGCGGCGTATACGGGGGCTCTGGAACAGGCGCGGGCGTTGGCATCGCCGGTGGTGGGGTGTGCGGTGGACGCGGAGGGGATGACGGCCGAGGCTCTGCGCGGGGCTTGTGTGCGCGGGCGGGATGCGGGGAGACCGGTGGAGGCGTTATTTGCGACGGTGACGGTGCATAATCCGCTGGGGTGTACGGCCCCTGGGGCGCGGCGGGAGGCGCTGGTGGAGGTGGCGCGTGAGTTTGATCTGCTGATTGTGGAGGATGACACGTACGGTTTCATGGAGCCGGATGCGCCGGCGCGGCTGGTGGAGATGGCGCCGGAGCGCACGTTTTATGTCGGATCCTTGAGCAAGAGCTATGTTCCGGCGTCCCGAATGGGCTTTCTGGTGGCTCCGGAGGGCTTTGCGGGTGGGGTTGCGGCGGCGGTGAAGAATACGGCTACGGGGAGTTCGCTGCCGCACCATGTTGCGGCCTGTTCGCTGCTTGCGGATGGGAGTGTAGACCGGGTGATTGCGAGGAAGAATACCGAAGGACAGTATCGGAATGAAGCAGCTCGGGAGGTATTGGGGGAGCGGTGCTGGCCGGGGGCGCGGCGGGCCTGGCATCTTTGGGTGACGCTGCCGGCGAGCGTGACGGCGCAGGAATTTGAGGCGCGGATGAAGGCGCGAGGCGTCTGCGTGAGTGGAGGGAACTGGTTTGCGGCGGGGGAGGATGCGCCGCATGGGTTCCGGATGGCGCTGGGGGGTGAGGTGGAGGCAGAGGTGGTGCAGCGAGGGGTAGAGCTGGTTGCGGAGGCGTTGGGGACGCTGTAACGCCCATTTGGGGCGGTGTTGTGCTCCCCAGACAGCATTCGCCCCGCCCAGGCACGTGAAGTGCCGCAGGCGGGGCAATCGTTGGGGTTAGATGGCCGGAGCCGGAGCACCGCTGGTGAGGTCCTGGAAGTGCCAGAGCGTATCGAACCAGAAGTGATAGAAGTGATTGTCCGCGCCGAGGTAGAAGGCATGCTGCTGGCTGTCGGGATCGTCCTTGAAGGTGGTGAGCGGTGAGTTGAGGGCAGGGATCGGCGCGCCGGTATCGGCTGTGACGTCATCGGGGGCCCAGGAGCTGCCGTAGAAGAACTGGTGCACGTGCTGGTCGATTCCGATGAAGAAGATATGTTGCTGATTGCCAATAGCGTCCCCGAACGAGGAGAGCGAGGACCCCAGCGAGGCAGGCAGGCTGCGGCTGAGCGAGGTCACATCTTCCGATTGCCAATCCGTACCGGGATAGGTGAAGGTAAGGTGATGGATGTGCTGGTCGATGCCCACAAAGTACACATTTTCCTGCGACTTTGCGTTATCGAAGTTGCCGGAGAGGGCCGAACCGACAGCGGCGAGAGTTGCACCTGAGTCGGCAGTATTGTCCATCTTGCTGATGGCGGTCGGGTCGAGATTGGCGTAGAGCTCGTGAATATGCTGATCCACGCCCTCGTAGAAGATATGCGAGTTGTGCCTCTGCGCCTCGTAGAAGCCCGTCATGGCGCTGCCGACGACCGCGGGGATTGCACCGGCTACCGAGCTCGCGTCTTCCGCCATCCACCCGTTGTGCCAATAGAAGAGGTTTACGTCCTGGTTCAGGCCGAGAAAGAAGACATACTGGATATCGGTCACAGGGTCGCAGTAGCTGACGAGCGGCGTTGCAATGGCAGCGCCGCCGGCACCCGTAATGGATGTGATGTCCTGAAATGCCCAGACGGAAGGGTTGGCGTTTGAGTAGGCCTGGTAAATATGGCCGTCGGCTGCCTCGAAGACGACATGCTGCTGGTTCTGCGCGTCGTCGTTGAAGCTGGTGACGGCGGTGGCAGGGGCGGCAAGAGGAGCACCGGAGAGCGTGGTGACATCCTGGACCTGAAAGCCTCCCACCCTGTTGTAGTAGCGGAAGTAAATGTGTTGGTCGATGCCTCGGAAGAACACATCCTGCTGCACGTTAGGCACGTCTTCGTAGCTACTCAGAGTCGTCTGGCTCTTTCCTAGCGCGGGGAAGAGTGCAGCCGTGAACACAGCGAATGCAAGAGCGAGGGCTCCCCTGCAAGGAAGAGCGAAGCGGTTGTACCCCGAAACGGGTGACGAAGCATTGAAACTCTGCATGACCTTCTCCTCGAGAAACTGCAATTGCTTTTCTGAAACGCTCCGAGGCCCTGTCAGGTGATCTGCGGGCGACCAGATGTTCCAAGCGAAATCTAAGAGCAAACGTCTCGAGAGTAAAGGGAGAAAAGCGAGCTCCAGCTAGCACTTCTGTGGCAGAAATCCGATCGAGGTTGACCCTCGTTAACGTCGATTCCGCTGCGAGTTTTGGGAGTACCTGACGCGAAAAGTCGGGTCCGGCGTCTGTCTGAACAGGTCCGAGCCGAACAAGTCCTTCCAGGAATATGCGTTAGCTTCTTCAGCCCGGGAATGCGTGCGCCAGCAGGAAGCCTCGCCTGAGATGACGGCGTGCTTTCCGCATCCGCGAGATTGGAGTAGCGGTTTTGATGAGATGAAAAGGGAAAGTCGGTTTACCGAGCCGACCGGCGACAACAGCGTCCTCGATCAGGCCAGTGGGTGACCGGCGGCGCGGTAAATGGCTTCTATGGCCAGTTGATCGGCGAGACCTTCTTCGCCGGGGGTGGCGGGGGTGGTGTTGTTGCGGATGCAATCGGCGAAATGGTCGGCTTCGTAGGTGAACTGATAGGGGTTTTTGCCGGGGCTGGATTCTTCAATGGGCCCGTTCACGGTGCGACCGGTGAACTGCAGGCCGTCGTAGAAGAAGGCGGGTTGCACCTGCAAAAAGCCCTGTGTTCCGCAGATGTTCAGGTAGCTGGGACCGGATTCTCCGTAGCTGCAGCCGCTGCTCGCCAAGAGATTGGAAGGGAACTTCATGGTGAATTCGATCGACTCTTCGACGGTGGAGAAGCGGGGGCCGGGAATTTTCGTCGTGGTTTGCGCGCTGAAAGTAGAGGGTTCTTCGCCGCTGATCCAGCGGATGGCGTTGAGGGGGTAGATGCCGAGGTCGAAGAGGGAGCCGCCGCCGGCAAGGGCCTTGTCGGTGCGCCATTCACCGGCCTGGCGCTGGCCGTAGAAGCCGCCCTGGAAGCCCTGGAGGTTGCCGATGGCGCCGTTGCGGGCGAGGTCGCGAATGCCAATCCACATGGGGTCGTAGTGGATGCGGTAGGCGATCATGAGCTTCACGTTGGCGTCTTTGCAGGCCTTGATCATGGTGCGGCACTCGGCGGAGCTAATGGCCATGGGTTTTTCGCAGAGGACGTGTTTGCCGGCCTTGGCGGCGCGGACCGTGTACTCGGCGTGCAGGCTGTTGGGGAGGCCGATGTAGACGGCGTCAATTTTGGGGTTGTGGGCGATTTGGTCGAAGGTTTCGTAGGTGTAGATCGAGGCTTCGGGGATGTTGAATTGCTGTTGATATTTTGGCGATTTCTCCGTGGCGTGGCCGGAGACGAGGCCGGTAAGGGTGCATTTTTGCGATTGGGCGAGGGCGCGGATGAAGATGTCGGAGATGGTGCCGAGGCCGACGGCGGCGAAGCGGACGCGGTTGGTGGCATTTGGGTCTTGCGCCCAAGTGGGGAGGGAGGCGGCGGCGGCGGTGAGGGTGGACAGTCTGGTGAACTCGCGGCGGTGCATGTTGAGTCCTTTGGGTTTCGTGGCTGGGCTGAGAAACGCAGATTCCCTGCGGGGATGACAACAAGAAAGGCAACGACAAAAGCAAGGACGGTGGCGAACGCAACGGGCGAGAAAGAGGCTAAGTTGCCTAACGCTACTGGGGTGCGGGTTAGTGATTGAAGAGGGGAAGAAGGCCCTGGATGAGGGTGTGGAGTTTGTAGATGTGGGTGCGGGCGGTGATGTAGAGGGTGCGGCCGTCGGGGTCGCCCCAGGCCAGGTTGGCGGCGACTTCAGGGAGTTGAATTTGGCCGAGGACCTTGCCCTGAGGGGTGATGATGCGGATGCCGCCGGGACCGGTGGACCAGATGTTGCCGAGGGAGTCGAGCTTCATGCCGTCGGGGGCGCCGTCGCCTTCTTTGCCGGTAAAGGTGATGAGGTTGTGGCCGGGACCCACGGCGCCGTCGGGGTGGACAGGGTAGGCGACGATGCGCTGGTCAGGGTGAGTGTTGTTGACGTAGAGGATTTTGTTGTCGGGGGAGAGGGCGAGGCCGTTGGGTGTGGCGAGGTCGGTGATGACTGGGGTGGGCTTGCTGTTTACGACGTGAAAGACGGCCTGATAGGGGAGCTGCTTGGCGGGATCTTTGTCGCGGAGCTTGAGGCCGTAGTTGGGGTCGGTGAAGTAGAAGCTGCCGTCGGGAGCGAAGACGACGTCGTTGGGGCTATTGAGGTGGTGGCCGTTGAAGTTGTCGAAGTAGAGGGTCTGTTTGACCGGGGCAGAGGGGTTGGAGGGGTCTTCGATGAGGTGGACGACGTCGCGGGCATACTGCTGCATGGCAACGACGGAACCGTCGGGTGCGGGTGCCATGCCGTTGGGGCCGGTGGTGGCGCCCTGGGGCGAGCCGGTGGGGGTGCCGGGGGGCTTGGCGTAGGGGCCGTGGGTGTAGTCGACGAGGGTGGTGACCTGGCCGTCGGCGGTGACGGCGTGGATCTTGTCGCCTTCTTCGTCGACGAACCAGAGGCGGTTGCCGCGCCACATGGGGCCTTCGGTGAAGACGAAGGGACCGGCGAAAACGGTGGGGGCGGCGCCGGGGGCGATGAGGTGGTCGAGGGATGGGTCGAGGCGTTGGATTTCGAGGGGACCGGTTGGGGATGGCGGTGTGGATTGGCTCATGGCAGCTCCTGAAAGGACAAGGGCTATAGATGCCAGGAGGGCGGTGGCGCGTGCCCGGCGGCAGAATCTTGCGAGGGTATTGGCGCGGGTCAGGCTGCTGGGGGGCATGCGAAGGGCTCCGGTTGCGGGGGTGGGTGCATGATAGCTGGGGACGGAAAGGTTCTGCCTGGGAGGCGCAAAGGATGGGGGAGCGGCGGCGGTTTCGGGCGGTGTTGGAACAGGGGAATCGGGCGCTGGGATGGACGATCGCCCGCGTGCCGTTCGACCCGCATGCAGTTTGGCCGCGGATGGTGCGGTTGCGGGTTTGTGGGGAGGTGGAAGGGCCGATGGGGACGGTGGCGTTTCGGACGTCGTTGTTTCCGGACGCTTCCGGCGTGGGTGGGTTGTATCTGCTGGTGAACCGGGGTTTGCAGCAGGGCGCAGGGGTGGCGCTGGGAGCAGAGGCTGGGTTTTGGCTGGAGGCGGACCTGGCGGAGAGACCGGCGGAGTTGCCGGAGGAACTGGATGCGCTGCTGGATGAGGCGGAGGGGCTGCGGGCCTGGTACGGAGGGCTAACGGAGTACATGCGGCGGGAGATAGGCAAGTGGATAGGCGGGGTGAAGGGCGAGGAAGGCAGGATGAGGCGGGCGGGACAGATGGCGGAGCGGATGTTAAGCACGATGGAGGCGGAGGGGGAGTTGCCGCCGCTGCTCGAGCGGGCGTTTCGGGCCCGGCCGCGGGCGCGTGTGGGGTGGGAGCGGATGACTGCGGTGCAGCGGCGAGGGGAGTTGTTTGCGGTGTTTTATTACCGGACGGTGGACGCCAGGGAAAAGAGAGTGGAAAAGCTGGTGCAAGGGGCGGAGACGCGGGCCGGGTAGATGATGGGGGCTTTGCAAGGAGGTTCTGTTGAAGATTCTGCAGAGGCTAGACACCAGGGAGACCGCGTGTTGTAATCTCGGCACTTGTTGAAACGTTAAAAATCAGCGCCCAAGGAGTTGCGCTTCATGCAGCTTGTCAGTTTTGTTGTCTTTGCTTTGCAGGGTACAGGGGTGGCGGGGTCTCCGGTGGTGGGGGCGGGTGATGGGCGAGGGTATCTTTGGGTCGCCATTGCGGTGGGGCTGGTGGCGTTGGGGCTCGCGTTTGGGCTGGCGCGGGCGGTGATTGCGTCGGACTCGGGGACGGCGGAGATGCAGGCCATTTCCAATGCGATTCGCGAGGGGGCTGAGGCGTTCCTGAAGCGGCAGTACCAGACCATTGGGATACTGGCGGCGGTGCTGGCGGTGGTGGTGTTTCTGGGCTACCACGCGTCGGCGCGGACGGCGCCGTATGCGGGAAAGACGGTGGTGAGCTTTCTGGTGGGGGCGGTTTGTTCGGGGCTGGCCGGGTTTACGGGGATGTATTGCTCGATCCGGTCGAATATCCGGGCTGCCTCTGCGGCGAGAACCAGCCTGGACCGGGCGTTGAAGCTGGCGTTGCGGGGTGGGGCGGTTACGGGGTTGGTTGTTGTGGCGCTTTCGTTGCTGGGGGTAGCGGCGTTGTTTCTGCTGTTTGGCGGGTTGGAGCATCCGGAGGCGGTGCCGTTCCAGTTGGTGGGTTTCGGGTTTGGTGCTTCGCTGGTGGCTTTGTTTGCGCAGCTGGGTGGTGGAATTTATACGAAGGCCGCGGATGTTGGGGCGGACCTGGTGGGTAAGGTTGAGGCTGGTATACCGGAGGACGATCCGCGGAATCCGGCGGTGATTGCGGATCTGGTGGGCGATAACGTGGGAGACTGCGCGGGGCGCGGGGCGGACATCTTTGAATCGACCGCGGCGGAGAATGTGGGCGCGATGATCCTGGGGGCGGCGCTGTATCCGGTGTTTGGGTTGCGGGGGATACTGTTTCCGCTGATCATTCTGGCGATCAATCTGATCGCGAGCATCGTGGGCGTTTTTGTGGTGAGGACGAATGAGACGGAAGACCCGATGCGGGCATTGAACCGTGGGTTCTATGTGACGTCTGCGTTGGCATTGATCGGATTCGCGGCGATGGTGTTCACGATGCTGAATGGGCCGGGGGTACGGCCTGGATGGTTGCTGGGGTGTGGGGTGGTGGGGTTGGCTACGGCGTTCCTGTTTGTGTGGATTACGCAGTACTACACGGAGTCGCAGTACCGTCCGGTGCAGTCGATTGTGAAGGCGTCGTTGACGGGGCCGGCGACGAACATTATCAGCGGGCTGGCAGTGGGGATGGAGACGCCGGCGATGCCGGTGATTGTGATCTCGGCGGCGCTGCTGCTGAGCTACTACTTTGGCGTGCAGGGGCTGGCGGATGTGACCGGCGTGAGCAACTACGCGAAGGGCATCTATGGCACGGCGATTGCGACGATGGGCATGCTGAGTTGCGCGGCTTACATCCTGGCGATGGATACGTTTGGGCCGATCACGGACAATGCCGGGGGGATCATTGAGATGTCCAACCAGCCGGAGAACGTGCGGGATCGGACGGACAAGCTGGATTCGGCTGGGAACACGACAAAGGCGTTGACCAAGGGGTATGCGGTGGGGTCGGCTTCCTTGGCGGCGTTCCTGTTGTTCTCGGCGTACCTGGAGGAGATCCGGTCGTTGGTGGAGGCGAAGTTGAAGGCGGCCTCGGATGCGGGGTTGACGGTGAGCATGCCGCATGGGTGGAGCTTTACGAACATCAACCTGGCGCAGGTGCCGGTGTTTGCGGGGGCGCTGCTGGGGGCGATGCTGACGTTTCTGTTCAGCTCCCTGGCGATCAAAGCGGTGGGGCGGACGGCGCAGCGGGTGGTGGAGGATGTGCGGGCGCAGTTCAAGGAGAATCCTGGGATTATGCAGGGGACGTCGAAGCCGGATTATGCGCGGTGCGTGAGCATTGTGACCGGTGCGGCGTTGAAGGAGATGGTGCTGCCGGGAGTGCTGGCAGTTGGTTTGCCGGTCGCGGTGGGCTTGATCTTCCGGAACTTTAGCTCGACGTACCAGGCGAGCGCGGCGTTTGATTCAGCGGGGCGGTCGCTCGTGCCTACGATCTCTGGGGTGCCGGTAAATTTATCCGGGGCTGAGTCGGTGGCTGGGTTGTTGATGGTGGGGACGATCTCCGGGGTGCTGCTGGCCATGCTGATGAATAATGGCGGTGGCGCTTGGGATAATGCGAAGAAGTTTATTGAGACGGGGCAGTATGGGGGTAAGAGGAGCGACGCGCACAAGGCGGCGGTGGTGGGGGATACGGTGGGGGATCCGTTCAAAGATACGGCTGGGCCTAGCTTGCATGTGCTGATCAAGTTGTTGGCTACCATTACGTTAGTGTTGGCGCCGTTGTTTGTGTGAGGTGAGGCAGCTCTGGCCGCCGTTGGCCGGGGCTGCGTCCTGCTCGGGCGCGAGGTCTGGAGTGGGCTAGCGGCTGTTCTGAGCGAAGGTAAGCCGTTCTTTGACGTCAAGCGTAGGTGGCGGTGAAACTTACCGGTCCTGTGACTGAATATGGCGCCTTGTCCGTTACTACTTCGACGGAGCAAACCAGGCGTTGAGAATTTTGCCGTCTCTGACCTCGTAGATCACCAGAGTGTCGGGCATGGGCGGAGCGCCAGGAGGCAGACCTCGCTGACGC
Source organism: uncultured Acidobacteriaceae bacterium (assembly GCA_964249715.1). Taxonomy (GTDB): domain Bacteria; phylum Acidobacteriota; class Terriglobia; order Terriglobales; family Acidobacteriaceae; genus Granulicella. The sequence goes on from CAXUDN010000109.1 coordinate 9,687, forward strand.
TCCACGTTCGCGATCGTTGGTCCGGTGACGGTCTTCATGACTATATCCACACCGTATCCGGCGCCGGCAGGGGGAATCTTGCTCAGAAATGTGAACTCGTCGCGAAGAGCTTTCGCGCCTTTGACCGGCGGTTTCGTTCCATCAAGCCAATACACCGTAGCGTTGTCGGCGTAGCAACTGAGAAAAGTATCCAGGTCGTGTTTGTTGTAGGCCTCCACCTGCGCCTGGACTACAGCTGCGGGGTCTGTGGAGCTACTGCACGCAGGGGCAGCCCAGCATGGCGCTAATCCGGCGAGTACAAAGAGGAAGGGTAAAGAACCGAGAGAGCTCATGGGATGAACCTCCAACCCCGGATGCTCTCAGGCCAGACCGCGATTTGCAACTGAAATTGATTAGGAAACCGACCTGCTTACGGCGCTGTTTCCAGGCGGAGTGTTACAGCGTAGTTGCTGGGGAGCGTGGCGGGAAGGGTGAAGGTGGTGTTGGCGCCGTTGGGTGTCCAAGTGACGGGAGTGGCCGAGCCGAGGAGTTTGGCTTTGGTGTTGGGCTTGAGGGTGAGGCTTTGGATGGTGACGGTGGGGGAGGTGGGGGTGTGGAGGAGGATGGCGTAGGTGAACTGGGCTTTGTGGGTGAAGCGAACGTCGGCTGTGCCCCCGGATTTGTTTTCGTTCCCTGCGTGGGTGCCGGCGGCTGCGGTTTGTGTGGTGGTGATTGCGGGGATGGCGGTGGTTTGGCCTTCGGCTCTAGTCCAGGGCGTGGTGTCGTAGATGGCTTCGCCGTTGATTTTGAGCCAGGCGCCCAGCTTTTGGAGGCGGTCGAGTTGGACCGGGGCGATCGTTCCGTCCGCTTCGGGGCCTACGTCGAGGAGGAGGTTGCCGTTTTTGCTGACGATGTCGGCGAACATGTCGATCAGGTCCTGGGGGGCGATGGTTTCGGCTTCGCCTTCGGCGCGGTTGTAGCCGAAGGAGCGGCCAAGGCCGCGGGTTTCTTCCCACTTCTTGGGGTCGATGTCGTGGCGGAGTTCGTACTCGGGGGAGCCGTAGTCGCCGTAGCCGATGCCCCAGCGGTCATCGACGAGGCCTTCTGTGACGGTGTTGTAGTAATCGGCGATGACCTTGAGGGCGTTGCCGGATTTGGGCCAGGTGATGTCGTTCCAGAGGATGTCGGGGTGGTAGCGCCTGGTGAGTTCTTCGGCCTGGGCGTCGGCGTAGACGCCGTAGGCGTGGGAGCGGGGTTGAACAGCGCCGTAGTCGGCGTCAGTTTCGATGGGGCCGCGGTCAAAGGTCCAGTCGTAGCCACCGGAGTAGTAGAGGCCGGCGCGGAGGCCGGCTTTGCGCATGGCCTTGGTGAAGTCGCCGACGAGGTCGCGGTCGGCGTGGAGGTTTTTCTGGTTGGGGTTGGGGACTTCGGTGGGCCAGAGGCAAAACCCTTCGTGGTGTTTGGAGGTGAGGACGGCGTAGCGGGCGCCGGCGCCGGCGAAGATTTTGGCCCAGATGTCGGGGTTCCAGCGGGCGGAGGCCTGATTGAACATGGGAGTGAAGGTGGTGTAGTAGTCGCCATCGCCGAAGTGCTGCCGGTGATATTGCGCGGTGGGGGATCCGGGAATGCGAAGGACGTTGCCGTACCACTCGGCGTAGGGATTGTTGACGATGTAGTCGGGGTTGTTGAAGTCGTGGTTGGGGTGCGAGAGCGGGGCCCAGCCGGGGACGGAATAGAGGCCCCAGTGAATGAAGATGCCGAGTTTGGCGTTTTGAAACCAGGCCGGGACGGTGTGGGTTTTGAGGGAGGCGAGGTCGGGCGTGTAGGTCTTCGTGGTTTGGGGCATGGCAGGGGCGGCGGCTAGCAGGAGCGTGGCGGTGAGGGTTGGGATCGCCTTGGGCACGTGCCCTTTGTACACGGGGAATAGCTCTCACGCCATGGGCGCGGCGGTGCACGAAGCATGCCATGGCCATTGTTGTTAAGTTTGGAGTTCCGTTGAATGGGAGTGTGACATCGAAGGAGGAGGGTCGTTTTGGAGGTGAGGCATTGCCGGTGATCAGGGTTTGCGAGCATTGCGGGACGAAGAATCGGGTGGGAGCGTCGCATCTTGCGGATACGGGGCGATGTGGGGCGTGCAAGGAGGCGCTGCCGCCTGCCAGTAAGCCTATGGCGGCGGATACGGCGCTGTTTGATGAGGTGGTGAAGAGCGCGAAGGTGCCGGTGCTGGTGGACTTTTGGGCGGCGTGGTGCGGGCCTTGCCGGATGGTAGGGCCAGAGGTGGAAAAAGCGGCCGCGCAGATGGCGGGGAAGGCTGTGGTGTTGAAGGTGGATACCGAGGCGCAGCCGGAGTTGGCGGGGCGGTACCAGATTCGGAGTATTCCAATGCTGATGGTGTTTGCGAATGGGAAGTTGGTGCAGCAGCAGGCCGGGGCTGTGGGGAGTGGGGAAATGGTGGGGTGGTTGAAGGCTGCGGCTG
>CAXUDN010000110.1:0-11930 GCA_964249715.1 uncultured Acidobacteriaceae bacterium
CGTTTCTCCCACCTTGCCGGTGACTTCGGCAAAGGTCAGACGCTTGCCAGCGATCTGAGAGAGAACCGCGTTAAAGCGGTCCGCATCACTATATTCTTGCGGTTGTTGTACCGGAAGGTTTGTTCATCGAGGTAACGAAACAGATGAAAACGGCTCAACACTGGTGTAGGTACCACCGATACCGCGCTTCAGCAGCGACCAGAAGTTCTCAAGGCCGTTGGTGTGGACGCGGCCGTTGACGTAGTCAACGGCATGGTCAACGACCTTATGTGCGTAGTCAAAAGCGAGGCCGTCGTAGCTGAGCAGGAAGTCGGTATAGAGAGCCGCGCCTGCCTCAACATGCTTGCGAATCTCAGCTTAAAGAACACGCTTGCGACGGCTCGGCACGACGCCGGTACGGACCTGTCCACCACGTTCAAGAATGCCCATGACAGCAACCTTGTCTTTAGTTCCGGTTCCGGTGATGCGACGTTGGCGAACACTGAGGTGCCTGTTGCGGGCCTTGCCGCCGATGAAGGTTTCGTCGGCTTCGACCTCGCCACCGTTGCCGCCAACCTTCAGCAGCGAACCGTTTTGCATGGCAAGACGAATGCGGTGAAGCATGAACCATGCGGACTTCTGAGTGATGCCGAGGGTGCGGGCCAACTCGCAAGAGCTAACACCGTTCTTGCTGTTGGTGATAATCCACACAGCAGGAAGCCACTTCTCAAGTCCAAGCGGGCTGTCCTCGAAGATGGTGCCAACCTTGGCAGTGAACTGACGCTTGCTATGGGCGCTCTTGCACTGCCACTTCCGTTGGTTTGCGAGCCATGACACATCAGTCCGCTTGCAGGTTGGGCAGATCACACCATTCGGCCAAAGCTTCCGCGCCATGTAGCTGATGCAGTTGTCAGCGTTCGCGAAGTGGATGATGGCTTCCTGAAATGTGGCGGGGCTTTCCATGACCTAAGAATAGGAGTTCTAGTTTGATTCGTAAAGTATGTTATTGGCTTAAGAAGCCATTGGCCATATTGCCGTTGAAGTGATCGCCGTTCGCTCAAAATTGCATGGTGGTGAAGGGTTTGCCCTGACACACAAGCCATGCTAGGTTCCGGCATAGGACTGCAGGTCGACCGCGGCTAACGCTGGGGGTAGTGGCTCTTTCGCTTCACCGCTGGGTTCAGTTATTAGGAATAGCTATTTCTTGAATTGCGGGAGGGGCGATTTGTCATACTAGGGCGATGGGTGAGCCTGGGGACGAGGTAGAGGAGACGGAACTGCAAGCGACGGAGCTTGTTCACCACCGTCAGCAGGGGGAGGTGACGGCGCCGGTGAAGGCGTCGGAGGTGGACTCGTTGACGGCGGAGGTGTCTCCGGATGTGGCGGAGGCGGTGGAAGAGTTCCTGGAAGAGGCTGCTGAGCAGAATGAGGCGGAAGCAGGAGCTTCGGCGGAGGAGTCCAGTTTTTCGGCGGGTTTGGGGCTGCCCGGGGCGGAGTTTGCGGCGCCGTCTGGACCGTACATCTCGTTTGAGCATGTGTACAAGAGCTTTGGAAGTTTCCGGGTTTTGGAGGACGTGAGCTTCTCTGTCCATCCGGGGGAGACGTTGTGCATTCTGGGGCGGAGCGGGGTGGGGAAGTCGGTTTCGTTGCAGATCCTGATGGGGTTCTTGCAGGTGGACTCCGGGACAGTGATGGTGGCGGGACAGAATATCGCCGGATTCAACGAGCCGGAGATGCAGGCGGTCCGACGCAAGGTGACGATGGTGTTCCAGAACGGGGCGCTGTTCGACTCCATCACGGTTGGGGAGAATGTGGCCTTTCCGCTGCGGGAGCGCGGCGATATGGAAGAGGACCAGATTCTGCAGGTGGTAAAGGGGCTGCTGGAGATGGTGGGGGTAGCGGGGATGGAGAATCTGCTGCCGAGCGATTTATCGACGGGGATGAAGCGGTCTGTGGCGATTGCGCGGGCTCTGGCGGCGCAGCCTGCGGCGGTGCTGTATGACGAGCCGACGACGATGGTGGATCCGCTGATGGCGCATCTGCTTGGCGATTTGATCAAGCGTTTGAAGGCGCAGCTTCATTTGACCAGCATCGTGGTGACGCACGATATGCGGTTTGCAGAGAAGTTGGCTGATTCTGTGCTGTTTTTGCATGAAGGGCGAGCGCGCTTTTTCGGGACAATGGAGGAGATGCGGGCCAGCGACGATCCGGTGCTCTGTGAGTTCCTGGAGCTGGATCAGTTAACACTTCCGGGGTAGCGGATGACCAAGGCAGGTCACAGGCCCTCCGTTGGAGAGTGTTAGATTGTTGGTAGTACCTAGAGAAGTTGCAACTTTGGTAATCCCCGTTAGTGGTGCGGGGATGATCCGGAACGTGGTGGCTTAACGGATGCCGATCCCCGATACACTCGATCAGGTCGGAATGCCGGGACGAGTTCGCCGGCGCGACAGTTCTGTATTGGAAGGTACGTCCGGGCGAGAGCGGCCGTCGATCTCGGCGGTGGTCTGGGCTTTGCTGGATGTGAGTTCCGCGGTACTTGCGGGATTGATTGCGTTGCGGCTGCGGCTGGATGCGACAGAGAGCCGGCCGGGTGTTTTGTGGAACCTACGGCACGCGGCGCACCTGCCCTCCTTGCTCATGTTGCTGATGTTTGGGCTTTACCTGGTGCTGGTCTCGCGGCTGTTTGGGCTTTACCGGCCGGGGGACAATTTCAGCGGGCTGCATGAGCAGCGGATGACCCTCCAGGCGGTGCTGACCTCCGGGTTATTGCTCTGCGGAACGCTGTATCTGACGCGTGAGTATGCGGTTTCGCGGATTGCTGTACTGCTGACCGTGTTTCTCACGATGCCGATGCTGATGCTACGGCGAGCGCTGTGGCGGAAGCTGCGGGAACGGCGCTATCTGCGGGGTATGGAAGTCCGCAACGTCCTGATTGTGGGAGACGGGCGAGTGGGGCATGCGCTGCGCAATCATCTGGAGGCGCTGCCGCATATGGGCTTCCGATTCAAGGGATTCGTTTCGCTGGGTGTAGGAAGCCAGGAGCGGGAAAACCCGCATGTGGTGGGGGATATCCGGAACTGTGTGGCGGTAGCGCGGTCGCTGTTTGTTGACGAGATCTATTTTTCGACGCCCGCGGACAAGCGCACGGTGATTGGGGTAGTCGAGGAAGCTCGATCGCTGGGGATCGAGGTGCGGGTTGTGCCGGATCTTTACGATGGGCTGGCCTGGAATGCGCCCGTGGAGTATATCGGCCAGTTTCCCACGATTCCGTTGCACCGGCGGGATTTTCCGCGGGGGGCGTTTGTTCTCAAGCGGGCAGTGGACATGGTTTTGGCCGTGGCAGCACTGCTGGTGGTGTGGCCGGTGATGGTGGCGATCGCGCTGATCATTCGTTCGGACTCGCAGGGACCGGTGTTTTATGTAGCGGAACGGATTGGGCGCAAGGGACGAGTGTTCCGCTGTTTCAAGTTCCGGACAATGGTGCAGGACGCAGAAAAGCGAAAAAAAGAGATTGCTCACATGAACGAGCGCGACAACGTGCTGTTCAAGGTGCAGAACGATCCGCGCGTGACGAAGATCGGGGTGAAGCTCCGGAAGTATTCGCTGGACGAGCTGCCGCAGTTTTATAACGTGCTCAAGGGTGATATGAGCCTGGTGGGACCGCGGCCGCCGTTGGCCTCCGAGGTGGAGAAATACGATCTTGCGCATCTACGGCGGCTGGATGTGCTGCCGGGGATCACGGGATTGTGGCAGATCGAGGCGAGGCAGGACCCTTCTTTCGACAGCTATATTTCGCTCGACACGGCGTATGTGGAGAACTGGAACCTGATGCTGGATGCGCGGATTCTTGCGAGGACCCTGGGTGTGGTGTTGGCGGGAACCGGGTCTTAGAAAGCTGAATGGCTGGTTTCTGCAGGCGAGAGTCGGTGGCGATACAGGTCAGTGGATGTTTTCCTCGTCCAGTTCAATGGGTGCGAGGAGGGCTGGTTTTTCGCCGCTCAGCAATTTCCTGAGCAGGGCAAGCAGATCGGCAGGGTGGATTGGCTTGGTGATCAGGTCGAAGGGAAGATTGCCGGCGGGCGTTTGTCCCAGAAGCTGATGAAGGGAAGTTTGCCCGGTGAAGAGAAGGATTTTGCAACGGGGAAGGGTATTTTGGGCGGCGAAGGCTACCTCGACTCCGGTGAGGCCGGGCATGTTGACATCGGTGATGATCAGGTTGGGTTGGAAGATGTCCAAAAGTTTGACAGCGGCCTCGCCGTCGTAGACCGCGCAGACCTCGTAGCCTGCCAGGTCAAGGATGGTGGCTAGGGTTTTTGCGATAACCTCTTCATCGTCGGCGACGAGGACACGAATTCTGGGATGAGGGGTGCCCTGTCCGAGTGCTTGCATGGGGCTCCCTCCAAGCTGAATTGAACCGATGTTACGCGGGAATGGCTGAGGTCGGGGCTGGCTATGGGCCGCTTTTCAGGACTTCCGTACGCTCTAACGTTGCAACCCGGCGCGAACCGGGCCGTTGGCCGGAGGTAGAATGGCTATGTGCTACTTGCTCTGGCCCAGATCAACCCGACGGTGGGGGATTTTTCGGGGAACTTCGAAAAAATTCAGCAAGGGATAGAGCGAGCGGCTGCAGCGAGTGCGGAGCTGGTGATGTTTCCGGAGATGGCCGTCTCGGGGTATCCGGCGGCGGACTTGCTGGAGAAAGCAAGTTTTGTGCAGCGAGCGGAGGAGACGCTGGCGCGGGTGGCCGCGCTCACGCGGGGTGAGGGCCGGCCGGCGGTCCTGGTAGGGTCGCCTATGCGCTGCGAGGGTGTTGGCGAGAAGCATGTACGCAATGTGGCTGCAGTGCTGGAGGGTGGGGAGTTGCGATTTTTGCAGCAGAAGATGCTGCTGCCGTTTTATGACGTTTTCGATGAGCAACGGTATTTTGAGCCGGCGAAGCGGCAATCGCTGACCCTGATCAAGGGCAAACCGGTGGCGATTACGATTTGCGAAGATGCGTGGAATGACAAGATGTTCTGGCCACGGCAGAATTATCCGCTTGACCCCGTGGAAGAGCTGATGAAGCAGTGGGGGACGTTGCCGCAGACGATGGGCGGGCAGCGGCTGATTTTGAACATTTCGGCGTCGCCTTACTGGCATGGGAAGACGGAGACGCGGCGGCGCATGATCGGAGCGCTGGCGAAACGGCACCGGGCGACGGTGGTGATGGTGAACCAGGTCGGGGCGAACGACAGCCTGGTGTTCGATGGGGACTCGTTTGCGATCAATGCGGCGGGGGAGGAGATTGCGCAGGCAGGGGCGTTTCGCGAGGATTTTGTATTGGTCGATACGGAGAAGGCGAAGACCGTGGGGGATGCTGGGGCGGGGCCGGAGAGCGCGCGAACCTGGGATGCGCTGGTGCTGGGGACGCGGGATTACGTGCGGAAGTGCGGGTTCAGCAAGGCGCTGGTGGGGCTGAGCGGGGGGATCGATTCGGCGCTCGTGGCGACGGTGGCGGTGGAGGCTCTGGGGGCGGAGAACGTTGAGGGCATCGGGATGCCGAGCGAGTTCTCGTCGAGCGGGTCGCTGACGGATGCAGAGTTGCTCGCGAAGAACCTGGGAATCCACTTTAGTGTGCTGCCGATCCGGGAGATTTTCAATCAATTTACGGAGCGGCTGGAGCCGTTTTTCGCGGGGACGCCGTTTGGGTTGGCGGAGGAGAATGTGCAGCCGCGGATCCGGGGGACGCTGCTGATGGCGGTTTCAAACAAGACCGGGGCACTGGTGCTGACGACGGGGAACAAGAGCGAGATGGCGTGCGGGTACTCGACGCTGTATGGAGACATGGTGGGAGCGCTGGCTGTGATCGGGGACGTGTATAAAACCGAGGTGTACCCGCTGGCGCAGTGGATCAATGAGGTCAGGTTTGGGCGTGAGGTCATTCCGTCGGACACGTTGACAAAGCCGCCGTCGGCGGAGCTGCGGCCGGGGCAAAAGGATACGGATTCACTGCCGCCGTATGAGGTGTTGGACCCGATTTTACGGGCGTATGTGGAGGAGTACCGGCCCGCGGAGGAGATTGCGGCGGAGCAGGGTGTGGAGTTTGAGATGGTGCGCAAGGTGATCCGGCTGGTGGAGATCGCGGAGTACAAGCGGCAGCAGGCAGCGCCGGTGTTGAAGGTGTCGAAGAAGGCTTTTGGGATGGGGCGGCGTTTTCCGATTGCGGCGCGCCGTGAGGTCTAACGTTTTTCAAGAAATTGCCGATATATCGGCTGGAGTGTTGTGTTGAAGAAGGTGATTTTGGGATTGGCTGCGATGAGCGCGGCTATGGGATGGGTTGCGGGAGCGCAGACGGCTGCAGGTGGGGCGAGAACGCCGCTTCCGGCGGCGACGGGGCAGGCTCCGGCTAGCCCGGCTTCGCCACAGTCGAATGCAAATGCGGCCACCCAGACGCAGGCGCCTGCGGCTGCTTTGGCGCCGATCAAGTTTCCGGAGGTGGATCCGAAGAACTTTACAGCGACGAGTCCGACACGGGAGACCGTGGACAGCTTTTTGCACGCGGTATGGGGACTGGATGAGAACCGGCAGTGGCGTGTGACGGCGATTCAGCCGGCGGCTGTGCCGGGGTTCGTCCGGGTTGAGGTGTTTGTGGGGGACAGGCGACAACCGACAAGGGTGGGCACCTACAACTTCATGATTACGCCGGACGGCAAACATGCTGTGCAAGGAGATCTGGCTCCCTTTGGCGCGAGGCCTTTTGAGGATATGCGGACGACGCTGGAGCAGCGGGCGGACGGGCCGGCGCGCGGTGCGTCGAGCAAAGATCTGGAGCTGGTGGAATTTTCGGATCTGCAGTGTCCGAACTGCAAAGCGGCGCAGGGAACGATGGATGATCTGGCGCGGGACTTTCCGCAGGCGCATATCGTTTTTCAGAATCTGCCGCTGCCGAGCGTGCACCCCTTCGCGATGCAGGCGGCGGAGGTTGGCAACTGCGTAAGGCAGGCCAAGGGTGATGCGGCGTTCTTTGTTTATGCGAAGAAGGTCTATGACACGCAGGCGGACCTGACATCGGAAAAGGCCGATGCGACGCTGCGGGCGGGAGTAACGGCGGCTGGGGCGGATCCAGCGGCGGTGATGACGTGCTCAACGCAGCCGACGACCCGGGCGGCTGTGGAAGCTTCGATAAAGCTGGCGTCGGACGTTGGGATTTCAGGCACGCCTACGCTGGTGGTGAATGGGCGGGCTCTGCCGCTGGGGCAGGTGCCCTATGCGGCGTTGAAGAACGTCGTTGTGTATCAGGGCAAGCTGGATGGCATTGCGGTGAAGGAGCAGCCTTCGCTGACGACGTTGAAGTAGGCTCAGGGGTTCGGGAGGGCAGCATGGCCGCCATGCTGCCCTTTTAGTTTTTGTGGGTCTGAGGACACTGGCATGGAGAAGAAGCGGTCTGCGGAGACAAAGGGCAGAAAAGGAGAGAGCGGCGATCGCCATGGGCGGCAGAAGGGCATGAGTTAGCTCCTGAGGACGGCAGTGATGTCGTTGAGGATGGTTTGGGCGCGGATGCCTTTGGAGCGGAGCTCGGCGACGAGCGCGCGAAGACGGGTACGGAGGTCGGGAATCTTCAGGGGTCAAGAGATAGGGATTGGCGGGGTGGGGGGAGTGGCGTTGCCGAGATTGATATTGAGGATGGGCTCGGGCATGTAGCTAACTGTGCGTCTGTGCAGGACAGATTTATAGAAGACTTGAGATGAGCGGTTTGTTGAGTTCTAGGATTGCTTAGCAGGAGGGCGCTGATGGTCACGGCGACTATTTTCGAGGCGAAAACGAGGTTGTCGGAGTTAATCCGGCAGGTGCAGGCGGGGGAGACGGTGGTGATCACATCGGGGCGGGAGAAAACGCCTGTGGCGAAGCTGGAGGGCATGGGTGAGAGGAAAACTAAGCGGCTCGGGGCGCGGTACAACCCGAATTTCAAGGTTTCTGATACGTTCTGGGATCCATTGCCAGAAGGGGAACTGCGGCTATGGAACGGGGAAGGTGAATGAAGCTGCTTCTCGACACGCATGCTTTTCTTTGGGCTGTGGAGTCACCGGATCTCCTGGGGCGCCAAGCGGCACAGGAGATTGCCGATACTGAGAATACGGTTTTTGTGTCAGCAGTTACTGCCTGGGAGATGGCGACCAAGGTTCGGTCAGGGAAGTGGCCTGAAGCGGTTGCTACTGAGGGTGATTTCCTGGCCGTTATTGAAGAGGCGAACTATGTACTTCTGCCCATTGGCGTCGATATAGCACTGCGAGCTGGGCGGCTTGTGGGTGAGCATCGCGATCCGTTCGATCGCATCTTGGCAGCGCATGCCCTGGCTGAAGATATCGCGATTCTTAGTGCCGATACGAAGCTGGATGGGTTTGGGGTGCGGCGCATTTGGTGAATTGCCGGTCTAGTGGAAGTCGTGGGAGTGGAGAGCGAGGTTGGGGGCGCGGAGCGGGGTGACGATCTCGGCTTTGATGTGGATGACGTCGTCCTGGTTTTGGAGTTTGCCGGTGACGAGGAGGAACTTTTCGCGGGTGATGAGGAGGCGGTCGCGGTCGTAGAGGTCGGGGTGGATGATGATGTTGGCGATGCCGGTTTCGTCCTCGAGGGAAAGGAAGATGAAGCCGAGGGCGGTGCCGGGACGCTGGCGGGCGATGACGCAGCCGGCGGAGGAGACGCGACGGCCGTCCGGGGCGTGGTGGAGTCCGGCGGCGGAGAGGATGCCGGCGGCGCGGAGATCGGCGCGACGGAAGGCCATGGGGTGGTGGTCGATGGAAAGGCCGGTGCCGGCGTAGTCGGCGACGAGGCGGTCTTCGGTGGACATTTGGCGGAGGGGGGTTGTTGCCGCCAAAACCGCGGGTCTCTCCACTGCGCGCTTCGTGCTCCGGTCGAGATGACAGGAGTTTGGGGGCTTGCTTCGGTCGAGATGACAGGTTTGTGGCGCGGGGTCGAGAGCGCTTAGGAGGGGGCCTGCGGGGCGGCCGGCTTGTTCGGCTTGCCAGATGGCGTCGCGGCGGTGGCCGACGGCGGTGAGTTGGTTGAGGGCGCCGATGCGGGCGAGTTGGTTGAGGTCGCGGCGGGTGAGTTGGGGGACGCGGTGGGCTAGGTCTTCTACGCTGCGGAAGGGGTTTGAGTGTTGGGGGCTGTGGGTATCCTGTGGAGTTGGTGGTGGTTCAACCCAGGTCTCTGAGGGACGTGGGGCAGCCGTTTCTCGGTTGTCTTTGGAGTTTGGTGGCGCCTCGAACCCCACCCTTTGCGTAGCAAAGGATGGGCCACCCGGCTTTTGGGAGATACCCGGGTTGGGTGGGGTGTCCGGTTGTGAGCGGCTTGGTTGTCTGGCTTGGATGAGGGCTTCGACGGTGGTTTGTTTTAGGCCTCGGACGTACATGAGGCCGAGGCGGAGGGAGAGGGTGTTGTCGGGTTCGGATTCGAGGGTGCAGAGCCAGTGGGAGATTTGTACATCGATAGGTTTTACCCGGAGTTTGTGACGCTGGGCGTCTTTAACGATGACGGCGGGCATGTAAAAGCCCATGGGCTGATTGTTGAGCATGGCGCAGGTGAAGGCCGCGAGATAGTGGACTTTGAAGTAGGCCGAGGCGTAGGCGATCAGGGCAAAGCTGGCGGCGTGGGACTCGGGGAAGCCGTAGAGCGCGAAGGACTGGATGCTGCCGACGATGTTGTCCTGGATTGCGGGTGAGATGTTCTTGCGGACCATGCCTTCGCGGAGTTTGGCCATAAGTTCGCCCATTTTTTGGAAGGAGCGACGCATGCCTACGGCTTTGCGGAGTTCTTCGGCTTCGGCGCCGGAGAAGTCACCGACGACCATGGCCATGCGGAGGAGCTGCTCCTGAAAAAGCGGAACGCCTAAGGTGCGTTTTAGAACGGGTTCGAGGGAAGGGTGGGGGTAGGTAATCTCCTCCCTTTTCTGGCGGCGGCGCATGTAGGGATGCATCATTTTGCCGACGATCGGGCCGGGGCGGATGATGGCGACCTGGACGACGAGGTCGTAGAACTCCCGAGGCGCGTTGCGGGTGATGGAGGACATCTGTGCGCGGGATTCGACCTGGAACATGCCGACGGTATCGGCTTTGCAGAGCGTGTCGTAGGTGGCTTTGTCGTCTTTGGGAAGGTTGCCGAGGTCTTCCGTCTTGCCGTAGTGGGTTGGGATGAGGTCGAGGCAGTCTTTCATGACCGCCATCATGCCAAGGCCGAGGAGATCGACTTTGACGAGGCCGAGGTCGTTGCAGTCTTCCTTGTCCCACTGGACGACGTGGCGGCCGACCATGGAGGCGCGCTCGAGGGGGACAACCTTGTTGAGGTGGCCCTGGCAGATGACCATGCCGCCGGAGTGCTGGCCGAGGTGGCGGGGGAGGTCCTGGATGCGTTCACAGAGTTCGAGGTATTTGGCGATGCGTTGGTGGCCGAGGTCAAAGCCGGCATGGCCGAACTGGTCGCCGAGGGTTTCTCCTTTTTGGCGCCACTCCCATTGGCCGACGAGGTTAGATAGGCGGGCGAGGGTGTCGTCTTTGAAGCCGAGGGCTTTGCCGACTTCGCGCGCGGCGGATTTGCCGCGGTAGCTGATGACGTTGGCGGTCATGGCGGCGCCGAGTTCGCCGTAGCGCCCGTAGACGTACTGGATGGCCTTCTCGCGCTTGTCACCCGAGGGGAGATCGAGGTCTATGTCGGGCCACTCGTGGCGGTTTTCGTTGAGAAAGCGCTCGAAGAGGAGGTCCATGCCGACGGGGTCGACGGCGGTGATGCCGAGCACGTAGCAGACGACGGAGTTGGCGGCGGAGCCCCGGCCCTGGATGAGGATGTCGTGGTTGTTGGCGTAGCGGACGATGTCCCAGACAATGAGGAAGTAGCCCTCGAAGCCTAGTTTTTCGATGAGTTTGAGTTCGTGTTCGGCTTGTTTTTCGGCGCGAGCGAGGAGGTCGAGGTCGTTCTTTGGGAGATAGCGGGTGCGGATGCCATCGGCGACGCGTTGGCGGAGAAACACCGTGGCGGGGAGGCCACCGGTCTCGGTGTAGGCGGGGAATTGGTAGCCGAGATTGTCGAGTTGAAACTCGAGGCGCCCGGAGAGGAGGACGGTGTTGTCGAGGGCTTCGGGCAGGTCGGCGAAGAGCTTGCGCATGGCGTGCGCGGGGCGGAGCTGGCGGAGGGAGTTGCGCTGGAGGAGGCGGCCGGCGCGCTCGAGGTCTGTGCCGTGTTTGACCGCGGTGAAGACGTCGAGGATTTCTCGCTCGTACTGGGTGGCGTAGCGGACGCCGTTGGTGGCGAGGATGGGGAGATGGAGAGATTGGGCGAGGGCGAGGGCGGTTTGATTGCGGTGTTCTTCGGTGCGATCGCCGTGACGTTGAAGTTCGATGTAGACGTTTCCGGGGCCGAAGATGCGGACCAGGCGTTCTAGTTCGGCGCGGGCTGCGGGTTCGCCGCCTCGGGTGAGGGCGGCGGCGAGAGGGCCTTCATCGCCGCCGGTGAGGCAGACAAGGCCGGGGGCGAACTCAGCGAGGTCGTCGGCTGTGGCCATGCCCTCGGCTTTGCCGGTTTCGCGCATTTTGAAGCGGGTGATGAGCTGGCAGAGGTTGGCGTAGCCGGTGGGGTTGGCGCAGAGGAGCGGGAGGCGGGCGGGTTCGGGGAGGTGCTGGTGGGGGAGCCAGGTGGGTGGGGCTTGGCGGGGGCCCAGGTCAGCGACGGCGATTTCTGCGCCGATGTGGGCGCGGATGCCGTTCTCTTTGGCCTGGATGTGGAAGCGGGGGGCGCCGTAGAGGCCGTTGCGGTCGAGCAGGGCTATCGCGGGCATGTCGAGCTCGAAGGCGCGTTTGGCGAGGTTTTCAGGGGAGGTCGCGGCTTCGAGGAAGCTGAAGGCACTGGCGGCGTGGAGTTCGATGTAGTCGGGGGGCATTGTGTCGCTGTGCGTTGGCTGGGGTTGGCGCTGCGTGTTGGCG
>CAXUDN010000111.1:0-11822 GCA_964249715.1 uncultured Acidobacteriaceae bacterium
GCATGTCCGGTTACACTGACTTGTACGCACTTTAGGCGCGTAGCTCAGTTGGTTAGAGCGCTACCTTGACACGGTAGAGGTCGTTGGTTCGAATCCAATCGTGCCTACCACTCCTCCGGCTGACCCAAGTCTGTGCCGGACCTCAGGATCGAGCGGGGTTGGAGATTGCGACACAAGTTCTAGTTTCTGGAGAGAGTTCGATGGCACAGGTTTGTGAGCTTTGCGGCAAAGGGCCGCAGTTTGGCAATAACATCTCGCACGCGCACAACGTGACGCGGCGTCGCTGGAATCCAAACCTGCAGCAGGTCAAGGCGCGCATCAGCGCTGGTGTCTCGAAGCGGATGAAGGTCTGCACGAGCTGCATCAAGAGCGGGAAGATCGTTAAGGCTTAGCAGCGAAAAGCCATGGGCAAGTCGGCGTCGATCCGATTTAGCCAAGAGATTAGAAAACCAAGTGAAGCAACGGAAAAGCCCCGAAACTTTCGGGGCTTTTTGTCCTTCAGTGCTGATCTGTTAGCGTTCGCCTACGTTGGAGCCGTCCGGGGTGAAGCCCAGGGAGGCGGAGTTGATGCAGTAGCGCTGGCCGGTTGGGTTGGGGCCGTCAGGGAAGACGTGGCCGAGGTGGGAGCCGCAGGTGGCGCAGGTGGCTTCGACGCGCCGCATGCCGTAGCTTCGGTCCTCGTGGAGTTGTACGGCTTCAGGAGAGACGGGATCCCAGAAGCTGGGCCAGCCGGAGCCGGACTCGAACTTGGTATCAGACTTGAAGAGTGGGGCGTCGCAGGCGGCGCAGTGGTAAAGGCCGTCGGCGTGGTTGTTGACGAGGTGTCCGGTGAAGGCGCGTTCGGTGCCTTTCTCGCGGAGAACATGGTATTGGTCGGGCGTCAGCTTCTCACGCCATTCTGATTCGGACTTCTCGACTTTGGGGGTCCTGGTTGCGTTGGCGGCGGCGTCGCTGAGGGGACCGGCGGTGGGAATGGTGGGCATGGTTGCCTCCTACAGCTTTGGATGCTTGCCAGGCGGTTCCGGCGGAGATGTGTAATGCCTTGTTCGGGAAGTACCGGCCCCTCCCTCCATCTTTTCACTAAAGTATTCAAAATAAACCGATTAGCAGGGTACTTTGGCGCAAAGTACCCTGCTCCTACTCGTCAACGGGGTAAACCGCCGCAGACCCATCATGGCGACCGGCTTGAGCGAGGGCCACCCGTCAGCAGGAAAAGCCGATTCCGGGAACCTGCTCGATCCAGGGTAGCGGAGCAGACCTTTATTGTGCGCAATTCTTGTGCGCAATTCTTGTGCGCAATGTGGCTCCGGCGATTAGTGGTCGAGGCCGGCCATGGCGATGCACTCGATCTCTACGAGGGCGTTCTTGGGGAGGCGGGCTACCTGAACGGTGGAACGGGCGGGAGGAACGTATTTTTCGGGGGCAAAATGGCGGGCGTAAACCGCATTCATGGCGGCGAAGTCGTCCATGTTCTGGAGGAAGACGGTCGTTTTGAGGACGTCGGTAAGGGTGAGGTCGGCGGCGTTGAGAACGGCGCGGAGATTTTCACAAACGCGTTCGGTTTGTTCGGTAATGCCGCCTTCGATAAGGTTGCCGGTGGCTGGGTCCAGGGCGACCTGGCCGGAGGTGTAGATGAGATCGCCGACGCGGACGGCCTGGGCGTAGGGGCCGATGGCGGCGGGGGCGGCGGTGGAGGAGATGATTTCTTTGGCGGGCATAGGTTAATTTTGCCGCCGGGGCGGGTGGGCTGTCGATGGGCGGTGTGACGCATAGAAGAACGGCGCTCAAGTGAAGCCGCTCCGGTGGCACGAGTTGCGCGAAAGGGTTTGCTTCCCAGAGGCGAAGCGGTTTCCGGTAGAGGCAGAGATCCCGGTGTTTTCAGGCGCGAGAGGATGTCCAGGACAACGGCGTGGAGCTGCGTGGGTGGCTACATCCGTAACGTTACCTGCAGCGTAATCTCGGAGGGGTCGTGCGGACGGCCCCGACTACTGAGGATGGGATGGCGGGGGCACGAGAGGGTGCTCCAGCGCGTGAAGCAGGATGCGTTGGTACTCCGGGTGGACTGTTTGGGCGAGATGAATGGCGTTTGCCATGTGCTGACCGCCTTCAGCGGGCTGGCCGCCGGCGAAAAGGACCTGGGCGAGGGTGGCCTGGATGTCGGCTGAGTCAGGTGCCTGGACGGCGGCGGCTCGGGCCAGGGGTAACGCCCCTTTGGGGTTTCCGGAGCGCATGAGAGCGGTTGCCAGGATGGCGTTGCTCTGGGCCGCGAGGAGAGGCACATGGAAGGTGCCCCTGTAGACCAGGACGGCATTGCCGATGATGGCCTCGGGCCGGCTGTCGCGGAAGGGCGCGTAGGGGTTGAGCTCGGCCGGACCCCAGAAAATGCCGGAGACATCGTTGGCGGAGACCAGCACGGTGCCGGCGAGGGTCGCGGGTACAGGGGCGGAGGGAATGCCCATGAGATGGCCGGTGCCGGTAAGCAGGGGACGGCAGTGAACGCCGTAATACGCCAGCGGAACGGTGGGCGCGGTGTAATCGAGCCAGCAGGGACTCGAGGGGTGCCGATCAAGGTAGGTGCGGGTCCAGTTCAGGGTTTGTCCCCAGTCGTCGTTGGAGTCGGCGGCTACCTGGTAGGTGTGGGCGGGGCCGCCTACCAGCTCGTTGGAGTAGGCAAGGTAGTCCGGGAAGGCATGGAGGGAGGAGACGGCAGCGAAGGCGATGGCGATACCTACGGCGAGGCGGGCCGGGCGGGAGCGCTCGGCGAAGATGGCTGCTGCTGCGCCCGCGAGAATGATGCAGAAGGCATACATGGGCAGCAGGTGCCGGATGCCCAGGTTGACGAGAGAAGCGGCGCCGGTGAGAAGAAGGAAGCCTGCAGGAAGGAGAAGGAAGAGCAGCTCGCGACGATACCGACGACCCAGGTGAGCAAAGGGAACAAGCGTGAGGAGCACAAGAAGCGTAAGGGTGGTTTTGACCAGGAAGAGGGCGGGAAGGTAGAACCACTTGCCGGAGCTATAGATGTGGCCGAAGAGAAAGCTGGGCCGATACGCGGGGATGAGCAGGATGTCGACCCAGCCGTAGAGATAGGCCTCCGGCAGAAGATGATGCCGTGCGCCGAACGCGATGAGAGCCTGTTTGAGCGGAGAGAGCGCGCCGGCGTACGCCGCCAGGCCTGGAATGATCCCCAGCCCTTCGGGTCGTGCGGCGAAGCGAAAGTCATAGATGGCCCAGAGGCTTGCGTACCCGACGACGGCTGCGACGACGAGAGCGATGGAGTAGAGGAAGGTTCTACGGCCCAGAGACAGGGGTTCGCTGCCGGGCTGCTCCCAGTTCCTGCGGAGCCAGAGATCAGCGACCGCGAGGAGCAACAGGGTGGGCAGAATGAGGATGCCGGAGTGCTTCACGGTCAGCGTGATGGCGCAACCCAGGGCCACGCAAAGGAGGCGCACGGTGGAGGGTCGCTTGCCGAAACGGTAGAAGGCATAGACGGTCGCGAAAAAACAGCAGGCGAGCGGCATGTCCGTGGTGACGATGGCGCCGTTGGCGAGCAGGACGGGCTCGAAGACAAAAAGAGTGAGAGCGAGCAGGGCGGGAAGGTTGCCGAACATCTCCCGGGCCGCCAGGAAGACGAGCAAGCCGAGCAGGAGGGAGAAGCACACGATGACCAGACGGCCACGAAAGAGGATGCTATTCGCGTCGGCACCCCCGGCGTAGAGGAGCTGGATGCTGCCGATGCCGTCCTGCGCTTTGAAGTAGGGGATGCCTGGCGGGATAAAGGGCTGGTGCAGGCCGAGAGACAGGAGAGGAGCGGCGGCGAGAAGCTTGACGAGCGGGGGATGCTCGGGATTGCGGCCGAAGTCGGCTGTTTTCCAGTACTCGAATCCGGCGAAGAGGTGAACGGGTTCGTCGAAGGTGGGCGATTCGGTCCGGACGGAGGCGATGAGGAGGAAAGCCATCAAGGCAAGAAGCAAGGCAGCGAGAACGGAGGTGTGACGCCCGTTCAAAGCTGTTCCCCGGGGGACGATTTGCTGAACAGGGGTGGTCGTGGCCATGGGGGCCTCCTGGAGAACGTGTGTTCAGTGATTGAGCAGAGCCATGGTAGGGGCGCGGCGGTGTGCGCCGTGTCGCCGATGGACTGCGCCGGGAAGAATTGTGGAGATTTTGAGGTGGGGGGCGGCGGCTCAGTGCAAAAAGCGCTCACGCAAAGGGTCGCCAAGGTGTCGCGAAAAGCGCGAAGGGATTGTTTGCTGAGCGAGCAGTCTGGTTCCCGTGCGAGGAAAGGGTTGTCACGAGGGCCTACTCTGCCATCCAAGGCAATAGAGGATACGACCAATGGGAATTCTGGACACAATCGAAGGCATGGCAGGCGGTGCGATGGGTGGTGGCGGGCAGCAGGTGCAGGTGCCTGAGGGAGCCAGCGAGCAGGGACGGGTGGCGGGGAGTTTCCTGCAGCAGGCCAACGAGCATCCGGGCGGTTTGGGCGGAATTATGGATATGTTCCGCAACAACGGCATGGGACAGCACGTGGACGGATGGCAGAATGGGCAGGTGCAGCAGGCTACGCCGGAGCAGGTGCAGACCGGGTTAGGCGGCGGGATGCTGGACTCGATCGCGCAGCGGGCCGGGGTGTCGCCGACGGTGGCGAAGGTAGCGCTGGCGGCAGCTTTGCCGATGATTCTGTCGCATATGTCGAATGGTGGGCAGCAGGGTTTCCCGGAGCCGGGCGGTGGAATGTTTGGGGGGCTGGCTGGGTCTTTGTTGTCCCGGCTATAGCGGCTTACAGACTGGGGCCTTGCCGCGGGTGTGTTGTATGCGAGAGCATGCGTGCACCGGCGGTGAGGCCTTTTGTTTTGTGGGCGCGTTGCTGAGTTGAGTTGACGGCAGGTGCGATGCGCGTGAAGAGGCTTTTGTGGTTGTGTGTGCTGGCCGTGGTGTGGGCGGTTGTAGTGCGGGCGCGGGCTGTGGATGGGGTGAAGACGGCCGGGGTGGCGCGGAAGCTGGATCCGGCGGTGGAGAAGCGGGTGGACGGGCTGCTCCGGCAGATGACGCTCGACGAGAAAATCGATCTGATTGGAGGCCGGAATCCGTTCCGGATGCATGGAGTGGAGCGGTTGGGGATTCCGGCGCTGCAGATGGCGGATGGGCCGGTGGGAGCGCATATTCCGGCGCCGACGATTGCGTATGCGGGTGGAATTGGGATGGCGGCTGCCTGGGACCGGGAGCTGGCGTTTGATCTGGGGGTGCAGCTGGGGCGGGATGCGCGGTCCCGGGGGGCGGCGTTTCTGTTGGGGCCGGGGGTGAATATCTACCGGGCGCCGATAAATGGGCGGAATTTTGAGTATTTTGGCGAAGATCCGTTCCTGGCGAGTGCGATGACGGTGGGGTATGTGCAGGGTGTGCAGTCGGTAGGGGTGGCGGCGACGGTGAAGCACTTTCTGGGGAATAACTCGGAGTTTGGGCGGCATACGACCGACTCGGTGATCGGGGAAAGGGCGCTGCGGGAGATCTATGAGCCGGCGTTTGAGGCGGCGGTGAAGGAGGGGCATGTGGCGGCGGTGATGGATGCGTACAACCTGACGAATGGCGCGCATATGACGCAGAATGGGCCGCTGAATGAAGGGGTGTTGAAGAAGGATTGGGGGTTCCAGGGCGTGTTGATGTCGGATTGGAATGCCATTTATGACACGGTGGGGGCGTTGAACGGCGGGTTGGATCTGGAGATGCCGTTTTCGATGTACTTCGACCGGGCGAAGGTGCATGCGGCGCTGGATCGTGGCGCGGTGACGGTGACGACACTGGATGACAAGGTGCGGCGGATTCTGCGGGTGGCGGTGGAGATGGGGTGGATGGATCGGCCGGTGTTTGACCCTGACGTGCCGCGGTACAACTTGGCGGGGAAAGAGGTGTCGCGGCGTGCGGTGATGGAGGGGGCGGTGTTGCTGGAGAACAGGCAGGGGACGCTGCCGTTGCATGAGGGGGAGATTCACCGGCTGGCGCTGATTGGGCCGAATGCGGCGTTGACGCAGACGACCGGGGGTGGGAGCGGGGAGGTGGTGAGTTTTGCGCCTACGAGCTTGCTGGTGGGGCTGTCGAACCGGCTGGCGGGGAAGGCAGATGTGTTGTATTCGCGGGGTTTGTATACGGGGCCGCAGTTGGCGCGGTTGACGAGCTTCACTACGGATGCAGCGGGGGAGCATCCGGGGGTTACGCATGAGACGTTCCCGAACGGGGATTTGAGCGGGGCGGCTTCGGATACGAGCGTAGAGACGGGGATGACGATGGTGGGGACGACGCGGAGGGAGCCTGAGGAGCAGGAGGCGCTGGCGTTGCACTCGACGTTGAGCACGTCGGTGTATGACCAGAAGCTGGTGTCGTACCGGTACACGGGGTTTTACCAGGCAAAGACGGCGGGGGAGTATCTGGCGTTTGTGCAGACCGAGCGGCCGTTCCGGATGACCGTGGATGGTCGCGTTGTGTTCGATAACTCCCTTATTCCGAGGCAGATTCTGAACCAGGTGCGGCTGCCGATGACGGCGGGGGCACATAAGGTGGTGCTGGAGTTGATGGGGGCGGGGCGGACAGGTGGGTTGCGCTTTGCGCTGCTGGTGGGGATCTGGCCGGTGAAGGATCTGGTGGATCCGCAGACGCTGGAGGTGGCGCGGCGGGCGGATGCGGTGGTGCTTTCAGTGGGGTTCAACAATAGCTCGGAGACGGAGGGCGGGGACCGGGGGTGGGAGCTGCCGCTGGGGCAGGAGGAGTTGATCGAGGCGGTGGCGGCTCTGGGGAAAAAGACGGTCGTGGTGATCAATGCCGGGGGAGTGTGGATGCGATGCCGTGGAAAGACCGGGTAGGGGCGGTGATGCAGGCCTGGTATGGGGGCGAGGATGGGGGGACGGCGGTGGCGTCGTTGTTGATGGGGGATGCGAGTCCTTCGGGGCATCTGCCGATCTCGTGGGAGCGGAAGTTGGAGGACAACCCTAGTCTGGCGAACTACTATCCGGCGGCGGGGTCGAAGGAGATTGTTTATAAGGAAGGGATCTTTGTGGGCTACCGGGGGTATGACCACCTGGGACGGAAGCCGTTGTATCCGTTTGGGTTTGGGATGTCGTATACGGGGTTTGCGTTTTCAGGGATGGGGGTGAAGGAGACTGCGCCTGGGGTGGAGACGGTGACGTTTACGGTGCGGAATACGGGGGCGGTGGAGGGGGCTACGGTGGCGCAGGTTTACCTGTCGCCTGAGGGGAAGGGCGGGGTGGAGCGACCGGAGAAGGAGTTGAAGGGGTTTGCGCGGGTGGATTTGAAGGCGGGGGAGAGCAAGGAAGTGTCAGTGGCTTTGGGGCCCCGGGATTTTGCTTATTTTGATGAGGCGGGGAAGGATTGGCGGGTGGCTGCGGGGATGTATCGGGTGCGGGTGGGGGAGAGTTCGGAGGCGTTGCCGTTGGATGGGGAGGTAAAGATCGCGAAGGAGATGAGGATTCCCGTGGCGCAATGAGGCAAGTACAGGGCGGCTGCGTTCAGCGGTATTTGACCGGTCGGAGGTCGTGGGTGCAAAGACAAGAGCCGGCGCGGGGCCGGCTCTTGTGGGGTTGAGAACTGGTGTGCAGAAATCAGGCGGCTACGGGCTGCTGCGCGGCCTGCTTGTTGATGCGGGATTCGGCGATGTTCGTGAGCTTTTCGTCGCCCTGCTTCGCTTCGTCGAGGCTCTGCTTCAGCTCGCTTACGGCGTCGCCTTTGCCGATGAGCTCGGCATAGGTTTTGAGGGAGCCGTAGGAAGCTACGCGGTAGGCCTGCTGCTGGTTGAAGGCGACGATGAGGGCGGCGTCGCGGACGGGGCCGGCTTCGGAGCTGGAGATCATCCCTTCAACTTCCTTCACCATCGCAGCCGCTATGTGATTGTCGTTGGTTTCAACCTTCTTGCCGAGCTTGCCGAAGGCAGACTGGACGCGTTCTGCGTATTTCTGGCCCTGGGTTACGCTCTTGGAAAACATTTCTTTGACTTCCGAGTCGGTTGAGGCTTCGGACATTTTCTTGGCTTCTTTGGACAGCTGCTGTTCGGCGTCGAGGACGTAGCTCATACCGATGGTGAGAAGGTCGTCGATGTTTTGCATTTTCATGTGTTGCTCCGTTGGGTCTTAGTGGCGCGCGCGGTTTTGGGAGGCGCTGCGTGATCGTACGGAGAGTAGGGTGCGGTTGTGGGTGGAGCCGTTGTCCTTGTTTGCGGAGAGTTCATGTCGTGTTGACCGGGGTGCAGGGTCGGCCAGCACCCGGGTTGACGGCATGAAAGTTGGACGCCAGGAGGAATCGTCCGGGGCTCCGGTGCGCTTGGGTTGAGGGAATTACACATGGTGTCCGCAGATGCGGTGGGAGCGCGAGGAAAGAGGTGAATGGATCAGGCCGTGCAGGCCAAGGTGAGAACGGTGATGTCGTCCTCCTGGCCAAAAGTCTCGGCTGCTTCGGCGATACCAGCGGCGGTGCCGGCGGCGATTGCGGAAAGGCGGTTGAAGCCGAAGAGTTCGCCTTTGCGGTTGCGGGCTTCGGGGATGCCGTCGGAGAGCAGAACAAGGTGCTCGCCGGGAAGGAGCTGGCCCGAGGTGCGCTCATAGGTCTGGGCGGGTGCGAGACCAAGGGGGAGGGCGGGAAAAGAAGGAAGCTCCGTGGAGCCGATGTAGGGAGGGATATGACCGGCGTTGGCGAGGGTAAAGCAGCCTGAGCTTTCGAGGTGGACACAGCAGGCGGTGGTAAAGCCCAGATCCGTCTGCGTAAGGAGGGCGTCGTTGAGGGAGGCGAGGATTGCCGCGGGGTTATGGGAGGGTTCGCGACGGAGGACGCCCAGGATCATGGAGACGCGCATGGCGGCAGGCAGACCTTTGCCGCTGACATCGCCGACGATGGCGAGGAGAGAGGGCGCGGCGCCATTCAGGCCGGGAACGGGAGATATGAGGAAGAAGTCACCGCCGAGCTCGGCGGCGGGGCGGTAGGCGATGTCGACGAGGAAGCCGGGGGTGTTGTCTGTGGGGGTGAGCAGCAGTTGCTGAACGGATTGCGCGGCGTGGACTTCGGCTGCGAGTGTGGCGCGTGAGCGGGCGATGCGAAGGGCGCGGACAACGATGAACAGGAGCAGGGCGAGGGTATAGGCGAAGGAGCCTACCTCTTGCCAACCCACCATGAAGTAGGGGATCGGGGCGTTACCTAAAGAGGAGTTCCGGGAGAGACCAAAGATGAAGAGCGGAAAGAGCAGGTGGGAGGAGTAGTCGAGGAACGAGGAGATGAGCGTGGGAAGAAGGAGCAGGGCTGCGTCCAGATTGCGGCGCTTGCGCCAGATCCAGAACGCGGCTACGGGGATGCCGATGTCCAGCGGAATAAGAAAAAACGCCTCGACCAAAGCGCCGACTGTTTCACCGTGGGTGTAGGAGACGATTCTGCCGCGATACAGCAGGGAGCTGCTGAAACCGGCATAGAGGAATGCCTGGACGGCAAAAGCCCACTCCCAGACGGCCATGGCGCGTGTTCGACGAATGCCGAGAACGATGCGGTAGAACTCGAAGGCTGCGATGACAGAGACGGTGGACTGAAAGGCAAAGAACAGTGCGGTTCCCAGGGTTGTGCCATGGGGATGGATGTCCGAGTAAATCTGGACAGCAGAGGCGGTGATGATGGCCGCGATGTGCAGAACGAGAGCAGCATATTCGCGGTTGGACCGCAGAACGGAAGCCAGAGCCAAGACGACCAGAAAGAGAACGATCGCCAGGGCGAGATTGATGCAGTTGGAGGTGAGATCGCGAAAGCCATAGAGAGCCTCCTCATCCCCTACGACGTCCGCGGGACCGAGCGTCAGCCTTGCTGCCGGGGTGAAGCCGGCGAGGGTGTGCGTGACCAGAAGCTTGCCTACGCTGGCCCGTACACAGATAACGAGGTTATGTGAGGCAAGTAAGCCGTCAGGGATCCTTATGAGCTGTCCCATCTCGTTATAGACACTTTCTCCGCCAGGGGCGAAGGAGCCGAGCGATCGCAGTTGTACGCCGTTGACATAGACCTGCATGCTGCCGGAGGTGCCGCGCAGCAGGAGCGCAAGATCGTGCGCGCCCGGATCGATGTGAACGTGGGTCCGGTACCACAGCCGATCGGCATGGGGAAGGTACTGACCAACGGGAGTGCGAGAGGAGATAACCCTCCAGGTGCTGTCGTCATAGGACGGGTCTGCGAATTGCGGATCGTCATCCCCGTGAAGGAGCCAGTTGCCGTTCAGATTGATGGGTTGGCCGATGCGCGTGGCATCCACGTTGCGCGGGTCGAGCAAAGGCGCGTACGGGGCGGTTTGACACCGGGCCGGTGGTGCACTGACAAGGATCGCCGCCAAGGCCAGGAAGAGACGCAGGACGGAGAGACAAGAGTGCGCTCGCCTGCGAGCTCGCATGACGTACATACCGCCATGGTATCCGGCGCGCGTATCTATGAGAGCGACAGCCTGAAGAGCGACAGCCTGGCGATGGGCGGGAGTTGCGGCACGAAAGCAACGACGCCCCGGATGCGATCCGAGGCGTCGTTGGAACGAGGAACGTGGGTTACGCGCGGCGGCGACGGCCGGTGTTGCGCCCGCGATTGGCGCCCCCAGCCGGGCGGCCGGCGTTGTTGCCGCGGGGACGGCTGTGGCTGGCGTGAGGCTGGTGTTGGCCGGAAGCTTCGGTGGTTTCGCCGGAGCCGCTTTTCCAGGAGCGGGTTTCGAGAGCGAGGAGGCCGTCGATGTCGCCCCCGCCCTGCTTGGCCAGGTCGATGGGGGTGTTGCGCTCTTCTTTGGCGAGGTCCTTGTCGGCTTCGCGCCACTCGAACTGAATCTTGAGTTCCTTTTCAAGCTTCTTGGCGTCGCGCTTCTCGAGGGGAGTGACGAAGGTGGTGGCAGTGCCTTTGGCGCCGTTACGGCCGGTGCGGCCAATGCGGTGGACGAAGTCGTCCGAAGCGTTGGGCAGGTCGTAGTTGACGACGTGGGCGATGTGGCTGACGTCGATGCCGCGGGCGGCGACGTCCGTGGCGACGAGGACGCGGGATTTGCCGTCCGAAAAGCGCTTGAGGGCGCCGATGCGCTGCGATTGCGAGCGATCGCCGTGGAGGATCTCGATTTTGTGACCGAATTTCTCCAGCTTGCGGCCGATGCGGTCCGCGCCGTGCTTGGTGCGGGTGAAGACGAGGTAGCTGCCCTCTTCTTCGCCGAGCATGCGGTCGAGCTGGGAGAGCTTCTGGTCCTGCATGAGGGTGATGACGCGCAGGGTGACGCGGTCGGAGGGCTTGGAAGTCTGGCCGATCTCGACGCGGACGGGATTGGTGACGTAGTCGCGGACGACGTTGCGGATGTTGGCGTCCAGAGTGGCCGAATAGCACATGGTCTGGCGGTCTTTGGGGAGGGCGGCGACGATGCGGCGCATGGAGGGCTGGAAGCCCATGTCGAGCATGCGGTCGACTTCGTCGAGAACGAGCATGTCGACTTCGCCGAGCTTGACCTGGCGTCGGTCGAGATAGTCTTCGAGACGGCCGGGGGTGGCGACGACGATGCGGGGACCACGTTGGAGCGCGTCCAGCTGGGGACCTTCGCTGAGACCGCCGCAGACGAGGACGGCGTCGTTTTTTACCTGCGGGCTGAGCTTGTAGTAATGCTCGAGGACCTGCATGGCGAGCTCGCGGGTGGGGAGCAGGATGAGGGCGAGGATGGGGTTTTTCTTGCCGCGGACGGAGGGGTCGGAGATCTCGTTGAGGCGCTCGACCATGGGAACGAGGAAGCTGAGGGTTTTGCCGGTGCCGGTGGAGGCGGTGGCGAGGATGTCGTCGCCTTC
>CAXUDN010000112.1:0-8124 GCA_964249715.1 uncultured Acidobacteriaceae bacterium
TTGGTGGTTGGTGGTTGGTGGTTGGTGGTTGGTGGTTGGTGGTTGGTGGTTGGTGAGTGGTGAGTGGTGAGTGGTGAGTGGTGAGTGGTGAGTGGGAGCTGGATGCGAGGACATGATAACGGGTTGGCGTGCCGTGGGCTGCCCTCCGGGTCGTAGCCACTATCCACTATTGACTATTTGGCGGCTTTGTTGCTGACGATCTCCTTGCCGCCGCTGCGGGCGAGGACGTAGATGGAGCCGGGAAGGGGTGGGAGGGTGTTGGGCGGGTCGGTGAGGGATTGCCAGAGGAAAATGCGTTGGGGGCCGGGCCATTTGAGGGCGAGGCTTGCGGAAGTTTCGAAGATTAAGGGGGCATCCGGGAAAAAGGAGCCGTACCAGAGGTTGGAGCTGCGGCCTTCGAGGATGTGGATCGGGTTTTGGGCGTGTTGCGGCTGGCCGCTGTAGGTGGCCGGGTGCTGGAGATAGAAGCCCAGCGTGGAGCCGGCTTCGTACTCGCCGTGGAGGACGATGAGATCGTCCGGGTGAACTTGAGGCCGGATCGCGGCGGCAAGTTGGGCGGAGCTGAGGACGGGGGCGAAGGTTTGGAGGCCGAGGTGGGCGGCGAGGAGGAAGCCGAAGGTCGCGGCGGCGAGGGTGAGGTTGGCGTAGTGGACCTGGCGGCGAGTTCGGAGAAACCAGGCGAGAGGAAAGCCGAGGCCGAGGCAAAGCGCTGTGATGGCGAGTGGGAAGCGGAAGAGCCCGAGGGCCCTGGCGTTGAGATCGAGGAAATGGCCAAAGCTCAGGGCGTATTCGCCGGGGTTTTGTTGCAGGAGTTGAGCGAGGTCGGTGTCGGGAGCGGGGGTGCGGGTGCCGAGGATCAAGAAGAGGCTGGCTGCGGCTGCGAGAAGGCCGAGAAGGGCGAGGACGGCTGTGATGCGGCGGCCGGCGCGGCGATGGGCTTCGGCGAGGGAAGTGTCGACGGCGCGATAGGAGAGCCAGCCGGCGATAAGGACGGCGGCGGCGGGCAGGGCAGGGAGGATGTAGTACTCCTGGCGGGTGGAAAGGGAGAAGAAGAGCAGGACGAAGGCGGCCCAGAGGACGAGAAGAAGACGGCCTCGGCGTCCGAGCGGTAGGTCATGACGGCGGAATTGGCTGCGCCATTTTGCGGAGCGGAGGGGGATGGCCCAGGATGTGGCTTTGAAGGCGAAGGCGGACCAGGGCATGAGCCAGATGAGGCAGAGACCCCAGAAGAGGGCGAGCGGGACGGTGTCGTAGTCGCGGGGGATGCGGAGATTGAGGTAGCGGAGAAGGTGTTCGTTCATGAAGTAGAACCACCACCAGCCGCGGACGTTGCCGTCGGTGGGAAGGGGGATCTGCCAGTGGCCCCAGGGAAGAACAGCACTGGGATCGCGGAGGAAGAGAAAGGGGGCAGGGTGGCCCTGGGTGGGGTTGGCGAGGCCGGCGGCGATGTGCCAGGGGGCGGCGATCGCAAGGAAAACGAGAAGGGAGCTTAGGAGGTGAAATTGGCGGAGGCGAAGGAGGGTGCGGCGGGGGCCTCGGGTGAGGAGGAGATAGAGGAGGACGATGCCGATGGGAAAAACGATGCCGATGAGGCCCTTGGTAAGGACGTTGAGGGCGCTGGTGGCGGCGAACAGCCAGCAGAGCGGGCGGAGGTGGGTAGGACTTTGGGGGTGTCCTGGGGAGCCGGGTGAGCCGAGCTCTTCGGTTCGCCAGAAGGCATAGAGGGAGGCGGTGATCCAGAGGCAGACGAGGGCGTCGGGGATGGTGATGCGGGTGAAGATGAAGATGCCGAAGCTGGAGAGGAGGATGAGCGAGGCGTAGAGACCGGCGCGGGCGCTGCGGAAGAGGTGGCGGGCGAAGCTGTCGGCAAGGAGGGCGAGGGCGAGGACCGCGAGGGCGAGGGGGATGCGGGCGGCGGCGGCGAGGGCTTCGGGGCCTAATGGCTTGCCAAGTTGGCCGAAGAAGCCGGCGAGGTGCATGCTGAGGGCCATGAGCCAGTAGAGGAGGGGAGCTTTTTCGAGGTAGCGGATGCCGTTGGCGTAGAGGGTGACGGGGTCGTGGCGGAGGAGCATCTCGCGGGCGACTTCGACGTGGACGGAGTCGGCGTCGTCGAGGAGCGCGGGGCGGAAGAGGGTGGAGCTGGCGTAGAAAAGTAGCCACAGAAGGAGGGTGGTGAGGAGGGTGGAGTGAGGCCTCTGAGGTACGGCTGCGGGCATTGGGGTTAGTGTACGGGGGCCGCCGGGTTGGGGCACCGCCGGCGGCTTGCTATCTTTCCTGTGTGACCAGGTCTCGTCGGTATTCCCTTTTTATAGCCGTGCCCGTGTTGTGGACGGGCTGTTTCGTGGCTGCGCAGGTGCCGTCCGCGCCCGCGGTTTCGACCCTCTCGCAGCCGGCTTCTGCGCTGGTGCTCACGGTGCCAGTAAGCGAGCTAAACCCGGAGCAGGTTGCGTCCATGCAGAGGCAGTTGGCGGATTGGCCGCAGTTGGGGCGGTACCGGGCAGACGATCTTGGTTTGGGCGAACCGGCCCAAGGGCAGCGGCGGGTGGTGTTTTATGGAGACTCCATCACAGATGGATGGGGTCGCCGGCATGGGCACTTTTTTCCGGATCAGCCCTGGGTGAATCGCGGCATCAGCGGGCAGACCACGCCACAGATGGTGGTGCGATTTCAGCAGGATGTCATTGATCTGCATCCTGAGGCCGTGGTGATTCTTGCGGGGATCAACGATATTGCGGGGAATACAGGGGCGGAGACGTTGCCGGCCATCGAAGGCAATTTCCGCAGCATGGTGGCTCTGGCGAAGGCGGCGCACGTTCGCGTGGTGCTCAGCTCGGTGCTGCCCGCGGGCAGGATTCCGTGGCGCCCGGGTATCGACCCGCGCCAGGAGGTGGTGGCGTTGAACAGGTGGATGGAGAGCTTTGCGGCGGAGCAGAAACTGGTGTTCCTGAACTATTACGCGGCGATGGTGAATGCTGACGGGGCGATGCGTCCGGAGCTGGCGGAGGATGCCTTTGTTCATCCGAACGACGCGGGCTATGGGGTGATGGAGCCGCTGGCGAGGGCGGCAGTGAAGAAGGCCCTGGCGATGCCGCGGCCGTAGAGATTTTCAGGCTCAGTGGACCTGCGGGGCTGATAGAGCTTGTTGGAGTGGCCTGCTGTCCTGGAACGGGCCAAGAACGGGTGGGGGGATGGCCCGGATGAGGCTACGGATGGTTCTGTCGTGGCATGGCGTACCCTCGCCGGGGCGGCGACTCTGGTCCTGCGATGATTCTGACCTTTCTTTCTGCGGTGTGGGCGCTGGTATGTGCGGCACCCGGAGTGTTGGTGTTCGTGGTGGCTCTGATTTGGCTGGATGAACACCTGAAGCGGCGGCGGATGCTTCGGGAGGACCGGCAGACGTTCCTCCGTTTCGGCTGAGCGCGGGCTGCCCTATGCTTGTGGGATGGGGCGGATGCGGCCGATCTTGGCGGGGCGGGATGCGGAACTGGTGCAGATTGCGGCAGGGGCGGATCCGCGGCCAGGGCCGCCGGCGGAGATGATCTTTGGGGAGTGGTATCCGGCCGCGCGAGTTGAGCGGATGCGTGCGGGCGATACGGTGGTGACGACGCTGCTCGGGATTCCGCTGTTGCTGGGGCGTAAAGGGAATGGGGCGCTGTTTGCGATTCGGGATCTTTGTCCGCATCGGGGAATTCCGTTGAGTGCGGGTTGGTTCGATGGCGAGACGGTGATGTGCAAGTACCACGGCTGGCGGTTTGAGCCTTGCAGTGGGCGGTGTGAGGAAATTCCGTCGCTGACGTCGCATGATGGTCTGGAGCCTACGAAGATCTATGCGAATGCGTTTCCTGTGCGGGAGCGGGAGGGGTATGCGTGGGTGTATGTGCCGCCTGCGGGAGCGGGGCGGGTTGTCGACGAGAGTGCGTTGCCGGAGGTGCCGGAGTTGCCCAAGTTCTCAGGGCGGTTTCGGTCGGCGCACCTTTCAGCGGAGCTGCCTTGCAATGTGGATCACGGGATTATTGGGTTGATGGATCCGGCGCATGGACCGTTCGTGCACCAGGCCTGGTGGTGGCGTTCAGCCAAGAGTATCCATGAGAAGACGAAGCGGTTTGAGCCGATCCAAGATGGATTTCGGATGAGTCCGCATGCGCCCAGCTCGAATTCGGCGCCGTATAAGTTGCTGGGGAAGCCGGTGACGACGATTGATTTTGCGTTGCCAAACCGGCGGACTGAGACGATTGTGGCGACGGATGGGAAGGGCAAGCAGAGGTGGTTTTCTTCGCTGACGACGGTGACGCCGGTGACGGCTTTCACGTGCCGGATCGATGTGGTGGCGGCGTGGAATATTGGGTATTTTTTGCCGTTTGTCACGTCGCTGGTGCGGTTCTTTGGCGGGCGCTTTGTGGCGCAGGATCAGGGGACCATGGTGGAACAGGCGCGGGGATTGCGGTCGAATCCGGGGTTGATGCTGATTGATGATGCGGATAAGCCCGCGAAATGGTATTTCGCGCTGAAGCAGAGGCGGTTGACGGGGAAGGGTGAGCATCCACTGGCGGGGCCGGTGGAGTTGCACTGGCGGAGTTAGGCACCCTCACCCTGGGGTACTTTCGGCTGAAGTACGTTCGATAGGGTATCGGCTTGATCAAGAGGTAGGGGCTTCAACACAACTGGTCAAAGCTGGTGGAGGGTTTCGCACCGGTCTGCGTACCGGTCTTTGCGCTTCCAGCGGGCAGCGGTTGCCCTGCTGCAGGCGATAGGCCACATTCGCGAACGCTGGGTTGAACGGAGAGCCTGGCCGTGCCATGATTCGTTGCGGTTGCACCAAAGGATCAAGCGTTCCGGCGGTATTGCCGGCCGAGGCGGCTCAGGGCCTGGCCGGTTCCTTCGGTTCTGGACCGGAGATGCTGGTCTTCGAGGTGGTGGCCCAATCTGATCGATGTGCAAGGAGGCTGTATGCACCGTATTGCCTGCGGAGTCACCCTGGCTGTCTGCGGTATGTGTGTTTCTGCGAAGGCGCAGACTTTTCCCGGGTTTACGGTGGATTTCAGCAACTGCAGCGAGTTCGCGGGAGAAGGCCCTGTTTCTCTGTCCGCGGCGGAACCGCTGGTTCCCGCCGGTTACGCATTGGCGACGGTGAACGGCGCAGCGAACATTGTCGTCCGGGCGACAAGCTGCGCGGGCGCCTCCGTGGACAGGGGACCGGCCCAAGCTACAGTCCTATCGCAAATTGGCTTGAACATTGTGCCCCCTGACGGCACAGGAACGATCAACAACTACACGCTGCTCTATGTGAGCAACAATCTCAGGCTGGTGAGCGCATTCAACGCTGCCGGGTTGCCGGCACGCTTTGACGAGCAACTGACGTACGAGTACACGGCTCGCGCAAATGGAGATGGCAATCTGTACGTAGCGGCGGGAGGCTTCGATCTAGCGCCGTACACCCTCTATGGAGCGGAGACCGCGCCACCACCCAACTCTGCGGAGGTGTTTCTGGCGAACTGGTGGTATCAGCCGAGGAGCCTGTTTGGCGTTGGTCAGATGCGGCAGCAAACGTCGTTTCCAAATATCAGCTTCGGAACATCGAGTGTGACGCTGTATACGAGTCTGAACTCGATGCTGGGCAAACTGATTGGGGGCAATACGTTCAGTAACTATTCCGTTCTGGCGCTGCGGGGAGTCTACCCGGCGGCGCACATGGACGTCACCGTAAAGCGGTAGCAGGATGAAGCGTGCAGCGGCTGTACCGTACCGGTTAGCGAGTGCCTCCGCGGACCTTTTCCTGGGCTTGTTCTATGGTCTGGCGGAGGAGGGCGGGGCCGCCTTCGATGAGGCGGCCGTGGCCGGCGGCGTAGCGGCGGATGTCGGTGCCGAGGGTGTCGAGGAGTTTCTGGGCGCTGTGGAGAGCGAGGGGCTTGTTCCAGGTGGCTAGGCCGGCGAGAGGAAAGAACCAGGGGCCAAAGCCGGGGATGTGGAGCTGGCCGCCGAGGGTGAGGAGGGCGTCACCGGCGTAGAGGGTGCCGTCGCGCTCGTCGAAAAAGCAGGCGTGGCCGGGAGTATGGCCGGGGCTGGTTAAGACACGGAGCGAGCCGAAGAGTTCCCCTTCCGAGAGTAGATGGGTGGGCCGGGTGACAGTACCGGGGAGGCCGCCTTTGACCTTGCCCTGGGGTTCGCCGGGTTCGAGCTGTGTGTTGGGCGGGCGCTGGAGGAGGGGCGCTTCGCGAGTGTTGATGGCGAGGTCGATTTTGCCGAGATCGCGGGCGAGTTCGTCGACGGAGCCGACGTGATCGACGTGGGCGTGGGTGAGAAGGATGCGGCTGAGAGGCTCGGGGCCGAGGGCGCGGGCGGTGGAGATGACTCCTTTGGCTGCGCCGCTGACCGTTGTGTCGATGAGGGTGTAGCTATCGGATTCGCGGACGAGATAGCAGTTCATGAGGCCCAGGCGGGTGAGCTGGTGGGCGTGCGCGCCGGTGGGGGTGACCTTCATCTGGGGCGGAGACTCCTTGGTTTCGGGATGTTTGGATGCGGCGGAGGTGCGGTTTGGCTCTTTTCAGGACAACGTATGGGGCGGCTTTGACGCGGAAGCGGTAGTTCTGGACGGGTTACGACAGATTAGAATAAGGGTATGCACGCGAAGGCCAAGCCGAATGCAGCCATCGAACGGATTTTGAAGTTTTCGCTGGTGCTGACCTTGTTGTACATCGTAGCGACCTTTGTGTTTGGGGTGCGGGCGCATTCGCTGGCGCTGATCTCGGAGGCGGGGCATAATGTTTCGGATTTTGCAGCGCTGGGTTTGAGTTTTGTGGCGGTCTGGCTGCAGGGACGACCGGCGAGCGACCAGCGGACGTTTGGGTACCAGCGGGCGGGGGTGTTGGCGGGGTTTGTGAATGCACTGAGCCTGCTGGCGCTCGCCGGTTGGATTAGCGTGGATGCGGTGATGCGGTTGCTGCACCCGGTGGCCGTAGAGCCGCGGCTGATGATGATGGTGGCGGCGGCGGGCGTAGTGATGAACGGCCTGATCGCGGCGCTGCTGTGGCGATTTTCGGGAGACGTGAATATTCGCAGCGTCTTTGTGCACATGCTGGGGGATACGGTCTCGACGGCGGCGGTGATCGTGGGTGGACTGCTGATTGCGGTGACGCATCAGCAATGGATCGATCCCCTGTTGTCGCTGGTGATTGCAGGGATGATCCTGCTGAGCTCGTGGGGCATTGTGCGGGAGACGCTGCACATTCTGCTGGAGGGGACGCCGCGAACGGTGGATATGGATCAGGTGCGCGAGGCGATGCGGGGGGTGACGGGCGTGGTGGATGTGCATGACCTGCATGTATGGAGCCTTACCGCGCAGAGCCATGCGCTGGCGTGTCATGTGCAGGTGAACGAAATGACGGTGCGTGAGACGGAGTCGTTGCTGGGGCGGGTGAATCACCAGCTCGTGGATCATTTTGGGATCCGGCATACGACGATCCAGCTGGAGGTGACGGGGTGCGAGGTGACGGATGGATGTTGTTCGCCGCCGGCTCCGGATGTGATCGACGGGCACTCGCATCATCATCATGGGCCGGGTGGGCATACCCATGATCATGCACATGCGCACTAGCGGCGGTTTCGCGTCATGGCCGGAGCGAGTGGATGGGAACTGGGTATAGTCCGGCGGTGTGGTCGAATTTCTTTTCAGCGCTGGTGAGCGCCGGGGCGGCGCTGACCGGGCTGTTGTTTGTCGCGATTTCAATCAATCTGCAGCGGATCCTTGGGGCGCCGCAGCTGGTAGCGCGCGCGGGCAAGGCGCTCGCCACGGCCATGCTGCTGCCCGTGGTTGCGGTGGTATGTCTGACGCCGGAACAGACGCGGGCGCGCCTGGGATGGGAAGTACTGATCCTCAGTGTGGCCGGCTCGGCGGGCGTGTTGTTTCTTCACTGGAAGGCCAATCGTCGCAACACGTACATAACGGCTTTGCAGAAGGTGATGCAGACGACAGTGATGCTGGCTTCCACCGTGCCGTTCGGGGTGGCGGGTTTGTCGCTCATCTTTGGGCGTGGGGGTGGGTTGTACTGGGTGACAGTGGGCGCAGTCGCGGCGATCCTGGCGCCGGTGATCGACGCCTGGGTGTTGCTGGTGGAGATACAGCGTTAG
>CAXUDN010000112.1:8224-10535 GCA_964249715.1 uncultured Acidobacteriaceae bacterium
GGTGGGGAGTTCGGCGTGGTCAATGACGAGTGTGTCTACGGGGCCTTTTGTGGGGACGAGCTTGAGTCCCAGTTGTTCCTGAACGGCGGCGTAGACGGAAGGTTTGGGATCGGCGCCGGCGGCGGCTCTGTCGCTGGCCGAGTTGAGCTGGTCTTCGTCGGTATAGCTTAGGTCGATGTCGTATTCGCCGGTCAGTCCGGTTTTGTTGATCACAGTGCGCTGCACGATATAGCCGAGATTGTTGGCGAGGCTGTCCATCTTGAAGGCGTGCGCCTGGATGTGGCCGGGGCTGAAGTAGGCGCTTCCGCGTTGCTTTAGGTCGCCGGGTTTGAAGTCAGCGGGGGTGTCGGTTGTGGAGGCTGGTTGGGGTGGGACGATCTTCATCTTTGGACCGTCCTTGGCTACGGTCAGGTCATAGATGGGGAGGATTTTGGACTCGATGTGTGCTTTGAGGTGGAAGCGGTCGATGAGCAGGGCGCGGAGGAGGACGCGTTGCTGGGCCTCAGTCGATTTTGTCTGCGCTGATCCGTTCGATCCTTCTGCGGGGAGAAGTTTGGCGTCTATATCGAAGCCTTTGGTGCTGACCCACGAGGGACCGCCGGAAACGAGATCCATTTTGATGTTGTAGGCACTAGCTACGAGCGACTGGAGAGCACCGTTCCTTAAGGTCATACCATCAGCCTTGGACATCCAGCTCATGTTGTGGTCGTCGCTGCTGTGTTCGTGGACGGAGACTACGTCGTAGGCAGTGGGGCCACCTGGGGATGCGTCGGCTTTCCCTGTCGCCTCTGTGCTGGGAGGTGGGGGTAGACCCTGAGCGTGGGCGTTTGCGCTGAGGGTTGCGGCGAGAATCAGAGTGGGTAAAAGGGAAACCGGATGCTGTGCCATGAGCCTCCATGGAGCAATGGCTAGTTTACGGTGGGCAGGTCGACGTGGTCGATGACGAGGGTATTTACGGGGCCCTTCGTTGGTACGAGTTTGAGGCCGAGTTGCTCCTGGATCGCGGCGTAGACCGAGGGTTTGGGGTCTGTGCCGGTGTTGGCCTTGTCGCTGGCGGCGCCAAGTTGATCCTCGGGAGCGTAGGTCAGGTCAATATCGTATTCGCCTGTGAGTCCGGTTTTGTCGTGCACGGTTCGTTGCACGATGAAGCCCAAATTGTCGGCCAGGCTGGGCATTTTGTAGGCATGTGCCTGAATGTAACCGGGTCCGAAGGTTGCAGTGCCACGTTCTTTCAAGTCGCCGGGCTCGAAATCACCCGGTTTGTCGTCTGCCGAGGGTGGTTGAGGTGGGTCGGCGCGCATCTTCGGACCGCCTTTGGCGACGGTTAGGTCGTAGACCG
Source organism: uncultured Acidobacteriaceae bacterium (assembly GCA_964249715.1). Classification (GTDB taxonomy): domain Bacteria; phylum Acidobacteriota; class Terriglobia; order Terriglobales; family Acidobacteriaceae; genus Granulicella. Next base: position 9,564 of record CAXUDN010000112.1, read on the forward strand.
GCAGGATTTTGGATTCAAGGTGCGCCTTGAGATGGAAGCGATCGATGAGCAGGGCGCGGAGGAGGACGCGTTGCTGGGCCTCGGTCAACTTGGTCGGCGAGGATGCATCGCCGGGCAGGACCTTGGCGTCCACATCGAAGCCCTTGGTGTTAACCCAGGCAGGCCCGCCCGAGACAAGGTCCATCTTGATGTTGTAGGCGCTCGCGATCAGGGATTGGAGCGGAAGATTCGTCATGGAGATGCCGTCCGCTTTGTTCATCCAGCGCATCATGTGGTCGTCACCGCCATGTTCGTGGACGGAGGCAACGTCAAAAGTTGAGGGACCGCCTGGGGATGGTTCAGCCTTGTCAGAGGCATCTGCGCTGGGAGGTGGCGGCAGGCCTTGGGAATGGGCATTGACCCTCAGCGAGGCGGCGAGGATCAGAGCCAAGGCGGACACCAGTCGAATCGAAGAGATAGGCATGGGCCTCCATCTGACAACGTTTTGGTTCCGGGATCAAGTCTTTACGTCTGGTCGGTGCGCGTTGTGGTCGGTCCACTCAAGGGCGTGCTGTTTGGCTGTGCAATCCGGCGCGTTTGCCGAAGCGGTAGACGAGGGAGAGGGTGGGTTCGCTGGTCCAGGTGGAGCTCTTTTGCAGGTTCAGGCCGAAGTCGGGGTTCTTGTAGAGCAGGCCGCGGTATTCGGCGCGGAAGGTTAGGTTGCGGGTAAGGCTGAGGTCGAGGCCGAAGCCGGTGACGCCTTCCGGGCGGTAGTTGACGGGTGGGAACTGAAAGGGGCTTCCGGGGAGGGCTCCGGTGGCGGCGCCGCGGATGGGGCCGGCGCTGGGGCTGACGGCGGCCGCCTACATCGGCGAGATCTTCCGCTCCGGCATTCAAAGCGTCGAACCCGGACAGCTCGAAGCCGCCCGGGCGTTGGGCCTGAGCCACCGGACCGCGATGCGGCTGGTGGTGATCCCGCAGGGCATCCGGCGG
>CAXUDN010000112.1:10545-11631 GCA_964249715.1 uncultured Acidobacteriaceae bacterium
GACTGCGGCACGCCGCCGGGCCGCGCGGCCTCACCCCCACCGGCATCGGCGAAGAGGTTGAGGCGGGGTGTGAGGTGCTTCACGGTGACGTAGCTGAAGCTGAGCTCGTACATGTTGCCCGGCACGTGGTAGTCCGGGCCGTAGGGGGAGGTAAAGGGGACAGTGTAGCGCTCGTCGACGCGGGTGTAGCCCAGGTTGAGGGAGTAGCCGAGCCAGGGATGGAACTGTTGGCGGAATGTGCCCAGGACGCCGGCGGTGGGGGCGATTCCCTGGGTCTGGGTGCCTTCGTAGAAGCTGCCGTACGTGTTCGTTTGCAGGCGGGTGGGGGTGATCCCGGCGAAGGCTCCGAGGGAGAGGGAGGTCTCGACGCGGTTTGTGGGTGAGGTTGAGGGACGGGGTGCCGGCGGCGGTGGGCAGGGCGCGTCGGAGAGGTCGGTGCAGTTGGGGATGGGTTGGGTGAGGTTGGCGAGAGAACTGCTGGAGCCTGGGAGTTGCGCGAGGAGGTCGGGGCCGGGTGGGAAGGGGATGACGACAGCGAAGAGCGCGGCGGCAGTCCAGTGGCTCTGCAGGGACTGGAAGAGGCGGGGGTGGTACAAGGGCAAATCTCCTGAGGGTGAGATCTGCGTCCTGGCTCGGAAGCAAAGGGGTGCGGGCCGGTCTTGCGCAGGCCGTAGCCCTGCGCAAGGATGAAGGTTGTGAGTTGAGACGAGAGGTGGTTTCGACGGTGAGCTTAGTTACAAGAAAAAAGGCGCTCAATAGAGAGCACCTTTAGTGATGACTTAGTGATTCGGTTAGATAAGTTGGGCGTCCAGGGAGATCTCGGCGGCCTTGAGGAGGCGGGAGATAGGGCAGCCGTCCTTGGCTTTGGCGGCTAGTTCGTCGAACTGCTGTTTCTCGATACCCGGGACGCGGGCGCGGGTTTTGAGGTGGATTTTGGTGACGCTGGGGCCGTCGTCGGTTTTTTCCATGGTGACCGTGGCGGTGGTGTCGAGCTGTTGGGGTGGCCTGTCTACGGAGCTGAGCTGGCCCGAGAGGGCCATGGTGAAGCAGCCGGCGTGGGCGGCGGCGATGAGCTCTTCGGGGTTG
>CAXUDN010000113.1:0-11625 GCA_964249715.1 uncultured Acidobacteriaceae bacterium
CGGCTCCTCTGCGGCCGGCGTATCCGGAGCCGGTGCGGGCGGAAAAGGCAGCGGCGCCAGAGCCGGCGGTTGAGGAGCCGCAGACGGAGCTGATGGCTGAAATGCATGGCTTGCAGCCGGGCGAAGCGGGCACGGAACCAGCGCTTGAGCCGGTACTCGAGCCTGAACCGGTGCATAAGCCAACGCTGGTAATGGAGACTCAGCCGGATTCTGTGGGTACTCCTCCGGTGGCTCCTGTGGCGGCGCGGTCGCCGCGCGGGTATGTGGTGTTGACGATCGGGCTGCCGGGTTCGGGGAAGACGACCTGGTACAAGCGCCGGGGCGTGCAGCCCTTATCGAGCGATATGCTGCGGAATATTTTGTTTGACGATATTACTGAACAGCGCTACCAGGGATTGGTCTTTAGCACGCTGCGGAGCCTCTTGCGGGCGCGCTTGATTGCCAAGATGCCCTGGAACTATGTGGATGCGACGAACCTGAGTCCGCATGAGCGCCGGCAGTGGATCAAGATGGCGAAGAGCTTCGGGTATGAGGTGCAGGCGGTGTTTTTCGATGTGCCGTTGAGCGTGTGCCTGGAGCGAAACTCGCAGCGGGATCGCCAGGTGACCGATGAGGTGATGCACAAGATGGCAGAGCGGCTGCGGCCACCGGCCTTCAAGGAAGGGTTTGACAAGATTACGGTGGTGCGGGTGAAGGGGGCGACGAATCCGACGTCCGTGGCTCCGCCCCCGAGTGCAGAGGCAGAGGTTGGGCCTGAGCATGGGGCGGAGCATGCGCCTGAGGCTGCGGAGTAGAGCGAAGGCTGCAGCGAGAGCAAGAAAGGCAAAGGATGGCTACCGGTGGTGTGGAGTTCGCGGATGTGAGCTTCACGGTCGGTGGCCGTCCGCTTTTGCGGGGTGTGTCGTTTCGGTGCGAACCGGGGAGTACGACGGCGTTGCTGGGGCGGAGCGGGTCAGGGAAAACGACGCTGCTGCGGACAGTGAATGGATTGGTGCGGCCGACTGGTGGGCGCGTGTCCGTCGACGGAGCGGATGTGGTGTCGGCGGATGTGCTTGCGTTGCGGCGGGGGATTGGGTATGTGATTCAGGAGAGTGGGCTGTTTCCGCACATGAGCATTGAGCGGAATGTGGCGATGCCGCTCGAAATTGGGGGGCAGACTGCGGGGACGGATGTGCGGTCGCGAGCTGCGGAGGCGGTGAAACGGGTGGGGTTGGATGAGGACGTGCTGGCGCGGTATCCGTGGCAGTTGAGTGGGGGACAGCGGCAGCGTGTGGGCGTGGCGAGGGCGTTGATCACGGAGCCCAAGGTGCTGCTGATGGATGAGCCGTTTGGGGCGCTCGATCCGCTGACGCGGGCGGAGATGCAGCGGATGGTGCGGGATCTGCTGAAGGCGGGTGAGGTGACGACGTTGATTGTGACGCATGATCTGCAGGAGGCTTTGTATCTGGCCGATCGTGTGGTGCTGATGCAGGACGGCGCGGTGCTGGCGAACGTGCGCTCGGATGAGGTGATGGGAAGCGACGACGAGGCTGTGCGGACGTATGTGCGGGCGACGCAGCCGCAGGAGACGGCGGCCTGATGGGGACGTTTCTGCACCGGTATGGGGCGGAGATTGGGAGGCTGACGTTTGAGCACCTTTGGCTGACGCTGAGCGCGATGCTCTTTGCGGCGGCGATTGGGCTGCCTGTGGGGGTCCTGCTGACGCGGAAGCAGGGGTGGGCGCGGCCGGTGCTGGGGGTAGCGAACGTGCTGCAAACGATTCCGAGCCTGGCGCTGTTTGGATTGCTGCTGCCGGTGCCGTTTCTGGGGGATCGGGCGGCTCGGCTGGCGATTGTGGCGTTGACGGGGTACGCGTTGCTGCCGATTCTGCGGAATACCTATGCAGGGATCAACAGTGTGGATCCGGCGCTGGTGGATGTGGCGAATGCGTTGGGGATGACGGGTTGGCAGCGGCTGCGGAAGGTCGAGTTGCCGTTGGCGGCCAGTGTGATCCTGGCCGGATTGCGGACGGCTACGGTGACGTGTGTGGGTGTGGCGACTATCGCGGCGGCGATTGGGGCTGGTGGATTGGGGGAGCTGATCTTTCGCGGGGTGGCGAGCGTGGATAACGGGTTGGTGCTGGCGGGAGCGGTGCCTGCGGCGTTGCTGGCATTGGGAGCGGATGGTTTGCTGGGGCTGGCGGAGAAGCGCATGACGGTGCGGCGGTGAAGGCGCGGAGTCTGCTGGGGGTACTGTGGTTGCTTTGGCTGACGGCGTGCGCGCCGCCGCGGTCTTCCCACGTGGTGGTGGGGGCGAAAAACTTTACGGAGCAGGTGGTTTTGGGGGAGATGCTGGCGCAGGAGATTGAGGCGGAGGGTGGGGGGCCGGTGGAGCGGCGGTTCTGGTTGGCGGGGAGTTATCTTTGTCAGCAGGCGCTGATCTCGGGGCGGATTGATGCCTATCCGGAGTACACGGGGACGGCTTTGACGGCGATTTTGAAGCAACCTCTGCCGCCGGTGGGGCAGCGGGATCCGGCGGCGGTGGATGCAACGGTGTCTCGGCTGTATGCGGAGCGGTACAAGGTGCGGGTAGGGCCGGGGTTTGGGTTTGAGGATACGTTTGCGATGGTGGTGCGGGGCGACGATGCACGGCGGTTGGGGTTGCGGACGATCAGCGATGTGGCGAGGATTGCGCCGGGGTGGAAGCTGGGGGTGGGGTACGAGTTTGCGGAGCGGCCGGATGGGCTGCCGGGGTTAGCGGCGGCGTATGGGCTGCGGTTTGCGGGCGAGCCTCGGACGATGGAGCTGGGGCTGCTGTACCGGGCGCTGGGGGCGCACCAGGTAGACATTGTGGCGGGGAATTCCACGGATGGGGCGATCCGGGCGTTAGGCCTTGTGGCTCTGGTGGATGATCGGCACTATTTTCCTCCGTACGAGGCGGTGCCGTTGGTGCGGGAGGAGGCGCTGGCTCGGTGGCCGGCGATTGGACGGGCTGCGGAGCGACTGGCAGGGAAGGTGAGTGAGGACGAGATGCGGGCGATGAACCTGGCTGTGGATGGGCAGCACGAGGACCCGGCGGAGGTGGTGCGGGCGTTTCGGCGGGGTAGGGGCTTGTAGGAACGCTGTTCCGCGATTCTTCGCGACGTCAGAGCTGTTTGCGGACGCCCGCTTCCCTTTCGATGGCTGACACCTGATCTTCGAGCTTGCCTTCCATCGCGGATCGAGCTTCACCCATACGGAAGGTGAGGGGTGAAATTTCTTGCGTGACGTCCTCTTCCAGGAAGGCAATGCCGGAGTAGAACGCCAGCGCGGCCAGCAGGAGACCACACCAGGCGGTCGCCGCGGAGAGCCAGCCTGCGCCCGTGATCGCCACGGTGGCCGCGCCGCAGGAGCGGAGAATGGCGACCGTTAACACCGCACCCAGCAGAGGTTTTCCTTTAAAGGTGACGATGGTGAGCATCAGGAGGCAGAGCGCCAGGCAAAAGAGAAAGGAGGCCGCGGCATGATCGATGACCGGAGGCGGCCCGTCAAGGAGGGCCAGACCCTGGACAATCCACGCTGCGCCGAAGATCGCAAAGGCGGTTGCCCCGCCGGAGTCGCGGGCAAGAAAGGCCATGAAGCTCGGGATGATCTCCAGTGGGGCTACAAAGGCGAGCAACATGAAGGCAAGGGATCGCGTCTCCGATGCAGGAATCCAGTGCAGGAGAAAGGCGCTGTACAGGGCATTACCGGTGCCAAAGGCAAAGGAGGCCAGCGGAATGGAACTGGCATACGGCCGCAGAACGATCTGGACCGGGATGTCAGCCATTTTCGCCATCGGTTCAGTGTCGTAGGACGCGGTTTGTGTGCCGGTTGGTTCAGCGCCTCTGGTGGCGGTCTTTTCTCTTCTGTTGCAATGTGAACAAGGGGTGAGATCTATGGAGCCGTGGATGCGGGGGACGCACTGGGAGCTGGATGTTGTGCGGCGGGGGGTGGTGCATGCTTTGGAGTTGGCGGAGGAGGATGCGGAGCGGTGGTGTGCGGGGATGTGCGACGAGGCGATGTTTGCGCGGCCTGGGGGACTGGCGCCGGTTGCCTTTCAGCTGCGGCATACCGCGCGGTCGCTGGACCGATTGTTGACGTACGCGGAGGACCGGGGGCTGGATGAGGTGCAGTTGGCCTCGTTGGAAACCGAAATGCAAGGCGGGACAGGGGCGCAGGTGATGGGGGAGTTTCTTGAGGGGCTGCGGCGGGCCAAGGAGCGCGTGGTGGCGTTTCGGCCGGAGAGCTACGGGGAGCCGCGGGGGATTGGACGCAAGAGGCTGCCGACGACTGCCGGTGGGTTGCTGATTCATTGCGCGGAGCACACGCAAAGGCACATGGGGCAGATGGTGATTACGGCGAAGTTGGTGGGGAGTGCGACGTAGTCTTTGCTGGGCGCTCAGTGCTTGACCTGTGCAGGTAGACCTCTGCAGGTGCGCGGGCCCTTGCTTTCGGTGTCTCTTTTCAGAAGGGCAAATCGTAGGATTAAGGGTGGTTGTAGACAGCATCGTGCTGATTCGGGCTAAGTGCGTCGTGAGGCGAAAGGTTAGAACTTAGTTACGGTAACGATGTTACCTAGTTACTCGTAACCTAACCTCGATCACTGTTTGTATGGGACCTACACAGAAATTATGTATTGCGTTGAACGTTAGTTGTAGTACGTTGGCGTGAGCACTGACATTCACGTTCGGCGAACTTCGTGTTTTGCTGGTTATTGGCGGAGGATCGCTTGGGATCTTCGGCGAAAGAACCGCTGACGCGTTTGGGAATCCGTGTCTTCTTGCGGTTTGGGGAAGAACCCACCGAAGGGGGATGGCTGTGCCTGGGCCCCGCAGTACGCTCGTTTGGCTCGCTGAGTTTTACGCCGGATAGAGAAGGCTAAGGAACGCAGGCTGGTTAGGCGGGTGATCTTTTATGTGGAGCAGTACATGTCAACATGGTCCCGTATGTCCCGTTTCGCCCTGATTTTCACTGGGGCGATCTCGCTTCCCTTCTCGGCCCTGGCCTCGTGCCATCATCCCAAATGCTCGATGGATCTGAACACCGTGAAAGAATCCACGGTGCCGGTCATCGTGCAATACACCAGCGAACCCAGCGATGCGGAAGTGGCCTCCGTGCTTGCTTTGGGCGCTATCTCACACCGCAGTCAGTCCATTCATGCCCTGGCGGCCAGGGTATCTACCTCGGATCTGGAGAGCCTCGCGAGCCATGCGGGTGTTGCTTACGTTTCGCTGGACCGCAAGCTGGCGGTAAAGCAGACGGCGGCGACCCCGATTGGGACGAGCCCGGAGTTTACCGCGGAGCCGATCAACGCTCCGTGGGCGACGACGCGGGGCTATACCGGTAAGGGTATCGGCGTGGCGGTGATCGACAGCGGCATCAGCGCTGTAGATGATCTCCTCGGGCGCGTGGTGTACAGCCAGAATTTTGTTCCCAATGAGACGACGACCGCGGACGGCTTTGGTCACGGAACCCATGTGGCCGGGTTGATTGCGGGCAGCGGCAAGAACTCGACAGGGGCGGGCTTTACGCGCACCTTTACGGGCATTGCGCCGGGAGCGAACCTGATCAACCTGCGGGCGCTGGATGAGAACGGGCTGGGCTCGGACTCGGCGGTGATTGCGGCAATTGATAAGGCGATTGCGTTGAAGAACACCTACAACATCAAGGTGATCAACCTTTCGTTGGGTCGTCCGATTTATGAAAGCTACAAGCTGGATCCGCTGTGCCAGGCGGTGGAGCAGGCCTGGGCCGCGGGGATCACGGTGGTGGTCGCGGCCGGCAACGATGGCCGCGACAATGCGCTGAATAACGAGGGCTACGGGACGATCAATGCGCCGGGGAACGATCCGTACGCGATCACCGTGGGCGCGACGAACCCGATGAATACGGCGACGGTGAACGATGATGTGATGGCCACCTATAGCTCCAAGGGGCCGAGCTTTATCGACCAGGTGGCCAAGCCGGATTTCATTGCGCCGGGCAATCTGGTGACCAGCCTGCTGGCGCCGGGATCGAACCTGCAGAAGGAGAATCCGACCTTCTTTACGGAGACGGCGTGGTACCAGGCAAGTGGGACGGCGGCGGCTTCGACCACCTACTTCCCGCTGAGCGGCACGAGCATGGCGACGGCCGTGGCGAGTGGCGCGGTGGCGGATCTGTTGCAGGCGGACCCGGCGCTGACACCGGACACGGCGAAGGCGTTGCTGATGTATAGCGCGAACAAGCACGTGATTCCGGCGACGAACGTGGTGTCAGACAGTGGGCAGACGTTTACGGCCCATAACGACATCTTTACGGTAGGCGCGGGCTATCTGGACGTTGCGACGACGATCCAGAATGCCCAGGCCTATGGCTGGATGCTTCCGAAGGGTCTGCCGGCGCTGTCACCGGTGGCGGTATTTGTGCCGGGCGTGAACAAGGTGGGGATTGCGACGAGCAAGACCGCACTTTGGGGCGCTACGGCGTTGTGGGGCGCTTCGAACCCGCAGGCCAATACGGCGCTGTGGGGTGCTACGGCGTTGTGGGGCGCGAATGCGTTTGATTCGAGCTCGACGGCGCTGTGGGGTGCTACCGCATTATGGGGTGCGACTGCTCTCTGGGGTGCGAACACGCCTTCGGCGAATACGGCACTTTGGGGGGCTACGGCACTTTGGGGGGCGAGTGATCCGCAGGCGTATACGGCGCTTTGGGGAGCTACGGCTCTTTGGGGCGCGGGCACGCCACAGGCAGCTACCGCGCTTTGGGGGGCTACGGCTCTCTGGGGTGCGAATGCGGATACGAGCGATACGGCTCTTTGGGGCGCGAGCGCTACGCAGGCCGATACGGCGCTGTGGGGTGCTACGGCGCTTTGGGGTCGGTAGGGTGGTTGCTGTGTAGGAGAGGGCGTCGTTCTTGGACGGCGCCCTTTTTGTTGCAGCGTAGGTTTTCGCGTTGAGTACGCTGGCGGGATGAAAGGAACGGCAAAGCGGACGAGCTTCGCTCGATAGCCCACCCTTTGCTGCGCAAAGGATGGGTCACCCGAATTTTCGTCTGGCGCCGTGCTGGTCCTGGGCCGAGGAGAACTGCTAACCGACGAGGTGGCCTAATTTTTCGCGTTTGGTTTCGAGGTAACGCTGGAAGGTGGGTTCTGAGGGGATGGTGGCGTCGATTCGCTGGGTGACACGGATGCCGGCGGCTTCGAGGGCGGAGACTTTTTCGGGGTTGTTGGTGATGAGGCGGACGGAGGGAACGTTGAGGGCGCGGAGAATGGCAGCGGGGAGCTCGAAGTGGCGCAGGTCGGTGGGGTAGCCGAGTTCGTGGTTGGCTTCGATGGTGTCCATGCCTTGATCCTGGAGCTCGTAGGCGCGAAGTTTGGCCATGAGGCCGATGCCACGGCCTTCCTGCTGTTCGTAGAGGAGGATGCCTGCGCCTTCGGCGGCAATCGTGCGGAGGGCAAGGTGGAGCTGGTCGTGGCAGTCGCAGCGGAGGGAGTGGAAGACGTCGCCGGTGAGGCACTGGGAGTGGATGCGGACGATGGGAGGGCCGGCGTGGAGGTCGCCCATGGTGAGGGCGACGGCGGCTTCGACGGCTTTGCGGGTGGGGTCGCCGGGTTCTGGGATGCCTTCAAAGCCGAGGATGCGGAAATGGCCCCAGCGGGTGGGGAAGTCTGCGTCGGCGATCTTGGTGAGGCTTAGGAGCGGCATTGCTGAAAGTTAGATTCCTGGGGTGGGTGGAGGATGCGGGGTGGGTTGTTGGTTGTTGGTTGGGGCCCTCCCGTTCGCAGTGTCTTGACCCAGGCCACGCTGGCTGCTGGTTTAAACCTTTTGGACGCGGTGGACGTCGCGAACACCGGGAACCTTGCGGAGGTTTTGCTGGAGGCGGGTGAGGTGGCGGACGTCGACGGTTTCGATGACGAAGTCGACGTGGGTCTCGTTGTTTTCGGTGGGCCGGGTGTCGACGCTGCGGATGTTGGTGCCATCTTCGGAGATGATGGCGGCGAACTCTTTGAGGAGGCCGGGGCGGTCGTCTACGAGGACTGTGAGTTTGACGGGGTACGTGGTGGGCTTGGGGGTGTTGCCGTGCGCGCCGGGGGAGGATTGTCCGTTGGGGGCGGTGGGACTTGAGGACCACTCGACCTCGATGCGGCGGTCTGCTTCGTAGAGGAGGTTCTGCACGTTGGGACAGGTGCGGGCGTGGACGGCGACGCCTTTGCCGCGTGTGACGTAGCCGATAATTTCTTCACCCTTGATGGGGTTGCAACAGCGGGCACGATAGACGAGGAGGTCGTCCTGGCCTTCGACCTGGAGGCTTTCGGAACCTTTGCCGAAGAAGACGCGCTTGACGGCTTCGCTCATGTGGCTGAGCGCGCTGCTGACGGCGTTGGGGGTGGCTTCGTGTGGGGCTTCTGGGGTGCCTGTGCCGCCCGTGGTGCCAGGTTCCAGCTTGTTGAGGACCTGGCGGGTGCTGTATTTGCCGAAGCCTATGCCGGCGAGGAGGTCTTCTTCCGCGGCGAGGCCGTATTCGACGGCGATGCGGTTGAAGTCGGCGGTATTGAATTTGCTGAGGGCAAGTTTGTATTTGCGGGCTTCGCGTTCGAGGAGTTTCTTGCCGATCTCAATGGCGCGGGTGCGCTGGTTTTCGTTGAGCCAGTGCTTGATTTTGTTGCGGGCGCGGGAGCTTTTTACGAAGGAGAGCCAGTCGCGGGAGGGTGCGTGGGCGGACTGGGTCTGGACTTCTACGATGTCGCCGTTGCGAAGGCGGGAACGGAGGGGGACGATGCGGCCATTGACCTTGGCGCCGGTGGTGGCGTGGCCTACGTCGGTGTGGATGGCGTAGGCAAAGTCTACGGGGCTGGCGTCCTTGGGGAGGACGATGACTTTGCCCTTGGGGGTAAAGGTGTAGACCTCTTCGGGGTACATGTCCATGCGGAGGGTGGACATGAATTCGTTGGGGTCGACCATTTCGCGCTGCCACTCGATGAGTTGGCGAAGCCAGGCGAGACGCTCTTCGTCCTTGGCGGTGACGTTGTCGGAGGCCTTGTATTTCCAGTGGGCGGCGATGCCTTCTTCGGCGACGCGATGCATGTCTTCGGTGCGGATCTGCACTTCGAACTGGTGGCCGCCTTCGGCGATCAGCGTGGTGTGCAGCGACTGATAGAGATTGGGCCGGGGCATGGCGATGAAGTCTTTGAAGCGGCCTGGGACGGGGCGCCAGGTGGAATGGAGAAGACCGAGGACGGCGTAGCAGTCCTGTTCGGTTTCGGTGATGACGCGGACGGCGAAGAGGTCGTAGACCTGGTCGACGGGAATGGCGTGGAGGTTGAGTTTCTGCTGGATGGAGTAGAGGCGCTTGATGCGGGACTCGACGCGGGCATGGACGTTGGCGTCGCGGAGTTTGGTTTGGAGGGTGAGGACGATGCGGTCGAGGAAGGCTTCGCCTTCGCCGCGGATGGAGTCGACTTCGTCGGTGAGCTTGCGGTAGGCGAGGGGGTCTACGTAGCGGAAGGCGAGGTCTTCGAGCTCGCCGCGGAGTTTGCCCATGCCGAGACGGTGGGCGAGGGGGGCGTAGACCTCGAGGGTTTCACGGGCGATGCGCTCCTGCTTTTCGGGCCGGAGGTGCTCGAGGGTGCGCATGTTGTGGAGGCGGTCGGCGAGTTTGATGATGACGACGCGGACGTCGGTGACCATGGCGAGGAGCATCTTGCGGATGTTCTCGGCCTGGTGGTCTTCGCGGTTGGCGAATTTGATTTTGTCGAGCTTGGTGACGCCGTCGACGATGTGAGCAACCTGGTCGCCGAAGCGTTTGGCGATCTCAGGGGCGGTGACGTCGGTGTCTTCTACGGCGTCGTGGAGGAGGCCGGCAGCGATGGCGGTGGCGTCCATTTTGAGTTCGGCGAGGACCTGCGCAACCTCGAGGGGATGGACGATGTAGGGCTCGCCGGAGGCTCGTTTTTGCGTGGCGTGTTGTTGCTGGGTGAAGGCCCAGGAGGCGCGAACGAGGTCCTGGTCGTCGTGGGGACGGTTGACGCGCAGGGTGGCGAGCATGGTTTCGAAGCGCTCGGTGAGGTGGAGGGGGTCGTCTGTGTTTTGGGGTGTTGCGGGGGGTAATGGGGGGATGGCTGCTGGGGTTACGGCGAAGCCGCCGGAGGGGCCGTCGAGGGAGGTTGCGGGGCGGGTGGGGAGGGGATTGGGGGTTGCGGGGTGTTGCAGGCCGGCTTCCATGCCGATGCCGGAGTCGCTGGTTTCGAGGCTGGCGGCGTGGTGTGCAGATGCCAAATCCGGCGCGCCGTTCTGGCTGCCGGATGCCTCTGTTTGCAGGGATCCCATACTTGATTATAGCGGGGGAGTTGGGGAAGGGCTGGTGTTCGACGTTGAGGGTGGTGTGTACACGGTGGTGGCTCCGTGGTGTATCGGGCCTTCAGCCCTCTGGAGCTTCAGGTGATCAGCCTGCTGTGATGTGTCGAGCCTTCAGCTCGAAAAGGTGGAGGTGAGGTTGTTTGTTTGTCCGGCGGGAGCGAACCCACCCTTTCGCGAGGCGAAAGGATGGGCCACCCGGCACGGAGGTTCCCCCGGCGTTGAACGTTCCCGGCTGTTCGAGGTTCCTGGGGTCTTATGGCCACCCGGTGCCTAGTTGCCGCGGGCTTGAAGTGCTACTCGATTGTTTAGTGGAGGAGGCCGGGAGTGGGACGGGTGTTGTTGTGTGTCCAGGTGAGGAGTTCGTCGAAGGCGTGGCCTATTTCTTCGGGGGTGATGGCGCAGTGACCGTCGCGTGGGACGTATTGCTGGACGAAATTGTTGCCGGCGCCGGCGGCTTCGACCATTTCGCTGTAAAGGGTGAGGAGGTTGGGGGGGATGTAGGGGTCGAAGACGGTGTGGACGGCGAGCATGGGGCGGCCGAGGTGGCCGGTGGGGGTGTAATGGTGGATGAGGTACTGGCGAGCGCGGGGGTCGGCTGGATAGCGGCGGACGGTGGCATTGAGTTCTTCGTCGGGGGCGCTGGTGGTGGCGCTGGCGCCGGAGTAGATCCAGTTGCCATTGTCGAAGGGATTGCCGTGGGCGCGGCGTTGCATGTCGGCGATGACGAAGGTGAAGTAGGCGATGTCGCGGGCGACCTGGGCGTCGGTGTGAAGGGCCATGAGTTCGCGCATGAGGATGGCGTCGGCGGGGTTGGCCTTGAGGGCGCTGAGGATGCGGTCGCGGACGGCGGGGGTGTCGTCGTATTCGGCGGGGACGGGCACGAGGGGACCCATCACATTGGGGAAGTAGTGATCGAAGGCGGCGCGGAGGGCAAAGCGGCGGTCGAAGCTGACGAAGGTGGGGCCGATGGCGCCGCAGAGATCGAGGCCGCCAGTGTAGGGTTTTGGGTTGAGCTCGAGAGTGACCATAACGAGGGCGCCGCCCATGGAGACGCCGGCGACAAAGGTTTCTTTGGGTTGGCCGAATTTGTGGTCGAAGTAGCGGCGGAGGGTTTCGGTTTCAGGGTAGGCCTGCTGGAGCGCCCAGCCGCCTTCGGAGTAGGCGCTTTGGAGGATCGCGAAGTGGCGGTCGGTGAAGTTCAGGAGGTCGGGGGGGAGGCGCTCGGTGATGTGAAAGGTGACGCCGTGCTCAGCGTAGCCGTGATACCAGACGACGAGAGAACCGTTCCA
>CAXUDN010000114.1:0-11571 GCA_964249715.1 uncultured Acidobacteriaceae bacterium
GGTTGGGTTGAGGGTGCTGTAGGTGGTGGGAGAAAACAGCAGGTTCCCTGCGGGAATGACAAACCAGAAAAGCAAAAGCGAAGGCAAGAGCAAAAGCAAAAGCAACGGCAAAGGCAACGGCAAAGGTAAAAGTAAGAGCAACGGCAAAGGCTAACGACGCGAAAAGCGCAAAGGAGCGCAAAGGGTGGGTAAGAGAGTTCATCTGATTGGGATTTGTGGGACGGCTATGGCGTCCCTGGCGGGAATGTTGCTGGCGGAAGGGTTTGAGGTGACGGGGTCGGATACGGCGGCGTATCCGCCGATGAGCGATCAGTTGGCCGAGATGGGGATTTGGGTAATGGAGCCTTACCGGGCGGAGAATCTGGATGTGCGACCAGATCTGGTGGTGGTGGGCAATGCTATTTCGCGTGGGAACCCGGAGTTGGAGCGGGTGTTGGATGAACGGATCCCGATGGGGTCGATGGCGCAGTTGATCCATGATGAGTTTCTGCTGGGGCGGGAGCGGTTGGTGGTGACGGGGACGCATGGGAAAACTACGACGACGAGTATGCTGGCGTGGATCTATGAGACGGCGGCGCGGAGGGAGGGGCCGGGGTCGCGGTGGAAGCCTTCTTTCCTGGTGGGTGGGGTGGTGGAGAACTTCGGGAAGAGCTTTCATGTGGAGCGGGAAACGCGGGCGTTCATTTTGGAGGGGGACGAGTACGATACGGCCTTCTTCGATAAGGGGCCGAAGTTCCTGCACTACTTCCCGGATGCCGCGATTTTGACGCATGTTGAGTTCGACCATGCGGACATCTATGCGGATTTTCAGGCGGTCAAGACGGCGTTCAGGCGCTTGGTAAACCTGATCCCGAGGCGGGGGCGGTTGGTGGCGTTCGACGGGAGTGAGGCAGTGACGGAGTGCCTTGCAAATGCGTTTTGTGCGGTGGAGAGGTACGGATTTGCGGTGGGGTCGGAGTGGAGGTTGGTGGATTTTACGCAGCGGGGGGTGCTTTCGAGCTGGACGCTGTTGCGGCGGGGTGAAGTGTTCGCTCGGGTAGAGTTGCCGATGGCGGGGGAGCACAATGCGCTGAATGCGACGGCGGCGGCGGCGCTGGCGGCAGGGCAGGGCGTGCCGGTGGAAGCCATTGTCCAAGCGCTGTCGACGTTTGCGAGCGTGAAGCGGCGCCTGGAGGTGCGGGCTGAGGTGGGTGGGGTGACGGTGATTGATGATTTTGCGCATCATCCTACGGCGATCCGGGTCACGCTCAGGGCGTTGCGGGGAGCTTACCCGGGACGGCGGTTGGTGGCGGTGCTGGAGCCGAGGTCGAATACGCTGCGGCGCAATGTGTTTGAGCGGGAGCTGGTGGATAGCCTGGCGCTGGCGGACGTCGTGGTGCTGGCGGATGTGTTCAAAAGCGAGGCGATTCCCGAGGGGGAGCGGTTGCATCCGGCGCAGGTCGTGGCGGGGTTGCGGGCGGCGGGTGTGCCGGCGGTGTTGCGAGCGGATGCAGATGCGATTGTGGCGGAACTGGTGCCGCGGTTGGTGGCGGGGGATGTGGTGGCGATTCTATCGAATGGAGGATTTGGGGGCATTTACGAGAAGTTGCCGCGGGCGATGACGGCGGCTGGAACGGGTGGGGGAACCGCCGGGGTTGAGAGTGCGGCGAACAACCAGATTGCCGAGGGCACCTGGGCACCCAGCTTGCCTTCCGAAGCGAGACCTGGGCCACCTGCTTTGGTGGACGGCTAGCCATGTGGGCGTCGGTGAAGATGCTGGTGGTGTTTGTGGGTCTAGGTGTGCCGGCATCGCTGGTAGGGATTCCGTGGTCGGCATTGCGACGGGACTTTCGAACGATGTACCGATGGGGAATGGCGGTGTGTGCGCTGGGGGTGCGCGCGGCGGGGGTCCGGGTGCGGGTGGAGGGGGTGGAGAATGTGCCGGGGGAGCCAAGTATTTTGATGAGCAATCATGCGTCCTACCTGGATCCGCCGGTGCTGTTGCCGGCGATCCCAGGGATGGCGAGCGTGATGTTGAAGCAGTCGTTAATGCGGATCCCTTTGCTGGGGACGGCGATGCGGATGGGGAAGTTTGTGCCGGTGGCGCGGGGGCACTCGCGGGAGGATGCGAGGCGCAGCGTGGCGGCGGCAGCGGAGGCGCTGCGCAGTGGACTGCACATTATGATTTTTCCTGAGGGGACGCGGTCGCCGGATGGGCAACTGCTGCCGTTTAAGAGGGGCGCGTTTTTCCTGGCGGCGGATACGGGAGCTCCGATTGTGCCAGTGGTGATCGAGGGGACGGCGCGGATGATGG
The DNA here is from genome assembly GCA_964249715.1 of uncultured Acidobacteriaceae bacterium. Classification (GTDB taxonomy): domain Bacteria; phylum Acidobacteriota; class Terriglobia; order Terriglobales; family Acidobacteriaceae; genus Granulicella. The sequence goes on from CAXUDN010000114.1 coordinate 2,294, forward strand.
CGCGTGATTCATGGAAGGTTGTGCCGGGGGAGGCGGTGGTGCGGTTTTTGCCTGCGCGCAGGATGGGCGAGTTTGGGTCGCGGGAGGAGATGATGTCGGCCGTGCGGGAGGACATGGAGCGGGTGCTGGCGGGTGTTTCGAATTAGACCGGCGCTGGTGGCGCATCGGAAGCGCGGCTATCTCAGCTGTGCAAGACGGTGAAGGGGTCAAGCTCCCCTGAAAGGACAGCAAAAGAGGTTGACCGCTCCTACTGCTTCACGATGGCGTTGTAGCCATCCGTGAGGAGGCGTTGGCGCATGGCATCAGCCTCGGGCTTGCTGTGGAACGGGCCGATTTGGACGTGGATGAAGTTATCCACGGTATTGGGGCGGGCAGAGACGGCGTAACCTCGGCCACGGAGCGCGCCTACGAGGAGGTCGGCGTCTTCCTGATGCGAGACCGCAGCGACCTGGACCATGAAGGTTCCGCTACCGGGGGCTGGCGTAGAGGAAGGGTTCAGGGCGGAGGGGCTGACCGGAGTGGGTGGACGGACTACGGGGGCCGGGATAGCTGCAGGGGTGCGGGTGACGGGTTTAGGTATTTCAACAGTGTTGTCCGCAGTTTCGGTGTCGGCGGGGGGTGGTGTGGGGCGGCGGACGGGTTTGGTAGCGGTGACAGCGGGGGCGGAGGCGGTGTCCGTGGCGAGCGGGGAACCGGGGGTGGGTTTCGGGATATTGACGGTGGCGGGAAGGGTCGAGTCGGTGTTGATGTCAGAGAGATTGAGCGGGGTGGGGGCGGATTTACGGCCCATGTTGTAGCCGAATCCGAAGAAGCCTCCGCAAAGGATGACCAGGCCGAGGAAAATGCCAAGGATGGCGCCGGTGCTGAGGGTCAGCTCGCGCTCGTGCTTGGGGATTTCTTCGTCGTGGATCAGGTGTTCCATGGTGTTCCTACGCTGGAGAAGGAGCGATCTTTCCGGAGCCGGGTTGCTCCGCTAGAAGCGGAGATAGAAGCCGAAGACGGGCTCTGAGGTGTGTGCGCGCTTGTTGAGGGTGAGGTAGTTTTGGTAGAAGTCCGGGGCTACATAAAAGAGCTCGCGGAAGCCGGCACGCACACCGAAGGTATTGGGAATCAGATCCCGTTGGACGCCTACATTGCCGTAAGTGGCGAAGCGGCCAATGGAAGGTGCACCTTCGCCGCCACCCCGGGTGGGGGCAAAACGCAGGCCGCCGACGCCGGCAGAGGCGTAGGGATGGACGCCGAAGATGCTGTAGGGCGGCGTAACGAGATAGCCGAAGGTAAATTCGTCGACCTGGTTTTGGATGGCAGTGAAGTTTGCTGGAAGACCGGCGGATGACAGGTTTTGGCTGTAGCGGGAATAGCCTCCGTTGAACTCCGCGCCGATATAGGGACTGGGCGTGTAGCGGATGGTGACGAGGGCGCCGACGGTGTTGGAGGGGGAGATGGTCACGGTATCGCCAGCCGGAATCGTGGAGGGAATGGTGGGGGGGCCAGTGACGGTGGAGCTGAACTCGCCGGCACCTTGGACGCCGAGGTCGACGTGGGAGAGTTGCTGCTGCAGCTTGGTTTGGGCTGCTGCGCCGAGGGGGCCAAGAGCTAAGCTTGCGGCAAAGAAGAGAAATAGCGAACGAGTCAAAAAGCGAACTCCGGTGCAGGTTGCAGCCGAGGTTTAGTGTATCGCCTTCGCTCGGCGGGCGCGGAGGGCGATGCGGGAGAGCCCCGCGGTTAGGAGGCCAAGGAGGGTGCCGCAGGTGAGGGCTGTCGGGGTACCCGGGTTGGGGGTTACGAGAAAACGAAGGCTCAGGACGAGGGTCGCAGTAGAGGCAGCAAGGAGCCAGAAAGGGAGCTCACGGTAGAGGTTGAGGGCAAGGATGGCGACGGTGGTGATGAGGAGTATGACGGCCCAAGGAGTGAATGGGTAGTGAAGGAGAGCGGCGGCGGCGAGAAGAAGGAGAAGGAGGCCGAGGGCGCCGGGAAGAACGAGGCCGGGGCGGTTCAGTTCGAGGAAGATGAGGCAGAGACCGACGGTCGCGGTCAGGAGGGCGAGGTCGGGGGATAACTCGTGGAGGGGCATTGGTGAGGACACGTAGCGGAGCGCGACGGAGGTGCTAGTGGACGGTTTGGCCCTGATCGGTGAGGGCTTTCTTGAGGATTTGGGCGGCACCGTTCTGTTGATCTAATTGGAGGGCTTGGGAGAGTTCGTCGGCGGAGCGTTGGAGCTGGTTTTGCGTGAAATCAAGACGGGCGAGAACGAGCAGAGCGGGGGCATTTGGTTGAAGGCGAAGGGAGTTTGTGGCTTCAGTGCGAGCCTGCTGAGGTTCGTTGCTGCGTTCGCGGACCTCGGCGAGACCGGCATGGGCGGCGGCGCTGTTGGGGTCGGCGGCAAGCGCCAGCTGGAAGCTGGACTCAGCCTGAGGAATCAGACCCTGTCCGAGGGCGTCGCGGCCCAGGGCGGTGTATTCGGTGGCTTGCTGGGCGGGGGTGAGGGTGGCCATGCGCAGGGCGCGCATCTGGGCCAGTTGGAAGGCGGCCTGGCGATAGCTCGTTTCGGAATACGTGCGGCGTATGCGTTCCACGGGGCCGAAGCCCTGGGCGTCTGGCGGCGGGAGTTTGGAATTGGGTACGACGGCTTTGAGGAGGCGCTGCAGTTGGATGGCTTCGTTGTCGTTGGGCTTAAGCTTGAGGGCGGCTTCGGCTTCGTTTTGGGCGGAAGTGGTGTCGCCGCGGCGGAAGAAGGCGAGGGCGAGATTGTAGTGGAAGTCTTCGTCGGAGGGGTCCAGGGTCGTCGCGCGTTGAAAGAGGGGGACGGCGTCCTTGCCTTGGCGACTTAGGGCGACTCCCTGGTCATCGACGACTTCTGGAAGCGGAAGACGGTCGGCGACGAAGGCAAAGGCGGACTCGGCCGCGGCGTAGTTGGTGGTGTTGAAGCGGGCAAGGCCGAGATAGAAGCCGGCTTCGAGGGCGAGAGGACTGTTTTTCGGGACTTTGCTGAGGGTGGTGGCGGCATCGGCGTAGTTGCGATCGGTGTATTGCTGTTTGCCGAGGGCGAGGAGCGCGGGCGCGTAGTCGGGGGAGACTTTAACGGCGGCCTGGAGGCGTTGGAGGCGCTCGGCGGGGTTGGCGGAGTCGGTGCCGCGAATGTAGTCCTCAAAGGCGGGGAGAGGAACGGCGCCGGGGGCGGCGATGAAGGTGCTTTCGGCGACGTTGAAGCGAGGATCGACTGTGCGGGCGACCTTCCAGGCGATGGCGTTTTCGGCGTCGAAAAGGCGGGAAAGCTCAGCGGAGTCGTCGACGGGCGAGGAGAGGCGGAGATCGTCGATCGAGAGCGTGCGCGCCTGCACGTTGATGTGGTCGTTGGTGACGGTGTAGCTGCCGAGGATGACGAAGTTGGCGTCGAGTTGGCGGGCGATCTGGATGGTGGTGGCGCGGGAAGGGCGGAAGTCGGTGGGCAGGCCCAGATGGTCATAGGCGTAGGTGCGGTCGTCGTGGGAGATGGTGAGGAAGCCGGAGGAGTTGAGGCGGCGGTCGAGGGTGTCGGGGAAGCTGTCGCCAATCCAGTTCAAGGAGGTGTTGCCGGATTTGTTTTCGAAGGGAAGCACGAGGACAACGCGGCCTGCGGGTGCGAGGGTGGCGGCGGGGTTCTGGGCGCCGGTAGGCGCTGTGGCGCTCGCAGCGAGGGTGAGGACGAGAGCAGCGATGGATTTCCGCTGAAAGTGCATTGCTCTGATTATAGGTTTGAGCGGCGTTCTGTTCCGAGCGTCCTATGGTTCTGGTATGGGACTTTCAGAATTTCTGGGCGCGGGCGGGAAGCCGTATGTGTTGGTGGTGCTCGCCCTGCTTGTAGCCGTGCGAGGCCACATGGCGCGCGCGCAGGACACCCATCCTGACGCGGACCATAGCAGAGATGCGGGGTGCCCCTTCGTGAACGCCACCCATCTTTGCGTCACCCAAGCACCGTGGAATGCTTCAGAAGCGGGGGAAACAACGACGCGGACCACGCGGGCCGCCGCCGCCGGGGCAAGCAAAGTCGCAGTGGAGGCGTGCAGGACGTTTTTGCCTGGGCAGGGGGTGATGGTCGGCAGCATACTGGGCAAGGTTTTGTCTTGTCAGGCGAATATCCTTGCGGTGACATCGGAATTTGCCTCGGCTGTGGGCTCCGGGGTCGTGGTGCAGCATGATGAATCGGCGGCGTTCAACGCAGCCGTGGCTGCGGTCGCCTCTTCCCCGGGGGGTACGGGAACGATTTGGCTGCCGGATGGGGTGTATCTGCTGAACGGGCCGCTACAGGACACGGCTGGTGCGAATGCCGTGGTGGACATGCCGCGCCTGGCGAACTATGCGGGGCGCGAGGTGGATGTCTCTATCAGGGGCACCAACCGGCCCAACTGGACGACCGGGGCGGGTGGTCCCAAGATTGTGACGCAGATTTCCTCTGGGAATCTTTTTGGAGGCTATGACGCGGAGGCGGGCGGCGGGTTTCCAGGCTTTACGAATGTGAAGCTGGAGCTTGAGAACATCACCTTTACCTCGCATAGCGGGTCCGGGGTGGTGATGGTGAATGGAACTCATCTGCAGGCGGTAAGCGCATCGCATCTGCTCTTCAGTACTGACAACCCGGTCAATCCAATTCCGACGAATCCAGCAGGCGCGGCGCTGCTGATGCCTGGGTTGGGCAACGAAGTAACCAACTTCCTGGACGACATCCAGGTTGGCGGGTATTACACGGCCTATACGATTGGTGAGCACACCCGGGTCGGTTCCCTGTACGCGGTGAACAGCCATAACTGCATGGTCTTCGACGCCGGCAGCAACGCGAATACGCTACCCGGCGGACAGATTCCTTCTACGTATTTCGGTAACTCTGTGTCGGTCCAGTACCTGTGGACGATGCATTGCGACAATGCCATTGCGGGGGGCGTAAACCCGACGACCATTCATGTAGAAAATGCCGATATTGAACTGCCGAACAGATGGGCGGTGAATGATCCCAACAATCTCCTTCACGGCACCATTCATTTCCTGAACCCGTACAACGCCCCCGTGAACCAGTGTGTGATCAGCAACAATGGCGGGGCTTACTTACAGTTGTTGAGCTTGAATTGTCCTGGCGGCAGCACGCCGGGCAATGTGACCATTCGTGCGCTTGGTAATTCGGCAGCAGGTTCCCCCGCTGGCTGGGCCAGCAGTGACGCCGATTTCACGGTGTACCTTAACCCTGCCCCGGGCGTGACGATCAGACCCGGCATGGACGTGGCGACGGTGAGCTTTGGGAGATACTTCCTGAATTTGAATGGTCAGGTGGTCGCGCCCTCGTGCATCGTTCAGGGCGTTGAGGGCGGCGTTGGCTATCCGCTGTCGATCAGTGCTGTCAAGCCGGGCGCAGCGGCTTTCCGCAGCGGGTCAGGGCCGGCGACCATTACGCTCGCGCTATCGCCTGGCAGCGCTCCGATCGTGGCTCCGGCTGAGAATCTCTATTACTCCGGACACTGTGGCTCCTTTGCCGAGCGGTAAGCCATGCCGCCGCAGGGTAGTGACGAGGCGGAGGCGGGACGTGGTAGCGTAAAGTGTTGTGCCGAGCCTTCTCCAACCGGAGCGCAAGACGAAGCGGGGCGTCGTTCTGCGCATCAGGACGGGTCCGCGGTCGCCAGTGTGGGGGGCGATGCTGCGGTTTCCTTTTGGCGACCCAGTTGCTGGGCCGGAGCGGCGTGTTGCGGGACGAGCCGCATTTTTGCTGCTACTAAGTACGACGGCTGTGTTCGGAGTGATGGTCGGATTGCTGTTGACTTACGCAATTAACCTGCCGCAGATGACGGAACTGGAGCACTACCGCCCTAGCACGACAACGGAGCTCTATGACGTCCATGGAAGGATCTTTGGGTCGTTTGCTTCGGAGCGGCGGGTGGTGGTGCCGTACTCGGAGATTCCGCCAGTGCTGCGGGAGGCGATTCTCTCCATTGAGGACAAGAACTTCTTCGGCAATGGCGGCGTGAACCTGGTGCGCGTGGTCGGGGCGGCCTATTCAGACTACCGCTCGCATGGAAAGGCGCAGGGTGCCTCGACGCTGACCATGCAGCTGACGCGGAACCTGTTCTTGTCTTCCGAGAAGACCTATGGGCGGAAACTGCAGGAGATGTTTCTGACGCTGCAGATTGAGCGGCATTTTACGAAGGATCAGATCTTTGGGATGTATGCGAACCAGATCTATCTGGGGCGCGGGACGTATGGGTTTGAGGCAGGGTCGGAGTATTACTTTTCAAAGCATCTGCGGCAATTGACGCTTGCCGAGGCGGCGATGCTGGCGGGACTGCCAAAAGGACCGGAGGCGTATAACCCGGTGCGGTTCCCGGAGCGGGCGCTGAAGCGCCGGAACCTGGTCATCGAGGAGATGCAGCGGGACGGGAAAATCAGCGCGGCGACAGCGGCCCAGGCGGAGGCCGCGCCATTGGGTCTGCATCTGGAGACGCCGCCGAATACCGAGGCTCCATACTTTGTCGAGGAGGTACGGCGGCAGCTGGAGCATGAGTATGGCGTGGATGAGGTGCATGGGTCAGGGCTGAAGGTGTACACGTCGCTGGACCTGGATCTGCAGCATGCGGCGGAGAAGGCGACGCTGGATGGCTTGGCAGGGTATGAGCGGCGGCATGGGTGGAAGGGTAAGCTGCCTACCATTACGGGGACGGCGTATGACCCGGCGACGTATAAGCATCCGGACTGGGCGAGCAATGTGGTTGATGGCGCGTATGAGCATGCGCTGGTCACGCAGGTTGCTGCGACCAAGATGACGGTGCGAATTGGGCGGATGCTGGCTACGATGACGCCGCCGGACTGGGCCTGGACGCAGAAGTTCAAAGCGACCGAGCTGGTTAGCCCCGGCGACATCGTTTATGTGCACGTGTTGGGTGGGGCAGAGACGGGGCAGTTGCGGCTCGCGCTGGAGCAGGACTCTGGGGCGCAGAGTTCGTTGATGGCAGTGGATAACTCAACGGGCGAGGTGCTGGCGATGATTGGCGGGCGGGATTATGCGTTATCCCAGTTCAATCGCGCAACGCAGTCGATGCGGCAGGTTGGGTCGTCATTCAAGATCTATGACTATACAGCTGGATTTGAGGCCGGGATGAAACCGTATGACCCGATTTCGGATGCGGCGGCCACGTTTTATACCGCGAGTGGACCCTATAGCCCGCATGACTATGAGGCTGGGTTTGCAGGGACGATGACGGTGATCGATGCTTTTGCGCAGTCGCGCAACATTCCGGCGTTGCGAATCGCGGATCGGGTCGGAATCAAGAAGGTGATCGAGGTAGCACGGCGGTTTGGGGTGACGAGTCCGATACCGAACTTCCTGCCGATTGCGATCGGAGCCGCGGACCTTACGCTGGCGGAGCAGGTAGCTTCGTATTCAGTGTTTCCGAACGATGGGATACGGATTACGCCGCACTACATCAAGCGGGTGACGCAGGCGGATGGAACACCGGTGGAGGTGGGGGCGTCGGGAGTGCGGGAGGTGATTTCGGTGGAGATTGCCCGCAAAATGATGCTGCTGTTGCAGGCGGTGACATCGCACGGAACGGCGGCAACTGCAGGTGCCGAATTGCATCATGCATTGGGTGGGAAGACGGGTACGACGAACAACTATACGGATGCCTGGTTTTTGGGGTTTTCGCCTTCGATTACGTGTGGGACGTGGGTGGGGTTTGATACGCGGCAGTCGCTGGGGGAAAAAGAAACGGGAGCGAAGGCGGCGCTGCCGATTTGGATCGACTTTATGAAGACGGCATTGGCGGATCGACCGAATGAGCAGTTCTCGCGGGCGCCGAAGCGGCAGTTGCAGGTAGCCGTGACTCGGGAACCGGACAAGGACGATTCCGATGATGATTCCGACGATGCTGCGGGGAAGATGGATGCGGCTCCGGCTGTGACGCCGCCGGTGACGGATGTAACGCCGGATGATTCGGGGGCGGCGCCGGTGGTGCGGCCACCGGTGCCGGTTTCACCGCAGGCGTTGAATCCGTCAGCGGTATCTTCGCCTGTCGTGCCCAGGAGTGGGGTTCCGGCTGTGCCTCGGGCGGCCAAGCCTGTGGTTGTGCCTCAACTGTAGTAACCGCGCGGTGGTAGGATTTCTGCACAGGCCTTGCTTGAGGGGCCCATCAGCGGAGGTTTGGTATGAGCCTGTTTAGTCGTCGTGAGTTCGTTAAGGGATCGCTGGCTGCCGGTGCGCTGGCGACGGTGGGAACGTCTTCGCTGCAGGCTGCGGTTGGGGGTGGGGCGGCTACCGATACGGTGGTGCTGGGCAAGAGTGGCGTCAAGGTGACGCGGCTTGCGTTTGGTACCGGGACCGATAATGGGTATGTGCAGAAGCAGTTGGGACAGCAGGGATTCAACCGGCTGGTCGCGTATGCGTATGACCATGGAATCCGGTTCTTCGAGACGGCAGAATCGTATGTGACGCCGGCGATGCTGGGTGAGGCGTTGAAGCCGTATCCGCGGGAAAGCTATGTCTTGATGACCAAGGTGACGACGGATGACGGTGTCGATCCGGCGCAGCGGTTTGACGAGATGCGGCGGACGATGAAGGTGGACTACTTCGACATCATGCTGCTGCATTGGCAGCACACCAGCAACTGGATGAGCACTACCAAGCAGTGGCAGGATGGTGTGGAGCAGGCGCAGCAGAAGAAGACGATTGTGGCGCGTGGGGCTTCGGTGCATGGGTTGCCGGCGCTGCGGCAGATGCCTGGGAATCCGTGGGTGCAGGTGGCCTTGATGCGGATCAACCATGCGGGTGATCGCATGGATGGGCCGACGTTTGCGGATAACACGTACCCTGCGAATGTGCCTGAGGTGGTGGACCACTTTCACCAGGTTCGGAAGGATGGAACGGGTGTGATTGGGATGAAGTTGATTGGTGGAGGGAACTTCACCAACAGTCCTGAGGACCGGCAGAAGGCGATGCGGTTTGCGTTCCGCAATGCTGGAGTGCAGTCGGTGACGGTGGGGTTCAAGAGTACGGGTGAGATCGATGAGGCGATGCGGAATCTGAACCAGGCATTAGCGTAGGTCCCCCCCGGGGGTACTTTTCCTTCAAAGTACGTTCGATAAAGGAGTTGGCGGGGTACCTTCGGGTACCCTGTACCTTTTTTGCGTGTGCGGGTGGGTCGCCGTCGGGGAAGATTTGGCGGCACTGGTAGAGGTTGATGGGGAGTTGGGTGGCGTCCTTGGACATGGTGGGCCTTTGGGTGGGGTGGGGACTGAAAAAGCCCGGCGTGCGCCGGGCTTTT
>CAXUDN010000115.1:0-11558 GCA_964249715.1 uncultured Acidobacteriaceae bacterium
TCCCGCGCCCTCCCCAAATGCTCGGAATGCTCACTGAAGCCGGCTTCACCAACCCACGCTGGCGCGGCTACCTGTTCAAGGCCGCCGGCCTCTACCGAGCCACCAAGGGCTGACGTTAGCTGCTTCGCGTGCAACGCGCCAGCCTTCAGCTAATCTCAAAACAATGTCTATCGGCGCCACGCACGATCACGCCGCCCGCACCGCTGCTCAGCACAGCGCCAAGGCCAACGCCGCGCTCAGCTCCGTGCTCGCTGCCTTTGGCATTACGCTGCTCAAGCTCATCACCGGCGTCCTCACCGGATCGCTCGGCATGCTGTCCGAAGCCGCTCACTCCGGCATCGATCTCATCGCTGCCGCGCTCACTCTCGCCACCGTCCGCGTCAGCGATCGCCCCGCCGATGAAGAACACAACTACGGTCACGGCAAACTCGAAAATCTTTCCGCCGGCGTCGAGATCCTCCTTATGCTCGCCTCCGCCGTCTGGATCGCCTGGGAAGCCGTTGTCCGCATCCGCCATCACACGCATCTGGGGCTTCGCTTCTCGGTCTGGCCCTTCCTCGTCCTGCTGCTCTCCATCGCTGTCGATACCACCCGCGCCCGCACCCTCCGTCGCGTCGCCCACGAGTACCGCTCCGACGCCCTCGCCGCCGACGCCGCCCATTTCGGTACCGACATCTGGTCCTCCGCCGCCGTTCTCCTCGGCCTGCTGGCCACCTATCTCGGCGACCATCTTCAAGTTCGCGCTCTCCAACTCGCCGACCCCGTCGCTGCCCTCGTTGTCACCGCGATCATCCTTTCCGTTGCCGGCAGCCTTGCCCACCGCACCCTCAACGCTCTCCTCGATGCCACACCGCCTGAGGTTCGGGCGCAGCTCCGCCAAACCGTCATTCACGACATCCAGGCCATACCCGATGTTCTCAAGGCTGAACGTGTCCGCGTTCGCCGCTCCGGCCCTGATTACTTCGTCGACCTCACCCTTAGCCTTCCCCGTAATCTCACCTTCCGGCGTGCCGAACAGGTCACCGCCAAAGCCACCGAGGCCGTCCAAAACACCCTGCCCGGCGCCGACGTCGTCGTTCACACCGTCCCGACGGCCTCCCTCGGAGAATCCGTCTTCGAACGCATCCGCGCCGTCGCCGCCCAGTCCAATCTCTCCGTCCATGACGTCAGCGTGCAGGACCGCGATGGCCGCCTGGCCGTGGAGCAGCATCTCGAAGTCCCCGAAACCATGTCTCTCCGCGACGCCCACGACGTCGCCACCCGTCTCGAAACCCAGATTCGCCGCGACCTCCCCGTCATCAGCAGCCTGCTGACCCACATCGAGAGCGAACCCGAAACCATCGCGGAAATTAACCAGATTCCCACCGCCGCCAACCTCGAATCCCAGCTTCGCGACACCGCCCGGACCTTCCCGGAGATCCTCGACGTTCACGAGATCACCGTGACCCGCGCCCACGGCGGCGCCGCCCTCACCGTGCAGGTCAACTGCCACTGTACCCTCTCGGACAATCTCCCCATGGCCCGCGTTCACCAGGTCATTACGGACCTTGAAAGCGAGTTTCGCCTCCAGCACCCCAACGTCAGCCGCGTCCTCATCCACCCCGAACCTGCCACCGACAACCGCCGCTGAGGGCCATTCCGCCCCGCAACTCGAATACACTAAATCTCGACATGCATCGCTCGTCCCTCCTCCTCACCACCCTCGCCCTCACCGGCCCGCTTGCCTTCGCCCAGACCACCACCACACATCACACGGCCACCTCAGGCACCACGCACCACACGGCTGCCGCCAGGCCTGCCGGACCGCCCTGCTTCGCGCTTCCGGCCATCTCCTCCAGCATCCCCGCCCTGCCCGCCAGCGCAGGTTGCCCCAAGGTCATGTTCACGGTCTCTGACCGTCTCGATTACATCAATCCCCTCGCAGTCCGCTTCAAGTCAAGCCTCTTCAGCGAGCTTCCCGTCGTCATCTCACTGGGCTACGCTGACATTGCGCTAGGCACCGGCGATCTCGCCAGGCCCCAGCAGTACTACACGGTCAAGTACACCGGCTATCTGCCCGATGGCACCAAGTTCGACAGCTCCGAAGACCATGACGAGACCCGCGCCGGCTTCACCTTCCCGTACGGCGCGCACCGCGTTATCGCCGGCTGGGATCTCGGCTTCGAAGGCATGCGTATCGGGGGCAAGCGCCGCCTCTACATCCCCTACCAGTTCGCTTACGGCGCCCAGGGCCAGCCGCCCAAGATCCCCGCCAAATCCATGCTCATCTTTGACATGGAACTTGTAGCCCAAAGCGACGCGCCACCCAAGCCGCCCACCCCGCCGACGCCTCCGTCCGCGGCGCCGGGGAGCAATCCGTCCGCTCCGTCCGCTCCGTCCGCTCCGTCCGGCAGCCCCGGCACGCAACCCGCGGCACCCGGCACGCCCACCACCCCACCGCCCACACCGGGCGACAAGCCCGTGCCACCCAAGCCAGGCACAACACCGCCCGCCACGACCCCCAACACCACTACCCCTTCAACCAGCCCCAGCTAATCTCACGGAACCGGATGGCCCACCCTTTCGCACAGCGGAAGGGTGGGTTCGTTCAGAGCCATTGGGCTTGCGCTGAGAATTCCTGAACCACGACAGCCCTCCCCGCAATCGAAAGAGCAGCCCATGCTCACCCGCCTCAGCCCGCTCTTCCCTTATCTCCGCCGCTACTGGCGGCAGTTCGCCCTCGGCGGCCTCGCGCTGGTCATCTATAACTGCGCCAAAGCGACTATCCCTCTCCTCGTCGGCTCGGCTGTGGAAGATATGCACCGCGACATCCACGCGGCCTCCGTATGGCAGCACGCCCTCGAACTCGTCGGCGTAGCCGTGCTTTCCGCCATCTGCCTCTATCTCACCCGCCAGATCATCATCGGCGCCTCCCGCGAGATTGAGTTCGACCTCCGCAACGACCTCTTCGCCCACCTCGAAACCCAGCCTCCCGCCTTCTTTCAGCGCAACCGGACCGGCGACATCATGGCCCGCAGCACGAACGATCTCAGCGCGGTTCGCCAGTTGCTCGGCCCTGCCATCATGTACTCGGCCAACACCATTGTCTTTACCGCCGCGGCTCTGCCGTTCATGATTCGCATCAGTCCCCGCCTCACGTTGATTGCTTTTCTCCCGCTGCCCTTCGCCTCCGTCCTCGTGCAGTACTTCGGTGCCCGCATCCACACCCGTTTCGAACGCATCCAGGCCATGTTCTCGGACATCTCTGCACAGGCCGAGGAAAACTTCTCCGGCGCCCGGCTCATCCGCGCCTTTGCACAGGAAGAAGCCCAGATCGCCGCCTTCGAAGAGAGCAACCGCGAATACATTCGTCGCTCCCTTCTTCTCGCCCGCCTTATGGCCATGCTCTGGCCCACGCTCGAATTCGTCCTCGGCGTCAGCCTGATGCTTACTTTGCTCGTTGGCGGCCGCGAGGTTGTCCAGCATCGCATCACCGTCGGCCAGTTCACCAGCTACAGCGTCTACATGGTCCAGCTCACCTGGCCCATGATCGCCATCGGCTGGGTCGTCAATCTCGTCCAACGCGGAGCCGCCAGCGTCACCCGCATCGACGCGCTCCTCAAAGAACCCCCCGCCATCGCCGACGATCTCACCCTCCACGCCATGGAGAACCGGGTGGCCCATCCTTCAACAGCTTCATCGTCGAAGGGTGGGGTTTCTGCCGCGCAAGCCTCTGGAGATGCCGAGATCCAGGGCGACATTACCTTCCGCAATCTCACCTTCGGCTACGACACCGGGCCGGAGATCCTCCACGACATCAACCTCCACATCCCCGCCGGCACCTCACTCGCCATCGTTGGCCCTACAGGCAGCGGGAAATCCACTCTCGTTTCGCTCATTCCCCGTCTTTACGACGCCGAGCCCGGCGAGGTCCTCATCGACCACCTGCCCATCCGCAACTATCCTCTCGCCGACCTCCGCCGCGCTATCGGCTTTGTCCCGCAGGAGACCTTTCTTTTCTCGACCACCCTCCAGGACAACATCGCCTTTGGCCGCCCCCATGCCTCCTATGAAGACGTGCTCGAGGCCGCTCAGACGGCTCACATCGGCAAGGAAATCCTCGAGTTCCCCCATGGTTTCCAGACCATCGTGGGCGAACGCGGCCTTACTCTCTCGGGCGGCCAGAAACAGCGCTCTGCTATTGCCCGCGCCCTCTTACGGGAACCCCGCATCCTTATCCTCGACGACGCTCTGGCGTCCGTCGACACCTATACCGAAGAGCAAATCCTGGCCGGCCTGCGCACCGCCATGCAGGGCCGCACCACGCTCCTGATCGCCCACCGCGCCTCGACAGCCCGCAACGCTGACCGCATCGCCGTCCTTATTCACGGTCGGATCGGCGAAATCGGCACACACGACGAACTCGTCGCACGTGGCGGCTACTACGCCGATCTGGTCGAAAAACAAAGTCTGGAAGAAGAGATCCTCCAGGCCGTCTAATCTAGCGCTTCGTCTAGGTATGACATGGCGTAACACCTAAGCGTTACGCCACGTGATACCTAGAGATGTATTGCCTTAAGTTGTCACACTCTGCAAGTATGGCGCGGTGGCAGTTTTCGGCATCGTCGCTGGCGTTCTAAGTCTCAGCGCTATTGCGCTGCTGAATTTCATCGTGTTCGCATCTCTCCTGCTTCACGTGATCCGCGCGCTCAGGCCGACGAAACCAGGTGTCGCCCCCGCAAACCCGCAAGGTCACAGTCTCGCCCCGGCCCATCACTAGAGGCGGGGTGTGTTATTTGCCTTGGTGCAGGTAAGGTGCGGAAACGTCTGGATGTGAATTAGCCATCGGCGCTTTGGGCTGCACATTCCCCGTCTCCACGCCCAAAAAAGCAGCAAAAGTCACAATGAGTACCCCGACCAAAGCCAATCCCCACGCCGACTCATCTTCCTTATCCCAAAACAACATCCTGTCTCCCCCTCTGTCTCTGTAATCCTAACCCACCCAGAAATCATCAGCGCAGCGTTCTGCGACAACCCTCACGCCCGCAGCGTCAGCTCTCCATCCAGCCCCCGGCCTTACTCATCCTTGCCTTTCCCCATGACTTTCACGATGACCCGCTTCGACCGCTGCCCATCGAACTCCGCATAGAACACCCTTTGCCATGTTCCTAGATCCAGCTTCCCGTGCGTCACGGGCAGGGTTGTTTCATGGTGCAGCAACAGCGCCTTCAGGTGAGCATCCGCATTGTCCTCACCCGTCTGATGGTGCTTATACCCAGGCCACCGCGGCGCAAGCTTCTCCAGCCAGACGCTGATGTCTTCAATCAATCCGCTCTCGTTGTCGTTCACATAGATCGCCGCTGTGATGTGCATTGGCGACACAAAACAAAGACCGTCGTCCACTCCGCTCTTGCGCACCGCCGCTTCCACCTGGTCGGTGATGTGCACCATCTCATACTGCTTCTTTGTGTTGAACGTCAGGTACTCGGTGTGAACCTTCATGCTGCCATGCTACCTGCCGGCTACGGTCGGTGCTGCAATCTGCTCCCGCAGCCTGCCGATGCGCCCATGCGGCCCCACAGCGAACGGCAGTGACATCGCCTGCCAGTTCTTGTCCGCGTCCTGCGGCTCCGCATTTCCCGGACTCAGCCGCACCCATGTCCGTCCATCATCGTGCGACACATCCGTCCCATTCGGCCCCACGGTGATCCAGCTGGCCGAGGCAGCGTTCCACGCCACCGCGCTGCGGAAACCACTCGGCGGCTGCGACGCCGCCGTCGCACGCGGAATGACCATGTCTTTCAACGCCGGACCGCCATGGCGCACAAAAACAGCGTTCCCCACATCAGGCTGGGTGCTATCCCCACCCACCACCATCAGGTCCACACGATCCCGCGAAACCCGCCGTGCAGCGATCGAAACCGCGCCGGCCGTCGCCCCCGAAGGAAGCGGCAACTGCATCTGCGCAAACGTGTATTTCATCGCCGCGTAGCTGAAATCATAGGTTTCGCCGGAAGGAAACAGCAATCTTCCGCCACCCTCCCCGCCCGTTACAAAAGCAAAGCTGTTCCCGTCCGCCACCGGACTTAGCGCCGTGTTGCTCGTTGCGAACGGAAACTCACCGGGCTTGGCCAGCGCCGGCGGACCGGGCGAAAATGCCTCATCTTCGCGCAGCGACTTCCACGTGCTCCCATAGTCTCTTGAGGTGAAAATCACAAATTCCCCATCGACAGGATGCCCAATCAAAACACCATAGGCAAAATAGCCCTTTTGCGACGACTGCCCGGGACGGTACTGAAACTGTAGTGAATCCCACACCCCGTCAGGATCGGGATTCCTGAGCACCATCTCCCAGCTCTTGCAGCCGTCCGTCGTTTTGTACACCCGCGACTTCTCCCCCTGGCCGCTCGACATCACCAACGCCGTCCTCGCGTCGAAGCCCTGAACGCCACGGAAATCAAGATCTCCTCCGTCCGCAGGTGGAACACAACGCACCCAGGTCGATCCGCCGTCCCCCGTGCGCAGAACAGTCCCCTTGGCTCCACTCGCCCAGGCCACCTGGTCGGAAACGGCGTACACCGCGCGCAGATCCGCCTTGGTGTCCGCCGTCTGAACGTCCCATTGCGCATGAACCGCCAGTGCCAGCGCACACCCTAGCCAAAAATGGACCAACCAACGCATAAGCTCCATCTTGTCTGTCCTTTACAGGCTTGGCCATCCCACCTTGGCGACCTCCTGCAGGCGCGGGTCATACCCCCTCTACAACCGAGATTGCATTACCCCTGCCCATCCGACCCCCCAGCCTCTTCCGGTACCATTCCACCTGATGACCACTCACGGGAAACGTGCCCTCGTCACCGGCGGCGCAGGCCTAATCGGCTCACATATCACCGACCTCCTCCTCGCCAACGGCTACACCGTCCGCATCCTCGACAACCTCGAGCCCAACACCCACAAGCACGGCAAACCCGCGTGGGTGAACTCCCAGGCCGAATTCGTCCAGGGCGAAGTTCAGGACGCCGCTACCGTTCGAGCCGCTCTTCAGGACATCGACGTGGTGTTTCACGAGGCCGCCTACGGCGGCTACATGCCCGAAATCTCAAAATACGTCCTCGTCAACAGCTTCGGCACCGCCCAGATGCTCGAAATCATCCGCGACGAAAAGCTACCCATCCGCAAGCTCGTCGTCGCCAGCTCGCAAGCCGTCTACTCGGAAGGCGCCGCCCTCTGCCCCGAGCACGGCCACGTCGTCCCGCTCATCCGCCCCGTGGAACAACTGCGCGCCGGCGACTTCGCCGTCCACTGCCCCCTTTGCGGCAAACCCACCACCTCCATTTCCACACCAGAATCCACCCCCGGCGGCGGCGAGACCGTCTACGCCCTCACCAAGGTCGATCAGGAGCGCCTGGTTCTCCTCTGGGGCAAACAAACCGGTATTCCCACCGTCGCCCTGCGCTATAGCTGCACGTACGGCCCCCGCCAGTCGCTTTTCAACCCCTATACCGGCGTCATCGCCATCTTCTGCACCCGCCTGCTCAACAACCAGCCTCCCGTCATGTACGAGGACGGCGGCCAGACCCGCGACCTCTGCTTCGTCGAAGACATCGCGCGCGCCAATCTCCTCGCCATGCAGTCCGATAAGCTCGACGGCCTTCCCGTCAACGTAGGCTCCGGCCGTGCCACCAGCGTCCGTGACCTCGCCCGCATCATCGCCGAGAAACTCGGCGTCGACCTCGCTCCACTCGCCCGCGGCGAATTCCGCCCCGGCGAAATCCGCTCCCTCATCTCCGACATCAGCCGCGTACGCACCATAGGCTACGAGCCTTCCGTCACCATTGAGGAAGGCATCGGTCGCTACGTCGACTGGATTAAGACGCAAGGCACCGTAAAGGACTATTTCGCCGAGATCGAAGCCGGCCTCCGCGCCAAGGGCATCGTCCAAAGCGTCAACGCATAGCCATCCCATCACGTGGATCCAAGCCCCGGTGTAGGCGAAAAGCGGAGAGAGCTTGTCATCCTTGTCTGTCCGGGAGTTGAATGCTCCAAACAACAGTTACACTTCCAGCGGGGCATACCTGAGCCGCACACTGGCAGATTCACCGTCGTCATCCCGTCATCCCGGAGCCGCTTCCTTGCAATTCACTCTTGCGCCTCGCCGCATCTCCTTCCTCGCCACCCTCGTGGCTCTCTGCACCCTCACCCTCCCGCTCTGCGGAGCGCAAACCCCTTACATCGGCCGCTTCGACCTCTATACCGGCTTCTCTGACCTCAACACCCCTGGCCTCAACAACATCAACCAGGTTGGCTTTCATCTCCAGGCCGGCGTAAATACCAACCGCTGGTCTTCCTTTGGCTTCGACTACAGCATCGAAAATGGCTCCGTTCACCTCACTCCGGGCATCGCCACCCCCACTCTTCGCGCCCAGCTCGGCGCCGAGCTTCCCCCTGGCTACAATCTCGCCCTTCCCGTCGAAGTCACCAACCAGACCTTCACCGCGGGCGGTCAACTTGTCATCCGCCACTTCCATTCCACGACCCTGTTCGTCCGTCCCGTCCTCGCCGCCTTTCACATCCGGGGCACACCCCACCCCAACGATCCGGTGAATACCGCCGTCGCCGCCCAACTCGCTCCACAGGGTTACCTCACCGACTGGTACGGCGCCTACGGCGCAGGCGGGGGCGCCGAGTTCCGCCTCGCCAAACACTTCGGAGCCCGCGTGCAATTCGACGCCGGTTGGAACCACCCCTTCTCGAACATCCTCGCCAACGGCAACTGGACCTATCGCTTCTCGGTCGGCCCCGCTTTCCATCTCGGCCCCAACATCCTCCACAGCAAATGACGGCGCCTACAGAATCAACATGCAGTCGCCGTAGCTGAAAAACCGATACCGTGCCCCTACCGCATGCCGGTACGCCGCCAGCACCCGCTCCCTGCCCGCAAACGCGCTCACCAGCATCAACAGCGTCGATTGTGGCAAATGAAAATTCGTCAACAACCCGCCCACCAGCCGAAACCGGTCATCCCCCGCCGGTCCCGGCGAGAGAAATAATCCCGTCGACCCGGAATGCGCCTCCAGCCGCAGCGGATTCCCTTCGCCTAACACCCCATAGCGTGCCTCAAACGCCCGCGCGGCGTGTTCCAACGTCCGCGTCGTCGTCGTTCCCACCGCCACGACTCTTCGCCCCTCTCCCCACGCCCGGTTCAACGACTCCGCCGCAGTCTCACTCATCGTGTACGGCTCCGCATGCAGCCGAATCTCCTCAGTCCTTTCGACCCGCACCGGCTGAAACGTCCCCAGGCCCACATGCAGCGTCACGCGCGCAATCTCCACCCCGCGCGCCTCCAGCAGCGCCAGAACCTCCGGCGTAAAGTGCAATCCAGCTGTCGGCGCGGCCGCCGATCCCATGCTCTGTCCCAACGGTTGCGAATAGACCGTCTGGTATCGCTCCCGGTCCTCCGCCCGATCCGGCGATGCCTTGTCCCGGCGAATATACGGTGGCAGCGGCAGATGTCCAACCCGCTCGAGAACTCCATAGAAGTCATCCGCTCCGTCGAACTTCAACAACCTCTCGCCGAACTCCCCAGACCCCACCACCTCGGCCCGCAGCAGCGCCTCACCCCCGCGTTCAGCCGCAAAGAGCAGCGTCTCGCCCACCGGCGCCTTCTTCGCCGGCTTCACCAGTCCGCGCCACACGTTCTCGCCTTCCGCGGCAGCGACCTTCTCGGTCAGCAGCACCTCCACCAACCCTGTCGGCGCCTCCGAGCCAGCCTGCGTCCGCAACCCCGCCCTGCGTCCATACAGCCGCGCCGGCACAACCCGCGTGTCATTCAGAACCAGTAAATCTCCCGGCGCCAGCAGCTCAGGCAACTGCCCGAACCATCCGTCCCGCCAGATTCCTGTCTGCCGGCCCACCTGCAGCATGCGACTCGCCCCCCGCACCTCGGGCGGCCGCTGCGCAATCAGATCCTCGGGCAGCGCGAAGTCGAACTCCGAAACCAGCATCGCCCCATTCTAGGTCGCATCGGGTTCCGTTCCTCTCCGAAGAGCGGGGCGCTTTCCCACCGCAGCGGAATCCTCAAGCCAGGACTCCGCAAGGCCGCGCCATCACACCGGGCTCATCTAACCCAACTCATGCGCACTCACCCCGACCAGCTTGGTATCCACCATGCGTCGGCTCACCCCAAACGCATGCACCAGCCCCGTGCACACCATCAACCCGGCCGCCAACGCGCAAACACCCGTCCACGCATATCGCTCCCAAACCAGGCCCGATAAGGCCGACCCCAGTGCTCCGCCCGTGAAGTACATCGTCATATACAGCGTATTCAGCCGGCTCCTGGCCCCCGGGTCCAGCCCGAAGATCCGCGTCTGGTTCGCTACCTGCAGCATCTGCGTCCCGCCATCGAGCGCAATCACCCCCACCACCATGGCCGCCATGTGCACCGCCACATGCGTATGAACCTTTTCCTGCAGCCAAAGCCACCCGAAGGACGCCGTGACGGCCGCCCCTGCCAGCGTAATCACATAGCGCGTTCCATGCCGGTCCGCCAGCCGCCCTGCAAACGGCGCCACCAGCGCGCCTGTCGCGCCCACAACGCCAAAGGTACCCGCCACCCCCGGACCCATCCCATAATCCGCATGCAGGACAAACGCCAGCGTCGTCCAGAAGCATGAGAAAGCCGCAAATGTCAGCCCGCCGATGATGCCGCTTTCGCGCAGCAGCGGCTGTGTCCGAAAGATTGTCCACAACGACCGCATCGCCCCGCCGTAGGTCAGCTTCCCCTTTGGCTCCAGCCGCGGCATCACCTTCCATAGCAGCGGCACAAACGCCAGATTCATCACCGCAGCCGCATAGAAGACCGTCTGCCATCCACCCAGCCGGCTCACCCATCCAGCGAAACTCCGCGCCAGCAGGATGCCCAGCAGCAACCCCGTCATGACCGTACCGATCGCCGCCCCTCGCCGGTCGTGGGGCACAAGGTCCGGAGCCAGGGGCAGCGCAATATGCGTCACACTCGCAAACAGCCCCACCAGCACACTTGCGGCCAGCATCCACGCAAAACTGTGCGCCAGCGCGATCAGCACAAGCGCCACGCCCGCCGCCCCATACAGCCGCATCATCAGGCCCCGCCGCTCCGCCACATCGCCCAGCGGCACAAAACTCAGCATCCCGGCCGCATACCCTACCTGCGTCGCCGTGGCCACCATCATCATCTGTTGCGCACCCGCATGCACGGTGCGCCCCATCACCAGCAGCAACGGCTGGTTGTAATAGATCGACCCTACCCCCACTGCACAGGCCAACCCCAAAAACGGCAACAGGAACCGCTGCTCCGGCACAACCCCGCCAGCTTTCACTTCGTCTGCGTCCGCTATCTCAACTATGCCAGCCATCTAGGCATGGATGTCTCCCGGCCGCCACGCGATGCCGTTCGATACAGAACTCTGTTCTGCCAAGCCGAAGCTAGAAAATCCACCCACCCCCCACCACTTCATCCCCCTGGTAAAACACCGCAGACTGCCCCGGCGTTACCGCCCGCTGCGCCTCATCGAACACCGCCTCCACCACGTCCGGCC
>CAXUDN010000116.1:0-11554 GCA_964249715.1 uncultured Acidobacteriaceae bacterium
TGCCCTTCTGGTGGGATGAGCTTGCCGGCATGATCCTCGAATCGGCTGTTCCCTTTAACCGGCATGTCGCTGTGCGAGACCAGGCTGTGGCGCTTTCCTGGGAAGGGACGGAGTCGGCGGACAAGGACCCGGCCTGGAGAGGCTGGGACGAGCCGCAGACGGCACGGCAGCGCAGCTACGTCGCTATCTGGAGCAAGCTGCAGAGCGCCACCAAAGCGGAACGAGCCGATGTCTTTGCTGAGCTTCGTGAGTATCTGCAAGCGCCTGCCGACCCTCTGGGCATTCCAATGACGCCTGCGCAGTTGGAAGAGCTCGTCACGGGTCCTCTCGTGAGCGTGGGAGGACATACGGTCACGCACCGGGCTCTTACGGACCTAGATCGGTCTACGAGCCGTTCTGAGATCCAGGAGAGTGGTAGGCGATGCCGTACCCTGGTCGACCAGCCGGTCCACGGTTTTGCCTATCCTTATGGAAATTTCGATCCGGACGTTCGCGATGATGTGGCACAATCCACATTTCGCTGGGCCTGCACCACGGAAGCGCAGTTCCTCGATGCCGGGAGCACGGATGTCTTCGCTCTACCTCGCATCACGGCGACTAATCTTCCGATGAGGTTTTTCGTTCGATCCATTTCAGCTTGAGTCCAGCAACCCAGAGATGCCCCGCCTTGCTGAGCGAAACGGCCCCTGATACCAAGGATACCCGAACAAATAGCAGCAATAGCTGCATACCTGCGAGGTTGCGCTCACGATGAACGAGCGAAGTGATATAGACGTTTCCGGCAGCGAAGGACCACTTGTCTCTGTGGTCATACCGGTCTATAACCGTGTTGATTTTCTGGATGAGGCCGTCGAAAGTGTCATGGCCCAGACGTACTCCAACTGGGAACTCATCCTCGTGGATGATGGCTCCAGCGATGGAAGTTTTGAGAAGGAAACGGACTGGGTGGCGCGTTATCCCGGCAAGATCCGGTGTGTGACCCACGAGGGGCGCGTGAATCGCGGGATTAGTGCGACACGGAACCGCGGCACGCAAGCGTCACGAGGAAGCTACATCGCCTGCCTGGACGCGGACGACATGTGGGTACCCGAGAAGCTGGAAAAGCAGATTGGGATCGTGCGCAAGTACCCCGAGGCAGGCCTGATCGTGGGTTCAACCCTCTACTGGCACCCAGGGGAGCCAAGGCTGGACCGGCTAATGTATGCCGGCGGGCCTACGGACACCCTGGTGCAACCGCCCCAGCTCTTTTACGAGATGTACCCGATGGGAGACGGTACAGCCCCTTCCATGAATACCGTTCTGCTCCGCAAGGATGTGATCGACAGCATCGGTGGGTGGGAGGAGCGTTTTCGTACCTCCTACGAGGACCAGGCCATGCTGACCAAGGCCTATCTTTCGACCCCAGTCTACATTTCAAGCGATCAGGGCGACATCTACCGGCAGCACGACGCCACAGTCATGCGCACCGAACTGGTGGGCGTCCGGTACTTCCGTAGGAGATACCAGTTTCTTCAATGGCTGGAAAGCTGGATGAAAACACAACAGCCGCAGCGCGTTGCTGAACTGCAACTAGTCCACTCTCGTCTCCATGAGAAAAAGCTTTGGATGTTTCGCGATCCGGTTCGGTACAACACCTGGCGTGCGATTTTGAAAGCCAGGCGCGTTTTAGGAAAAGTTACGGGTTGGTCCGGACGGACGTAACCCAATCCGAGTCGCTGCTGCCGGCCCGGCCGCGGCTGTGAAGCAGAGCACGGTACGAAAGCTGCCCACGCCGGTGACGGCGGAGGCCGGGGACCGGGAGCTCCTGGAGAGCATCGTGCGGTTCTACCAGGAGACGTACCTCCGCGAGTCGCGTCCCCAGCTCGCCATCGAGCCCGATGATATGGCCGTCTTCCTGACCGCGCAGGGCGAGCCCTTCAGCCGCGACCACCTCAGCTTCACGGTCAAGGAATGGATCGACGCGGCCAAGCTCGACAAGACCGGCTCCTGCCATCCCTTCCGCCACACCATGCCACGCTGATGCACGAGAACGGGGCCGACATCCGCTATATCCAGCAGATGCTTGGACATGAGGACCTCAAAACCACCCAGATCTACACGCAGGTCGCCATCCGGACGTTGCAGCAGATCCATGCGGCCACGCACCCAGCCCAGCTCCGTAAAGAGCCCGGTTCTTCCCTTAGCCGCCCTAAGGCGAGGAGCTATGATCGTGAGCATGGCGGTGATCCACATCTCGGAGACCGAAGCGGTCCGTGACTTCGCCGGGCTGCTCGCCCAGGTGCGGGCCGGGGCCGAGATCGTCATTGAAGCCGGTACTTCGCCTGTGGCTGTGCTGCGGCCTGCTCCAGACCGGCGTGGCCGCCTCATCTCCGAGTCCATCGCCCTGGCGGAGGCTCACGAGAAAGAGCTTGGCTACGCGCCTGTGATGGATGCCGACTTCGCCGCCGACATGGAAGAAATCATCCGCAATCGCCGGCCACGCACCTCGGCCTGGGACTGATCGCTTGGGCCTGATCCTCAATACCAGCATCCTGATCGCAGGAGAACGGCGGGGCGGCAGCGTGAAGCAGCTGCTTACGCGGCTCCAAGAGGCTCATGGTGAAGCCGAGGTCGCCATCTCCGCGATCAGCGTGGTGGACTGACGCACGGCATCTATCGTGCACGCACCGATCAGGACCGTGACCGGCGTAGAGTCTTCGCGCAAGAGGTCTTCCGCGATCTGCTGGTGCATCCGGTCTCGGTCGAAATCGCCCAGCTTGCGGGCCGGATCGAGGGAGAGCAAGCCGCCAAAGGCAATATCATCGCCTTCGAGGACCTGGTCATCGGAGCCACGGCCCTGCATTTCGGGTTCGATGTAGTCACGCTGAATGTGCGCCACTTCGAGCGCATCCCCGGCCTCACCGTCGTCACGCTCTAAAGGCCTGGCAGGCAGCTAAAAGCAAAGCACGGTGCGGAAGC
Organism: uncultured Acidobacteriaceae bacterium; assembly: GCA_964249715.1. Lineage (GTDB taxonomy): Bacteria > Acidobacteriota > Terriglobia > Terriglobales > Acidobacteriaceae > Granulicella. The sequence continues at coordinate 2,959 of CAXUDN010000116.1, forward strand.
TGCCCGCGCCGGTGACGGCGGAGGCCGGGGACCGGGAACTGCTGGAGAGCATGGACCGGTAGAACACACTTCCTGCGCCTGCTTGCACTGCTCTTCGGTGGGGGCCGGGCCGTGATATCGCTGTAGTCGATCTCGCTCGCAGGCAGTGCCTCCTGAGCCTTCAGATGGGCCTCCAGAGCCTCCGTAAGGGGTGACAGGGTGCTTGGGTACAGCGAACCGCTTGCGTCCTCATAGAACCGCCTTTCCGGGCGATCAGCGCGCCGTGCCGAGAGGATCCGGACTACCCTTCCGTTCGGTCCTCTTCGCGAACGGTATGGCCATCATGATCAGCAGCACCCCCTGCACCATGCCAAAGGTCTGCCAGCGCTCCTCTCCATCCTCAATCCGGCCCTGAGTGAACGCTTCGGATTGCTCTTTTTTTATTAAGAGAGATTCCTATAGGGACTGACAACCCATAGGAAAACCTACAGGGTATATACAGGCAAAAACTATAGGCTTCCTTATAGCGTTTCCGTTTTCGCTACCGTTTCAGCGTGGAAGCGACACCGTTTCAGCGTGCAAACCGTACCGTTTCAGCGTGGAAGCGCTACCGTTTCAGCGTGGAAGACCTTAAATCAAGGCATTTGCGCGCTACCGTTGCAGCGTGGAAAAGAGACGGCCCTGTTGTGGAGGTAAGGTGCCCCTGATCCAAGGGCCTTGGGACAGCGGAAGCGCTACCGTTTCAGCGTGCTGATGGTGGAGTGTACTTCTACCGGTTCTGTGCACAGAAGCCGATGTCAGACCAGTCTTACGCTGCTACCGTTTCAGCTTGTTCTAGCCTTTTGCGCCGGGCGTCATGTGAGCGAGTATGCCCGTTCTCGACACTTTTCGATCCGGTATTGCTACCGTTTCAGCGTGTTCTGGGGACCGCTGATCTTGTGTGATCCCCTTGAAAGGGGCGGCTCATTTCTTTGGCTCCCCCTGTGTCTTTGGCTCCCCTGTGCTGCTACCGTTTCAGCGTGCTCTCCCGCTGAGATGGGCGCTTTTTACGGGGGGTAGGTCTGATGTGCCGGGATCCTTGCCGGGTACCGCTACCGTTTCAGCGTGGTGAGCGCGAGAAAGCCGGGCTTTCTCTTGCCCCAGGTGAGCCTGGCAAAGCGACAAATGGGCTTCTGCTACCGTTTCAGCGTAGGCGGCGGCGCATTCGCTTGGCGGGTGCGGGAAGCAGAACTTCTGTGAATGGGACAGCTTCCCCCGCACGTTCGGGGATGGCCAGAGCTCCTGGATGAATCTGCATTCCGGCTTCAGAGAAGTCAACGCGCATGTTGGGGTAAACCAGGCGGATCTTGCGGATCGACGCCATGACCTTTTGCTTGAAGTTGCGAATTTCCTTGTATTCGGCCCCCATCTGTCGGTGGAGACCGTCCCAGGGGATGATCTTGGACTCGTTGTCCTTGCTGGCGCTGTAGGTCTTGTGGCAGATCAGGGAGTAGAGATCCAACGACAGCGGCGACTTGCGCAGCGCGCGCAGCGCCCTCATGTCGAGCGGAATGGGGCTTGAGGTGATCGCGTTGAAGAACTTTTCACTCAGTTCGATATAGCTCTCAAAGAGCGACTCCTGCGAGGTCTTGTCGAAGTTCCACCACAGGACGGCCTCCGGGCCGATCTGCATGTCCAGCCAGGCGTCACCCCTTTTGCCATCCTGGCGAAGCGTCTGTTTGAAGCTGATGGTGGCGCGAAGCATGCGCTCGATCTGGTCCCGGAGCCGCCGGGAGTCGCTTCGGGCTCCCCCGTTGGACGGGTTGAGACCCAACTTGCGCATGAATTCCGGGTAGGTCTGGCCGAGGCAAAGGCGCCGTTTCTTGGTACGCGCGGCTTCCGTCACCATCCAGTACAGGAAGAGCCGAGGAATGGTGCCGTAGGGGTACTCGTGAGCGCCTCTATCTTCGTCGTACAGGGGCCTGATCGAGAGCGTGAGATTGCCGTTGGTGCGGCTCCAGATCGGAACGTTCCCCGGATCCTTATGGGGGAAGGTGCACTGGATGAGTTGCCGGGCAAGGAAGGCGCGTTCGTAGGAGTCCGGCGACTCCCGCATCTCGCTGGCAGCCTGCAAAAGCCGTAAAGCAACGGGAGAGAGCCCCAAATTCTCGTCATCTAACAAATAGTGGGTTTCGTCCCCAGGTTCAGGTGGCGGGACGGCAGCGTCAAGTCGCTGATCCGGCGCTTGTGAGCGCGGCGGTGACGGCGGCGCGGCAACAGGGGTCCGCTTGCGTGAGATGGAAGAACGGGTTTTTGCGGAGTCACTCAATGCGGGTGCCCTCTTCGGAGTTGGGTGCGACGCGCCTAGGAGCAGTATCGTCCAGATGTTGCAGCGATATCGCTGCGATAAGGGTGCGGTACCTAAACAGTAAAGCGATATCGCTTGTTGTTGCGATATCGCTGCGATAACGTATCTCTAGTGGATCTGGAGGATGTGGCTTAGAGGTTCTGCGATTCGGGTCGTTCCCTTTGCTGTGCCGTTATCGCTGCGATATCGCAATGTTGCAAGCGTTAGCGCAGGATCCTCGACATCCACCGCTATCCAGGAAGTTCCGGCCTTTTGAGCAATCGCTACAAGCGATATCGCAGCGATATCGCATAACGCAAGGAGTTCAGAGATGCCCGTTATCGCTGTTTCCAATCCAAAGGGCGGCGCCGGCAAGAGCACAGCGACCCTGCTGCTTGCCACCTATCTGGCGCAGCATGGCGCCAGTGTCTGCGTGCTGGACGCAGATCCGAATCAGCCCATTCTCGATTGGAAGACCGAAGGCGACTCCGCGACCACCGTGGACGTGATTGGGGGCGTACGTGAGTCCAATCTGATGGAAGTGCTGGACCATCAACAGCATCAGTTCATTTTCATTGACCTGGAGGGTACGGCCAGTGTGCTCGTCTCCCGCTCCATCGCCCTGGCCGATTTTGTGATCGTTCCGATCCAGGCAAGTGCCGTGGACGTGCGCCAGGCGAGCAAGGCGATTCGCGCCATTCGTGATGAGGAGAGGGTGGCCCAACGGTCCAATCCGCACCGGCGCATCCCGTATCGCGTCCTGATGACGCGTACTCCAGCACCCGGCGCTCCGGTTTCCTCTGTTCAGCAGCAACTCGAAGCGGAGATCACCAACGCCGGCATCCCGCGGTTCAAAACCAGCCTTGCGGAACGTCTTGCGTATAAGGCTGTCTTCGTGGAACGCCTGACCCTGGCCGAACTGGGCCGGCACAAGGTGGGCAATCTGGAAGCGGCTTATGAAAACGTGCACCAGCTGGCGGAAGAGTTGGTCGAGACCCTGCAGCACATTGACAAGGAGGCGTCGCGTGAACAAGTTCGGGCTATTGCGTGAAGAGGAAGAGGTTGTGGCGGGTCCATCCGACAACTTCTCGGAGAGATTAGCCGCGATTCCCGCGACCTCGACGCGGCACCGCATTGACCTTGCTGCCGCCGATGCCGCCGCGGCACAGCACGGCTTTGTGAGCCGGGAAGCAACCGTTGCAGGGCAATCCTCTCGCCGACGCCGGTTTACCCCGGTTGAGCCGACGCGCCATCTTGCCATTCGTTTGACCACCACCCAGTACGACCGATTCGTGGCCTTCGCCGACCGCCACAAGCTCACCTATCACGAGGCGCTGGTCCGCCTGCTGGAGAGCTCGCCCGACTAACCCTCGCTTTTATTTCCCACCTGGGAAGGTTGAGACGATCGCTTACATCTACCTCAAGATTGAATCGACCTCGACCCTGTACGTATTCTTTCCATCCATTCCCGAAGCTCATCGGGCGAGATCGACGGGACGGAAGGCCTCTCGAGCAGGTCCTGGAAACGATCCAGATCGTTGCGCATGACCATGGCCAGGGCCAGAAGACTTTCGAGCATACCAACCGCGTTTTCAGCGCGGATCTCTAGCCGCCCTGGTTCGAGCGTGATGTTGGCTGGCAGGTCTGGGAGCATGGCGTTGCGTAGGTCCGCCGGCAATGAAACCTTCAACGCCTTCGGCCGAGGCACGGGCTCGGCGGTGGCCAACCGTGCCCGCATTGCCTCGTCGACCGAGGGCGCCTTGATCATCGAGTCCAAGAAGGCGAGCAGGGAAGGGCGGTCGACGAAGTGCGCGCCGCCCACGGATTGGACCTCGCCGATAGCTTTCATCAGGGTCTGGGAAGTGGCCCGACCGACGCCAAAGAGCTGTTCCAGGTCCTGGCGGCTCCAGGTCTCGACGCGGGAGCGGGCGGCACGACCGCGGAGAAGGTGGAGGTCACGGGCCCACTTGACCGGTCGCGCCATCGCAAAAGCCTCCAAATCGCGATCTCAGGATACCGGGTTGTTGGCAGGGCTGCTGAAAACGGTATTGAGAATGGTTCCGGATTACCCACGACAATGCTGATTGTCGGGGGTAACCATGAAGTGAGCGCGGAATTGGCAATTTGGGGTGGGCAGGCAGGGAAGAAGCCGCTGCGGGCGCTTCCGGTCGGGCCGGATGCTCCGGTCGGCCTAAATGCTCGGAGCTGACCCCCGCCCAGCACCAACTCCGGGCCATGGTCCTCGCCTCCGTCACCTCGCCTCACTCCCGGCGCAACTACGCCAAGGCGCTAAACCTCCTGTTCGCCTTCGCCGACGGCCGGCTGCTCACCCGGGCGCTGCTCATGGATTACCGGAGTTCGATGGAAAACCTCGCGCCTTCAACCGTCAACGTCCGCCTGGCCGCCGTCCGCAAGCTGGTCACCGAGGCCCAGGCCAACGGCATGCTCTCGGCCGAAGAGGCCGCGCACCTGACCGAGGTCCCCAACGTTAGCCAGAGGGGAACCAGGCTCGGCAACTGGCTGACCAAGGAGCAGGCGAGGGAGCTATTGCAGGTCCCTGATCGCCAGACGCTGAAAGGCAAACGCGACTACGCGATCCTTGCGCTCCTGGTCGGCTGCGCCCTGCGGAGAAGAGAATTGGCCTTCTTATCCATAGAGGACCTCCAGATGCGGGAGAACCGCTGGGTCATCGCCGACCTCCGCGGCAAGGGCGGCCGGATCCGCACCGTCGCCGTCCCGGTCTGGGTCAGGAAAGGCATCGACGCCTGGATGGCCGAAGCCAAGCTTGAGAAGGGATCGCTCCTGCGCTCGATTACCAAGGGCGGCCGGGTCGGCGAGAGCTTGAGCGACTGGGCCATCTGGGCCGTGGTCACGGCGGCCGCCAAGGAGATCGGGATCGAGCGCTTCGGCGCCCATGACCTCCGCCGCACCTGCGCCAAGCTCTGCCGCAAGGCTGGCGGCGACCTCGAGCAGATCAAGTTCTTGTTGGGGCACTCTTCGATCCAGACCACCGAACGCTACCTGGGGCGGAGCAGGAGATCGCTGTAGCCGTGAATGACACTTTGGGGCTCTGACATACTTGTCGGTAGGGAGCGGCCGTTGACACATCAGAGTACGAGACGCTGAGCGCCGAGTTCAGGCTGATCGTGCCGGGGCCAGGGGAGAGTCGTGCGTTTCGGCCACATTCTCGAACTGGTCGATCTGAACCTCGCCCTCGGGGAAGATGGCTTTCACCTGCAACTGCCCACCCATCGCCTGGATGAAATTACGCAGCGTCGAGACGTACATATCCGCTCGCTTTTCCATCTTCGAGACGGCGCCCTGGTTGATCTGGAGCACCTTGGCCAAATTGACCTGGGTCAGGCTTCGGGCTTCGCGGAGTTGGTGAAGCGTCATCACCGCAGCCGCTTTCTTCACATCCCGTTGAAGTCGTTTCTCGGCTTCCGGCGAAAGCGGCTTGCGAATGTCTCTCCATTTGGTGGCCATCGGGTTCACTCTCCAATCTCGATCAGGTGCAAGGCGTAGATCGCTTTAGCGCGGCGGATTGCGTCAACGTACCAGTCTGCATCGCCGGTTTTGTCGCCGCCCAGGATCAGGTAGGCGTTGCGGCGAGGGTCGAAGGCGAACAGGATGCGGTAGGGTTTGCCCTGATGCTGGACCCGGAGCTCTTTCATGTTCGGGTACTTGGACCCGAACAGCGTGTCCAAATAAGGCCGACCCAACGTCGGGCCGTAGTGCTCCAGCTTCGCGACCGCGCCGTTCACGCTCTCCCACTCCGACTCGTCCAGAGACTGGTACCAGGCCAGAAACTCGTCGCTGACCTCTACTTCCCAATCCACTCCTGAAGTATGTTCTGGAAGTGATATCTGTCAAGGTGATATTGCAGGGAGGCAGGCTAGAGCAACCGCAAAGGAGAACAAGCGCAGATGAAACCGCATGGGACAGCTATCTCGACCAGCAGCTTGCCGATCTAACCGTCCGCCAGGCTTTCGAGCAGGAGACCAAGGTCACAATTTCCCTTTTTTAGCTGTCCCCGTACAGCAGGCGGTAGTCGGTGGTGAGACCGATACACGCCTGCCGTGCCTCCTCGTTTGGGCTGGCGTCCTTATAGCCAGGCCGGTTTGTAACAGTCGACCGCTGGCGTAGCCCTGAAGATTTCACGCGCTTTCAGAAACAGTTCGGGGCGCAATACAAGGCTCTGGACAAGCGGTTCGAAGGCTTGACAATAAAGGAAATCGGCTGGGAGCTTTTACTCAAGAGACCTGCCACACAACGAAGGCAGCATGGGAAGCGAGCTGATCGCGCCTGGATTGTCCGGGCTCATGCCTGGCTACTGCGCCTCTCTACCCAAAGCAGCAACACGGGTCGTGGCTAAACGGCTCCAGACAGCTTCGGCAGCAGACCGGCGTGGCATTCCGTATACATGCCCAGGAGCCTTGCTCTCAAGAGGCAGTAAGTGGCGATTGCCTCTTGCAGCTCCATGCCAAGGTACACAAGGCCTCGTCTGGTCAGCATGGCCATTTCTATCTTTTGGACACAGGTCTGGACCCGTGCCGCGTCCCGGCGCATGATCTCGGACAGAACACGGCCGTTGGCATCATTCCATCGCTCGGCATAGATCGCGAGCTGCAACATGACTTCCACATTGTTTTGGAGTTGCTGAACACCGGCAAGCCCGCCGATCGTCTCCCACATCGTCCCAGGCTCGACCCGCAGCTGATGCGCGTCAGGGTGGAGATAGCAATCCGCTATCTTCTGAAGCCCGCTGGTATTCATCGGACGGAGGCGGCCGATCAGCTCATCCCAGCTCACATGATTCAAGGCACGTTCACGCCTTGCAAAGCGAAGCTGGGCTCCCACGGCCAGCGCAATCAGAGCTACACAGACGGCAACGAACAGCATGTTTACCTTCCTAAAACCGCTCAGCGGACCTAGTCTAACTGACGAGCGAAGCGTTCCATACTCCTTTTTGCCGCATCGTCAGGTACAAAGGGAGCAGCCTCCGGCAGCCAGAAGATCACCGTCCAATAGATAAGAGCCGCAAGGTAAACCACGATCCGCAGATGCTCCAGGATGGTGAAGTGTTCGGCGGTACGCCAGTACGCATGCAGGGTGTCGGTGAAGAAAGACATCACGGACCACACTGCCACACCGTAGCCTTCACGCAGGACAAGGTTTCGCCAGCTTACGCCGAGTCGTTCGGAGAACACCATCACCGCGGTAAAGAGCAGAACGATCAATACTGTCGCTCCAAGGTCCACACGAGACTCCCAGGCATCGAGAGGCGAGGAAGATAGCGGGGTCATCCACCAACCCAGGACGGCTCCTGTCCCTGCAGCGGCGAGACCCGATCCCAACAACAAGGCCCTCGCGTTTCCCACCCATCCCCGCCCGCGGCGGAAGACATACCCGGCGATCTCCAGAACGATAGCAACTTGCAGGACCAGATCGAGGAAGGCACCCACCCAGTAGAGGTTGACGTAGGTTTGTTTGGCCCCGAACCGGTAAACCGCAAAGAGGGTCAGGGTGTAGACCAGCTGGAAAACAACCCAGCCTGTGAACCAGGGAACTGTTCTGATTCTTCGCCGCACAAGGAGCACAACGAAGAGGGCGGCGTTGCCGAGAAACCCCGCCGCCCACAACACGAGCGCCGTCAGAGAAAGAGTCACGGATCTCCTCCGTCGCGTCGCGAACGCTCTTCTATTCTGAACCCTTAGAGAGTGCTGAGTACCAGCAACACGGTCGCGAGGGTTCCAGAAGTGGTTGAAGTGCCTGTGGGCCGAGGATTGGCTCCCCCGACGGATTGGGGACGGGGGTTGGCTCCACCGACCGAGTTGGCCTTAACTTGCGCAGACCCAGTAGCGCTCGGCAACAACAGAAGGAACATCGACACAAACAGCGTAAGGGACTTCTTCACGGTAACGCCTCCTAAGCGCGCTTGGCGCTCAGTCGAGGCTAGCCCAGGAACGTCATGACGGTAGCGCAAACTTCGCAGATGAACTGGCGGAAGCCTATGCGACTCGCAGTTCGTTAACTCTTGGATTTCGCGAGCCAGGCACGTGCTTTTCAGGGGGTGGCTGCCGCGCCTTAAGGGCGTGACCATCCTGCTGCTCGTCATGGACCTGTTACGCCGTGCTTTGAAGCTTGCCCTATAGAGCGCCCACCGGCCGTCTGACAGGCGAGCTAGCTTATAGACTTGACTCTGCGCTTGGGACGCCCTGGAGAAGGTTCCACAAGCCCACAGGCAAGGTGTAGGCGGTCTCTAATCCGCCTACAAAGCCCTACGCTGCT
>CAXUDN010000117.1:0-11335 GCA_964249715.1 uncultured Acidobacteriaceae bacterium
GGTGTTTGGCGGCTAGGGTTTCGTCTATGTCTACGCCGAGGCCGGGGGCGTTGCCGGGGTGCATGGTGCCGGCTTCGAAGGTGTAGTGGTGGGGAAAGACTTCGTCGGTGAGCTTGCTGTGGTGCATGTGCTCCTGGATGCCGAAGTTGTGGAGGGCGAGGCCGAGGTGGAGGTGGGCGGCCATGGTGATGGGGCTGAGGTCGGTGGCGCCGTGGTAGCCGGTTCGAACCCCGTAGAGGGCGGCGAAGTCGGCGGTCTTTTTGGCGTGGTTGATGCCGCCGCCGTGAACGACGGTCATGCGTATGTAGTCGATCCACTGGTTGCGGATGAGGTCGTGGGCGTCCCAGACGGAGTTGAAGACTTCGCCGACCGCTATCGGCGTGGTGGTGTGTTGGCGGATGAGGCGGAAGGCTTCCTGGTTTTCGGCGGGGGTGGGGTCTTCTAGCCAGAAGAGGTGGAAGGGTTCGAGCGCTTTGCCGAGGCGGGCGGCTTCAATGGGAGTGAGGCGGTGGTGGACGTCGTGGAGGAGGTGGACATCGGGGCCTAGTTCGACGCGGAGGCGGTCGAAGAGCTTGGGGGCGAAGTTGAGGTAGCGCTCGGTGGACCAGAGGGACTCGCTCGGCAAGCCTCGCTCCGCGGGTTCATAGGGCTTGCCGGCTTTGGGGACGCCGTAGCTGGAGGTGACGCCGGGGACGCCGGCCTGGGCGCGGACGGCGAGGTAGCCTTCGGCCATGTGCTGGCGGACGCTGTCGAGGGCTTCTTCTATGTCGCGGCCGTTGGCGTGGGTGTAGACGAGGCAGCCCTGGCGGGATTTGCCGCCGAGGAGGTTGTAGACGGGGGTGTTGAGGGCCTTGCCTTTGATGTCCCAGAGGGCCATGTCGACGGCGGCGATGGCGGTCATGGTGACGGGGCCGCGGCGCCAGTAGGCTCCGCGGTAGAGGTACTGCCAGATGTCTTCGATGTTGGCGGGGTCGCGGCCGATGAGGCAGGGGAGGACGTGCTCGGAGAGGTAGCTGGCGACGGCGAGTTCGCGGCCGTTGAGGGTGGCGTCGCCGAGGCCGTAGAGGCCTTGGTCGGTTTCGATCTTGAGGGTGACGAAGTTGCGGTCGGGGCTGCAGATGATGAGGCGGGCGTTGGTGATCTTCATGGGGCTTACGGACAAGTGTAGATGCTCCGTGGGTACCCCTTCCCCCCGTACTTCAAGTCCAAAGTACGTTGGGTACAGGACTTAGGTGGGTACTTCCGTCGCAAGCACCCCCTTTCGAGTTGCACCACTTTTGGGCATCGGGTTTTCTGAGGGCGAAGTTTGTTCGGTTTTGGTGGTGAGGGTGCGATTGGGCTGCGGTGACGAGATTGTGGCGCGGCTTCAAAGAGACTTATGCTCCCGTTTTGGCACAAGCTTGGGAAAGCCTCGTCGTGGACTAGAAAGATTGCCCGCTGGTAAAGATCAACCCGCGCAAGTTGAGCAGGACGCCGGTACTGAAGGGGAACCGCATACCAGCGGATGCCATCGTGGAGCATGACCAAGGCGGGCCTGCCTGCGGATGAGACCGCGGAGGTGTTCGAGCTGCCTGCTCAAGCTGTCCGCGAACTGTTTGGCACGGCTGAAGCCCGCGCCCGATGATCAGCTACGCTAGGGGATCTCAAGATTTCTTTCAGGAGCCGCGAGTTTCCGCTCAGCACGTTTGTGAGGCATGAAGGTCATTAGGCTGCGACCCGCTACATCTGGGCCACCTATACCGCCCGGCTCATGCAGTACACTTGCGGTCTACCGGGACTTGACCTGACAGCGCATGATTGCGAGAGCGACAAGGTGAGACAAGCGCTACGATTGGGGCTGCTAATCGCGTGGGCGATGGGCCTGGTTGCACCGGCGGGGGCACAGGCTGCGGCGATCCTATCCTCCGGCCCCGGTTCGGTAACCGTCGATGCAGCACGCCTAAACGCGGTCACGGTGCTCGATGTGAAGTGGCGCTTTTCCCCTGATGATGACCCTCGCTTTTCGCAGGCGCAATTGGACGATTCTAAGTGGCCACTGATCAGCCCTGGCAGCGGAACCCTTGCCGATGAACACGCGCCCAATGCCCCCGATGGACGTGATTGGGTGAGGCTGCATCTGAGGGTGCTCAACCCGGGACCTGCGCTGGCCATCACGGTCATGGCTGGCGATATGACGTATGCGATGTTCGCCAATGGCAAAGTTATAGGGGCAACTAGAAGCTTCGGAAGGATGTCATACCTCGGACATTCGCAAGTCATCGCTCTTCCGCAAGCGAGCGAGATCGCCCTCAGTATTCATATGGTCGATCCAAAGCGGCAACTGCTCCATGGTGTACCGATCGGAAGAATTACCATCGGTCCGCGCCAAGCGATGGAAGACAGCAACGAACTCGCATACTACCGTGTCCTGGCGACTTTTCAGGCGTCGGAGTTAGTGCTCAGCGGCGTTCTGCTTGCATTTGTCCTGTTTGCACTGGTGTTGTCGTTCGCGCAACGGAACCATCCCGAATACCTTTGGGTGGCAATCTTCTGCCTTCTGCTTGGAGCGCATACCGTGACGGTGTTGGCGATCTCGGACGGAGCTTTACCGGCTGCGCATTGGGCTCAGGATGTTCCGGAGTTTATGTTTGCGGGCATGGTCATTGCATCACTCGAATTTATCGCGGCGATCGCGGGAAAACGCGGTGGGTGGATGCTGCGCTTCGTAGAAGCCGCGAGTCTTGTCTGGCCTTTGCTCTTTGCCTTGCGCATCTATGGTCCTCAAGACGTTGCGATCCCGTCGTCCAGTGCCCTATGGCTACTGGAGATGAGCTATTTGCTCGTTTCCGCTTACAGGAGGGGCAATACAGAATGCGGTTTCCTGCTACCGATGATCTTCCATCCGTGTTCGGTCCTGTTGCTGCAGATTGCGGTGGTTCTGCCGCCCGCAATCGGTATGCCCCTCCTGATGAGCCTGTACGTCAACTGGACCGTTGGCGGCGTCGGGTTCAACTTGTATGACGTGGGGACAGCATTTGTCATAGCAGGATTGCTTGCTGTAGTGCTTTATCGCTTCATTCGCGTCAGCAAGGATGAGGAGGTCGCCGCGGCGGAACTGGAAGCGGCGCGGGCCGTACAGAAGCTTCTCATCCCAACCACTCAAGCATCTACACCAGGGTTCGTCACAGAAAGCGTGTATCTCCCGTCCCGTCAAGTCGGCGGGGATTTCTTTTTAGTGCTGAATGCCCCAAGTGCGTCTGGAGATGAAGGCTTGCTGGCCATCATGGGAGACGTGAGCGGCAAGGGGCTTCAGGCGGCAATGGTTGTGTCTACGATCATCGGTGGCCTTCGGATGAAACCTTCCAGGAATCCAGCCGAGTTACTGGCTAATGTTAATCGGATGCTCTTCGGCCACGTGGCCGGGTTTGCCACATGCTGTGCCGCACTGATCGAACAGGACGGCAGGATAAGGATTGCGAATGCCGGTAATCCTGCGCCGTATTGCAATGGCGAAGAGATTCCCACGCTGCCCGGTCTGCCGTTGGGTCTCGTGGCTGATGTTCTTTACGAGGAGACTGAATACGTCCTCCCACTGGGAATGCAGTTGACCTTTGTATCAGACGGCATTGTAGAAGCCACTTGCGCAACAGACGGCGAACTCTTCGGTTTCGAACGAACGAAGGCCATGAGCCGACAGCCCGCCTCGACTATCGCCGAGGCTGCGTGTCTATTTGGCAAAGGAAAGCCGCAGGCAGATGACATTACCGTTTTCACTGTCGTTCGTCTTTGAGCGTTGCATTTACCCTTTCGCACTGTCCCTTCTCTGCGTCGAACGCTGCCGTTAAGGGGACTTACCCATCAGAAGGCGCTCTCTATGGAGTAGCAGGGTTGATCGCCGCATACTGACTATGGAGGCGTTTGCTCTCTCCTGACGCATCAACGTGGCAACTTCCCATGCCGCAGCTGTCGGAACCCATGCGGAGTGCCAGTTCCTCCAAGTCCGTAGATGGGCGGGCAGGCCGCGATTCTCTCCAATTCGCTGTGCTTCGGTTGAGTTAGCAGATTGGAGCGCCGACCCGAGCATAAAGCAGATTCCCTGCGGGAATGACAACAAGAAAAGCAAAGCCGAGAGCAGGTTCTCCGTTCGGAGAATGACGAGAGAGAAAGGCAAGAAGCGGTGCGGTTGTGCTTTACGTGACGCCGATGGGGATGTCGGGGGTGGACGGGGCGCCGAGGTGGGGGACGAGGAGATGGAAGAGGGCGAGGGCGAGGAGATAAGCGGTGGCGGCGAGGATGAAGATGGGTAGGGGGTGGAGGGCGAAGGTGTGGCTGACGAGCCAGGTGAAGAGGGCTCCGCCGGCGGAGCCTACGGCGCCGCCCCAGCCGATGACAGTGCCGACGGAGGTGGAGGGGAACATGTCGGTGACGGTGGAGTAGAGGTTGGCGGACCAGCCCTGGTGGGCGGCGGCGGCGAGGGCGATGAGGGCGACGGCTGGCCAGGGGTTGGTGGGGAAGAGGGTGTGCATGCGGGGGACGAAGACGAGGGGCAGGACACAGACGGCCAGGAGCAGCATGGTGAGCTTGCGGCCGGTGTTGACGGTGCCGCCGCGTTTTATGATGGCGCCGGAGAGCGCGCCGCCGCCGATGCTGCCTACCGATGAAACGGCGTAGACGATGACGATGGGCCAGTAGGCGGCTTTGAGCTCGAGGCCGTAGTTGTCGTGGAGAAACATGGGGAGGTAGAAGAGGTAGAACCACCAGACGGGGTCGGTGAGGCCTTTGCCGAGGGCGAAGGCGTAGAGGCCGCGGTTCTGCAGGATGCTGCGATAGAGGGGCCAGCCGGTGACGCGGGGGAGGACGTGGCTGAGATTTTCCTGCGTGGTGGAGCCGGAGCGGCGGAGGCGGTTGTAGGGGAAGAGGAGCCAGAGGACGAGCCAGAGGATGCCCAGGGAGCCGGTGCAGAGGAAGGCGGCGCGCCAGCCGTAGCGAATGGTGACGACCGGGATGAGAGCGGGGGCGATGAAGAAGGCGGCGTTGGCGCCGGAGTTGAAGATGCCGGTAGCGAGGGCGCGCTCGGTGGTGGGGAACCACTCGGTGGTGGCCTTGATGGCGGCGGGGAAGTTGCCGGACTCGCCGAGGCCGAGGAAGGCGCGGGCGATGCAGAAGCCGGCGACGGAGCCGACGAGGGAGTGGCTGAGGGAACTGGCGGCCCAGATGCAGATGGCGAGGGCGTAGCCCTTGCGGGTGCCGAAGCGGTCGATCAGGGGGGCGGCGATGAGGAAGCCGGCGGCGTAGGCGATCTGAAAGCACTCGACGATGTGGCCGTAGTTGAGGTGGTAGGCGACCTGGAATTTGGCGTCGAGGCCGGGGATCCAGCCCATGAAGGGGAGGTGGAGGAGGGGCTCGATGAGCGAGAGGACCGAGCGGTCCATGTAGTTGATGGTGGTGGCGAGGAAGAGAAGGAAGCAGACGAACCAGCGGATGTTGGGGTTGCCGGGGGCGGTGGTGGTGGTGAAGTCCTCGGCGGCGGCGGTGAGGGGCATGCGCTACGGCTCCGGGGGTGGGGAGATGGTGGTCAGGCTGGATAGGAGGGTAGCTTGGGACATGCTATGGGTGTCAAGGCGAGCAGGAGGAGGGAAGAACTGAAGGTTTGCCTCTCGCTGCGTTACCAGCTCAACGCGGGTCTCTCCACTGCGCAGGGGGTAAAGCTCTTTGTCCTGGTCGAGATGACGGTTTTACCGCTGCGAAAACAGCTCCAGGGGGCAAAAGAGAACGGCGCACCCTGGGGAGGATGCGCCGTTGTTGTTGGTGCGTTTGGGGATGGTTTAGAACTGGGCTTTGAGGGCGAACTGGAACTGGCGGGGAACGTAGTTCGGGTCGAAATTGGTGACCTGACCGAAGTTGGAGCTGCCGAGTTGCAGGTTGCTGGGGTTGTTGTTGGGGATGTAGTAGTTGGGCGTGTTGGAGACATCGAAGGCTTCGGCGCGGAACTGAAGGGTTACGCGTTCCGTGACCGGGAAGTCTTTGAACAGGGAGAGGTCGACGTGACGGAAGCGGGGTCCGAAGAGTGAGTTGCGGACTTCGTTGCCGATGGTGCCGAGGGGTTGAGGTTGGAAGGCAGCGGTGTTGAACCACTCGCCGAGCGTCTGAGGCCCGCGCGCGTCGCCGACGATGTTGGGACGATCGTTGCCACCGTTGTTGATGGGAGTGGCGCGGTTGCCGTAGACGCCGGGATCCCCGGCGAGTTGATCGCTGGTGGAACCGCCGCTACCGCCGTTGATGATGGTGATGGGCTTGCCGCTCTGCCAGACGACGATGGAGTTGACTTCCCACCCGGCGAGGGCCTGCTTCTCGATGCCGTGCCAGTTTTTGCCGTACTGGAACTGGTAGTTGACGGAGAGGGCGAAGCGATTGGCAATATCGTTTTCGGCGACACCGTAGTCGTTGTGGGTGTTGTAGGGATTGGCGTTGTAGGCGCCCTGATCGCCTTCTTCGGAGAAGCCGACGTTATTGCTCATGGCCTTGCCCCAGGTGTAGTTGGCGTCAAGGGACAGACCTGCGCTGAAGCGACGCTGGATGGAGGTTTGGAGCGCGTTGTAGTTGGAGATGCCTTCGCTGACGCCGAAGCCTACGCTGCTGAGCTTCGGCAGAGCGACACTGAGCGGGCGAACGGAGGATGCGGTGCCGGACGAAGTGGAGTTGCCGGGCAGAGGGACGTTGATGTCGTTGATGGTTTGCGGCAGGTGGGAACCCTTGTTGCCGACAAAGCCGATCTGGAAGACGTTGGCGCCGAACTGCTGCTCAATCTGCAGGTTGTACTGCTGAATGACGGCGGAGCGGAACTTGGGGTCTTCCGCGATGAAGGAAAGTCCGCTGCTGTTGATGGTTTGCGGCGCGGGTAAAGGAAGACCCGCGTCAAAGGTGGCCGGAGCGCCAGCGGCTGAACCGGTGCCGGTGCCGCAGGGCTGATTGATGGAAGAGGCGGAAAGCGCACCGACGGTGGTGCCAGGAGCGCCGTAGCCGGGCAGGTTGGTCTCGATGCCGTAGGCCAAGGCCGAGAGGCAGTTGGGGGAAAAGACCGAGACGAAGGGGGCGTTTTTCAAGTCGAAGTTGGAGGTGTAATTGCCTGGGAAATAGCTGAGGCCGTAACCGCCGCGGACGACTGTAGAGGGTGTGACAGAGTAGGCGAAGCCGACGCGGGGTGCGGCGTTGGAGTAGTCGGTCTGGATGCCTGCTGTGCTGCTTACACCGTTGACGCCGGCGACCTCGAGAGCTTCCCCGATGGTGGATGGGGTGAGGGTGCGGGCGAGGTTGTAGTCGAAATTGGCGATATTGTTGTGCGCTTCAGTGAAGGGGGTGAAGACGTCATAACGGACGCCGTAGAGCACAGTGAGTTTGGGCGTGGCCTTCCACTGATCCTGGATGAAGCCGCTGGGCTCGTAAGTGCGGTAGTCGGGGGTGTTGATGTCGTAGTTACGGCTGTCGGAACTGAAGGCGCCGACCAGGCTGGAGGCGAGGATGTTGTCGTTCTGGAGCTGGGTGGAGTTGGCGATGGTGCTGGCGACGTTGTCGGTAGTGAGACCGAAACCGTACTGGCCAGCGGGGAAGGCGCTCTGGAGGTTGCGGGCCTGGCGGCGGATGTAGCTGACGCCCGCGCGGATGTTGTGGTTGCCGAGGGTATAGCTGACGGTGCCGAGGTACTGGAAGGTGTTGTCAATGTCCTGAAGCGGAACGTAGGCGCCGTCGCCGATGTCGTTGAAGCCGCCGAAGGCGATCGGTGTGAGCTCGTTGGAGGTGGCGTTGAAATTCATGTTGGATTGAAAGCCGACGGTAGTGTCGGCGTTCGCGCCGTAGTTGAGCGGGAGAGACAGGTTGTTGATGCGGGTGTAAGCGGCGCGGAGATCGAGCACGAGCCGCGGCGTGAAGATGTGGGTGTAGCCGAGACCCAGCTGGCTGGCGTAGTCGGTGGCTGGACCGGAGAAGTTGTAGCGTCCGCCGCTGATCTGGAGGCCGTTTACAACGCCAAGACCTGGTGGAATGACGCTGTCGACCTTGTTGTAGTCGTAGCGACCGAAGAACAGGTTGTTGGCGTTGAAGTGGTGGTCGACGCGAACGTCGAAGGTGTTGCTGGTCTGCGTCGAACTTGGGCTGATGATGTAGTTATTCGTGAGGCAGTTGACCGGTTGCACGGGAGTTGGAGTCTGGCAGCCGGGGGTGTTGGGAGCGGGGAAGAGCTTGAGGTAGTTTAGGGCGATGGTGTCGGGCTTGAGGCCTGCGGTGCCGTTGCCGGCGTTGATGAGAGCCTGGGGGCTGCCGCCGTTGAGGCTGTTGATGTCGTTGTACTCGTTGATGTTGGGAACGGTGTTGGTGAAAGTGGTACCGCTGACGAGACGAAGGCCTTCGTAGTCGCCGAAGAAGAAGGTGCGGTCCTTGAAGATGGGACCGCCGATGCTGCCGCCGAATTGGTTCTGGCGAAGCTCAGGTTTACGGCCGGTCGTCTGGAGGACGTTGCGGGCATCGAGGATGTCGTTGCGGAAGAACTCGTAGGCCGAGCCGTGGAAGGTGTTGCTGCCGGTTTTGGTGATGATGGAGACGACGCCGCCGGCTGTGCGGCCGGCTTCGGGCGCGTAGCTGTTGGTCTGGATGGTGATCTCGTTGATGCCTTCGACGTCGGGACGGACACCGATGGCGCCGATGATGCGCTCGTTGTCGTCGATGCCGTCAATGGTGAAGTCATTCAGGACGTTGTCCTGGCCGTTGACGGAGAAGCCGGAAGTTTGACGGCGATCATCCGGGCGGCCGCCGCTGGTGAGACCGTTGCCGGGACCCTCATTGGCGCCGGGGACGATCTGGACGAGTTGAACGAAGTTGCGGCCGTTGAGGGGAAGGTCCTGCACGGCTTGCGCGGTGACGGTGGAGCTGACGGTGGCGTTGTCGGCCTGGAGCAGGGGGGTGGTGGCTTCGACGGAGATGGTTTCACCGACGGAACCGGCGGTGAGTTTGACGTCGGCGCGGGCGCGGTCACCGGCTTCGATGGAGAGGTTGGCCACTGCGGAGGTCTTGAACCCGGAGGAGTTGACGGTGACGGTGTAGGAGCCGACGGGGAGGAGCGAGAAGGTGTAGTCGCCCGAGCCGGAGCTGGTGGTGGTGCGTTTTTCGTGGGTTCCGTTGTTGACCAGCGTGACGGTGGCGTTGGGGATGATGGCGCCAGTGGCGTCGGTGACCGTGCCGAGGATGTCGGCGGTGGCGAGCTGAGCGTGGATCATGCCGCTGCTCAGCAGGAGCGCGGGGGCGGCGAGCGCGCAGCGCACACGGGCCCCGGACCAGCGATTCCGCTCGTTGTGGAAATGAAACATCTTTGATTCTCCTTGCAAATGTTGCCTTGGTCGTTCCGCGGGGAGGCGCTTCCACACCTGTGGGTGCTCGAATGCGCTCTCGATTGAGCGTCGATGTGCGGGCTTTCACAGCGGCCGGCTATCTTGCCGGGCTGTTTCGCCACGCAGAAAACGCTTGCTTTGTAGCCAGAGTTTTGTATCACGCGGAGAGAAAGCTCTACAACGTGCCTCGGGTGGAATTACAGCTAGGTAAAAAGGTGGAGGCGAAACCGCGCGGGGGGTAAGCGGTTACATGGAAGATACCCGGATTGGGCAACGGTTTAACTGCCATTTGCAGGTACTTGAAGATAGTTCATGTTTTGTTGGCGAGTTTGAGGCGTGGGTTAACGAACTGGGTACGCCGCCAGGGCTAAACTGGCGAGCGTGCGTATTGCGTTTGAGGAAGTGCGGGAGCGGGCGGAACGGATCCTGCTGAGCTTGGGGCTGGCGCCCGAGCGTGCGGCGCTGGGTGCGCGGCTGACGGCCGAGGCCGATCGCGATGGCGTGACGACGCATGGGATAGCGCGGCTGCCTCGGTTTGCGGAGATGGTGCGGTCAGGCGGGGTGGAAGTGACCGCGGAGCCGGAGCGGGTAGTGGCTGCCGGGGCGCTGGAGCGGTGGACGGGGCATCGGGGGCCGGGGAATCTGGCTGCGTATGCGATGTGCGATCGGGCGATGCACCTGGCGCGCGAGTTTGGGATCGGGTGCGTGGCGCTGGGGGACACCACGCACTGGATGCGGGGTGGAACGTATGGGTGGCAGGCGGCGGAGGCTGGGTTTGGGCTGCTGGCCTGGACGAATACCATGCCGAATCTTCCGGCGTGGGGGGCGATGGGGCCGGTACTGGGGAATAACCCGCTGGTGGTGGCGGCGCCGCGGGCGACGGGGGCGGTGGTGCTGGATATGGCGATGAGTCAGTTCTCGTATGGTGCGCTGGCGAAGTACCGGGAGCGGGGAGAACTTCTGCCGGTGCCGGGTGGGTTCGACGAGGCGGGGAAGTTGACGCGGGACGCGGGGGTGATCGAGCGGACGGGGCGGGCTTTGCCGGTGGGGTTCTGGAAGGGGTCGGGGCTGGCGTTTGCCTTGGATTTGTTGGGGGCGATGTTGAGTGGGGGAAGGGCTACGCATGAGATTGAGGCGGATGCGCTGCGGGAGGTGGGGTTGAGTCAGGTGTTTTTGGCGGTGAGTCCGGAGGCGGTGGGGAGTTTGGAGGAGATGGAGCGGATGGCGGAAGGATGTGTGGCGGCTTTGTGGGTGGCGGAGCCGGTTGTCGAGGGGAGGAGGCCGCGGTATCCGGGGGAGGAAACGCTGCGGGTGCGGGAGAGGAGTTTGCGGGAGGGGGTTGAGGTGACGGAGGGGGTTTGGGAGAGGTTTCTGGGGTTGGAAAGGGAGGTGGGGTGATGGTTAGGGGTACTTTTCGGGTCTGGTAGTCGTACGCGGGCTGCCGGATGCGAGTCCCGGCCCTCGACTGACGAGGTGCGCGTTAAGCAGGATTAATGCTTCGGTGTTCCCCCGCTGACGACCAAATGTTCGACCTCCGCCTTCGCTGGCATGATGGCTAAGCCGTAGATCGTCCTGATCTTGTCGAAGAATCCGGTCCGATCTGATCCATTGCGCCGGATCGATATGCTTACGTGCCCTTGATAACCGGTTCGATCAAGAACAGGACGTTGCACGCCCGCTTCCAACATTCGACACAGATCATCAACTTCACCCTCCATGTCGATCGAATCCAGCCCGATTCCGGTTTGTCTGCGTTTCTCCTCGAGCCTCGCCTGCATCAGTTGCGCCAGTGCGCGCTGATCCAAGCTGTTTGCTTCGGATGGATGTAGAGCAAACTCTGTGCTTGTGCTGGAGAAGCCGCCACCAAATGAAGCTTTCTGCGAATGCAATTTCTGAGAATCAGCTACCGTGACGACATAGACATCTTTAATGCGGGTAACTGACCGGATCGCAATCCCAAGGTGCTTCTCTAGAGCTAG